>DAITNL010000125.1:0-1861 GCA_036834665.1 Candidatus Competibacteraceae bacterium | reverse complement strand
CCATCAGACCACGCCACCGCCGTTTCCTGAGCAGATCAAACGACGGCCTGGCCATTCATGGCAACTCAGCCGCTGCCAGCCAGTTCCGCGCTGCCGCCGCTGCTTCACGCACCCGTTTGGGCGCGGTACCGCCCAGCACATCGCGCGCCGCCACCGAGCCCTGCAGCGACAGCACCGCGAACACGTCCTGTTCGATCAGCGGCGAAAACTGCTGCAGGTCCGCCAGCGTCATCTCGGCCAGATCCCGCCCGCTCTCCACGCCCAGCCGCACCGCCTTGCCAACAATCTCATGGGCATCGCGGAACGGTACGCCCTTGCGCACCAGATAATCGGCCAGATCGGTCGCAGTAGCGAAACCGCGCCGCGCCGATTCGAGCATATTGCCGCGCTTGGCACGCAGCGCCGGCACCATATCGGCAAAGGCGCGCAGGCAACCGAGTACGGTATCGACGGTATCGAACAGCGGTTCCTTGTCCTCCTGATTGTCCTTGTTGTAGGCCAGCGGCTGGCTCTTCATCAGCGTCAGCAGCGCAATCAGGTGGCCGTTGACCCGACCGGTCTTGCCGCGCACCAGTTCCGGCACGTCGGGATTCTTCTTCTGCGGCATGATCGAGGAGCCGGTGCAGAAACGATCCGGCAGGTCGATGAAATCAAACTGCGCCGAGGACCACAGCACCAGTTCCTCGGACATCCGCGACAGATGGGTCATCAGGATCGCGGCAGCCGCGGTGAATTCCAAGGCGAAATCGCGATCGCTGACCGCATCCAGCGAGTTGGCCGCCGGCGCACTGAACCCGAGCAACTGCGCACTGTAGACCCGATCCAGCGGGTAACTGGTGCCCGCCAGCGCCGCCGCGCCCAGCGGCATGATGTTGACCCGCTTGCGGCAATCCAGCAGCCGCTCGTAGTCGCGCTTGAGCATCTCGAACCAAGCCAGCAGGTGATGGCCAAAGGTCACCGGCTGCGCCACCTGCAGATGGGTAAAGCCGGGCATGATGGTTCCGGCCTCGACTTCGGCCTGCGTCGCCAGCCCGGCCAGCAGTCGCCGCAACTCGATGAAAATCGCGTCGATGGCATCGCGCAGATACAGGCGCACATCGGTCGCGACCTGATCGTTGCGCGAACGGCCTGTGTGCAGGCGCTTGCCGGCATCGCCGATGCGTGCGGTCAGCCGCGCCTCGATGTTCATGTGCACATCTTCCAGCGCCACCGACCATTCAAAGGCGCCGCTCTCAATCTCGGCGCGGATCGTCTCCAGGCCGCTGACAATCGCCGCGCAGTCCGCCTCGGACAGCACGCCGACCCGCGCCAGCATCCGCGCGTGGGCGATGGAGCCGGCGATATCCTGCCGGTACATGCGCCGGTCGAAGTCCACCGACGCCGTGAACGCCGCCACGAAGGCATCGGTGCTTTCGGTAAAGCGCCCGCCCCAGGTCTTGTTGGTCTGTGTGTCGCTCATAAGATATGCTGCTTGGTTAAATTAAGAACGCCATAGCTTACCAGACCATGCCCGCTGACATCCTGCGCATCGCTACCCGCCAAAGCCCCCTTGCCCTGTGGCAAGCTGAACACGTCGCCGAACGCCTGCGGCAGGCCCATCCCGGCCTGCATGTGGAGCTGATCGGCATGCTCACCCGCGGCGACAAGATCCTCGACAGCCCGCTAGCCAAGGTCGGCGGCAAGGGCCTGTTCGTCAAGGAACTGGAACAGGGCCTGCTCGAAGGCCGCGCCGATCTGGCCGTGCATTCCATGAAGGATGTGCCGGTCGAATTTCCCGCCGGGCTCGGCCTGCCGGTGATCCTGGCGCGTGAGGATCCGCGCGATGCCTTCGTCTCCAATCACTATCCGCATCCCGATGCCC
>DAITNL010000124.1:1427-9866 GCA_036834665.1 Candidatus Competibacteraceae bacterium | reverse complement strand
CGAGGCGATGACCGTCGCGGCCGTGGCCAGTATCACCATGGGAATCAGCGCCCAGCCGGGCGCAAGCAGGTAGAACGGGTTCTGGATCGCGCCGGGATCCTTAAGCAGCAGCGCGCCCTGACCGTAGTAATTCAGCACCAGAGCCGGCAGCACGAAGGCAAACCAGGCGGCGCGGATCGGGAATTTGCCGAAGTGGCCCATGTCGGTATACAGCGCTTCGCCGCCGGTGACCGCCAGGACCACCGCACCCAGCGCCAGGAAACTGGTGCCCGGATGGCTGATCAGGAAGGTCAGCGCATAGCCCGGATTGAGCGCCGCGAGCACCGCCGGCGCTTGCCAGATGCTGATGATGCCCAGCAGCCCGAGGATGCCAAACCAGGCGCACATGATCGGACCAAAGAAGCGGCCGACCGCACCGGTGCCGTGTTTCTGAATCCAGAACAGACCGGTCAGGACTACAGCGGTGATCGGCAGTACGTACTGTTCGAGTTGCGGCGCGACCACATGCAGTCCCTCGACCGCACTGAGCACCGAGATTGCCGGGGTGATCATGCTGTCACCGTAAAACAGGGCAGCGGCGAAGATGCCCAGCATGGTCACGAACCAGGTGGCACGCGAGTTCCGGGTCAGCTCAGTGACGCGAGCCAGCAGGGCCAGGCTGCCGCCCTCGCCGCGATTGTCGGCGCGCATGATGATGGCGACATATTTCAAGGTCACCAGGGCCATGATGGTCCAGAAGATCAGCGACAGGACGCCGAGAATGCTGGCCGGTTCAACCGCCATCGGGTGATGCCCGGCAAAGGTCTCCTTGAGGGCGTAGAGCGGACTGGTGCCGATATCGCCGAAGACGACCCCGATCGCGCCGACGATCAGGGTTGAATGGCGGCTTTTATGGTCATGGGCGGACATCGCGCTGACTCCTGTGTTTGTTATAGGCCTTTGCGCAGCGCCCTATTTTATCCCTATGCCCCATAGGGGAAAGAGGTATTTTAAGCCTGCCAATTTGGATCGATCTGGCCATCGACAATGCCGATGCGTCGGTCGGCGGCGCTGGCGAAATTCAGATCATGCGTCACAGTGACCACGGTCTTGCCCAGTTCCCGGGTCAGATCATGCAGAATCTGGCGAACATTGGCGGCGGAGTGGCTGTCGAGGTTGCCGGTGGGTTCATCAGCGAGAATGATCGGCGGGTTGTTGGCCAGAGCGCGGGCAATCGCTACCCGCTGTCTTTGGCCACCGGAAAGCTGGTGCGGGTATTTGTGGCTGTGCCCTTGCAGACCGAGCAGGCCGAGCAGTTCCAGCGCCCGCTGCCGCGCCGCGTCTTCATGCAGCACGCTCAGCCGGCGCATCGGCAGCAGGACGTTGTCCAGCACGGTGAACTCGGCCAGCAGAAAGTGAAACTGGAATACAAAACCCAGTTGGCGCAGCCGGGTTGCGGCCAGCTCGTCCTCACCGAATCCAGAGGTATCCTGGCCATTGAGCAGGATACGGCCACTGGTTGGGGTATCGAGCAGACCGAGCAAGTAGAGCAGTGAAGATTTGCCCGACCCCGACGGGCCCATGATGGCCAGGAACTCGCCGCGCTCCACCGTCAGATCAAGCTCGCGCACCAGGGTCACCGGTACTTCACCGGCCAGCACCCGCCCAAGCTGCTCGGCCACCAGAATGGGCGTTCCCATCGCCAGCCCGGCCATCAGGCCATGCCCCGCAGGATGGCGACCGGCTGCACCCGGCCGGCCTTGCGCGCCGGCAGATAGGCAGCGCCGATCGCCGAAGTCAGCGCAAACGCGGCCGCCAGCAGGTATTGTTCCCAACCCCAGTAGATCGGCAGGTGCACCACGTCGCTGGCGCCCGGTGGCTTGATCTCGACCTGCGCCAGCAGCCACATCAGCCCCAGGCCCAGCGAGACCCCGAACAGGCTGCCGAGCACACCGAGAATCAAGCCCTCGGCGAGGAAAATCTGGCGGATGTCGCGGGCATGAAATCCCATGGACTTGAGGATAGCGATGTCGTGGATCTTCTCCATGACGATGGTGGAAATGGTGTTGTAGATGCCAAACGAGGCCACCACCAGAATCGCCGATACCACGCTGTACATGATCAGATTGCGCACCAGCAGCACGCTCATCAGATCCTCAGCGGATTCCTGCCAGGACATCGCCTTATAGCCAAGCCGCGCCTCGATGGTCGCGGCGGTGGCGCGCGCCGCGTAGGGATCATCAAGTTGCAGGATGAAACGGTTGACCCGGTCGGCACGGTCGAGCAGACCCTGCACGCGCTTGAGCAGGGCAAAGGCCTGGATCTCGTCATAGCTGGCGTTGCCGGTGCGGAAGATGCCGACCACCTTCAGGGTGCGCACTTCACCGGCGGGCGAGGCGGCATTGACCACGCTGTTCATGGCCAGACCAAACTTCCTGGCCAGCCCTTCGCCGATGATGATGCCGTTGGGATTGGCGGCCAGGGCATCGAGTGAGCCCTGCAGCAGTTTTTCCTCGATGGTCGAGACGCCCTTCATCTTGGCCGGGATGATGCCATTCAGGGTGACGCCCTCGTTGCGCCCGGCAAAGGTCAGCACCACCGAACCGACCAGCACCGGCGCGACGCGCAGGCCGGGCAGCGCTTCGATGAAGGCCAGTTTTTGCGCATGGCCGCGAATGCCGCGCACTTCGGTCAGCGGCTTGACCCGGCGCACCTCAACCGCGCCATCGGGCCAGAGTACGCTGGCCGGCTGCTTTTCGGCCTGCCGGTATTCGTCGGAAACGGTGATATGCGGGCTGTTATCGACCAGTCGCTTGATGAAATCGCGCTCGGAGCCGCGCATCAGCGAGGACACCGCCAGAAAAAAGGCCACACCCAGGGCAATGCCAACCAGCGAGACCAGGGTAGCCCGGCGGCGGCTGATCAACTGGGTGACGGCGATGGCGAGTTGAATCGACACGCTTAGCTGGCGCCGGGTGAGGTTGATTCCGGTGCCGGTATGGCGCGCACCCGACGGCCTGGGGTTAAGCCTGCGTCCGGTTGCACCACGAGCCGATCGTCGTCGCGCAACCCGCCAAGAATTTCAATGCGGGTGCCACCGCTGATGCCGGTTTGCACGGGCTGGCGCTGCAGGCGCTCCTCGCGCACCGTCCACACATGGCCATCAATGACCGCCGTCGCCGGCGCGAGCAGGGCGTTGTCGTGCTGCTCGATGATGATGTTGACTTCAGCGGTCATGCCAATGCGCAGCGGCACTGGGTTGCCCAGGGCGATACGTACCCGATAACTGCGGGTGACTGGATTGCCCTTGGGGGTGATGTCGGTGACCGTGCCGTTAAGGATTTGCCCGGGCAGAGCCGGGGCGCGCACCAGGGCGCGTTGCCCGGGGTGCACCAGCAGGATGTCTTCCTCATCGACCTCGGCTTCAACCCGTAATGGTTCGCGCCCGGCAAAATAAAAGATGGGCTGGTTGGCGGGGATCAACTGACCGATCTCGCCATCCCGCTGCAGAATCTGGCCATCGGCGGGCGCGCTCAGGGTCATAAAGCCTTTCAGGGCGCGGGCGCGGGCCAGGGCCGCTTCCGCTGCCTGCCAATCGGCATTCGCCTGATCGCGCTCCAGTGGTGAGCCGAGCTTGCGATCGAGCAATGCCTGGGTGCGCTCGAACTGACTCCTGGCGAAGCGGGCGCGCGCCGCCAGCTCATCGACCGAGCGTTGCAGATCGGCATCTTCAAGCTGAGCCAACACTTGATCAGCGCGGACCGTGTCGCCCTCATCGACCTTGAGTTCCATCAAGCGTCCGGCGCTGCGCGGTGCAATGGGCAGCATCACCGCCGGTTCCGCCGTGCCGGTCGCGTAAACCGCACGCACTGCTGGGCCACGGGCAGGATGCGCGGTGACGATTGTGAGCGGGCCAAGCTGTCGCCAGGCGAGTCCACTGGCGCCACCGAGCAGGAGCAGAATCAAAACAATCCAAAACCATCGACGTGAGTTCATGGGCCGATTGTAACCCCAGCGGCGATGCGTGGTCTTGGCGCCATGATCATCGGGAAACGCCTGCGATGAATACTGGAGAACTATATATATACTTTGGATATATACTTTGGGAACATCAAATTTGCCTGATCAGCAGGCGATCCAAGGACTGGCGATATCCCTGACTGGAGTCGACTCTGGTGGGTATCGACCAAGCCTAGCGTGGTGATAACGTGCTATGAAGATGGAACATATTGAAAAAAAACCCATATTGGTTGCTGTTCTCGGTTTTTCCGAGCATGAGAGATCCATACTCAGGAACATTTTTAAACTGTCGCTTTATCGCAGTTATACCTATGCATTGATCTTGACAGATGAGGCTTGCCAGATCCTGCTGATCGATGCCGACGACCCAAGCGCAATGGCCGACTGGCGGACGCTTTATGGCACCGGCAAGGATACTAGTCCGCGCGGTTCCGCTAGCCGTTCCGCTCCGGCGCAGACCATCCCGGCGCAGACCATCATGGTGTCCAGCGATGTCGCAACAGGCAGTACCGACTGTACCTGGCTACGACGACCCTTCATCACAACCCGCGTGCTCAACGTCTTCGATCAGGTCGCGGCCCGATTGCCGGTTGAATCACGGACCGGTGCGGCTACTGCGATGGACTCCATCCAGGCGAATCAGGCGAGCGATGCCGGCCCTCCTGCCCGTAAGGTGCTGGTGGTTGATGACAGCAGCACCGTCAGAATACAGCTGCAACTGGAACTGAAGCCCTTCGGGGTACAGGTCGATACCGTAGAATCCGGTGAGCAGGCGCTGCAACTGCTTGAAGAGGGTTCCAGTTACGATCTGATTTTCCTGGATGTGATCCTGCCGGGTATCGACGGCTACCAGATTTGCAAAAGGGTGAAGAAGAACAAGGCTATCCGGAAAACTCCGGTGGTTATGCTGACCAGCAAGTCATCGCCTTTCGACCGGGTCAAGGGCGCGCTGGCCGGGTGCGATACCTATCTGACCAAGCCGGTCGCGCAAAGCGCCTTCCAGAATGTCGTCAAGAAATATCTGAAACAGCCCTAGACTGAATGTAGCGGTGAGCAGCGCTTCATCCCTGGGCGCGGCCAGCCTCGCCGCGAAGCAAACCAAGGAGATCCTGCATGGCCATTCGCAAAGTACTTGCCGTCGATGATTCGCCCGCTGATCTGACGAACATCCGCCATATCATCACCGAGGCGGGCTTTATCGTCATCACCGCCACCAATGGCCGGGAAGCGATCGAGAAGGCCAAGCTCGAAAAGCCCGACCTGATTTTCATGGACATCATCATGCCGGATATGGATGGCTATGCCGCGTGCCGGAGTCTGCATAGCGAGAGTGAAACCCGCGATATCCCGGTGGTATTCGTCACCAGCAAGGGCCAGAAGGCCGACCGGCTATGGGCGCAGATGCAGGGCGGCAAGGCCTATGTCACCAAGCCCTATAACGCCGATGCCATCGTCGATCAGCTCAAGGCCTTTTCCTGAGCACCGCGGAGTACCGAGCATGAGCGAAACCGCTCCGAGGACACCGCGCCGCTGGTTGACACCAAGCGCAGCGCTCGAACGCTTCCAGCCACAGGGCAATCTGGTTGCAGAAACCGCGCCGGTCGAGCGAGCCCGCACCCGTTACGGATTTCGTCTGGGTGACCTGGGTCTGCTGATCGAGCGCAACACCACCTGCGAATTACTGGAGCAGATGCCGGTGTATCCGGTACCTGGCACACCGGCCTGGCTGCGCGGACTCATCAACCTGCGTGGCAACCTGGTGCCGGTGTTCGATCCGGCATCGCTGCTCGGTCTTGATGGCGGCGTAGCTCCCATGCGGCACTGGTTGCTGGTGCTCGACCGTGGTGAGCAGGCCGTCAGCCTGTTCATCGATCACTGGCCACAGCCCGTAGTGGTCCGTCAGGCGCTTCCTCGCCTGCCGCCCTTGCCAGCAGCACTGCAGCCCCACATCGCCGCCGGCTATATTCAGGATGACCATATCTGGCTTGAGTTCGACCATCGAGCTTTCTTCCGAACCCTGGGGGGACAGGTCGCTGGCATGACCTGATTCCGGCCTTATTTAACTTAGAGCGATGCAGTTCGGAAACTGACTGGCAGAATAATTTAATAAACCCAATGGAGTTATTGCGCATGTGCATACAGAACAACCGCGCCACCGGTCTTGACGGGATGATGGGCCGGCGATGGCTGAGGGGCGGAATCGCTCTCGGACTTCTTCTGAGTCTATGTGCGATCACGCCTAGCAGTTGGGCCGAGAGTCCGGGCGTTACCAGCACGACCATTCGCGTCGGTGCCAACATGCCATTGGAAGGGGATCGGAAACATAATGCCCTATTAATGAAACAGGGCATCGAAGCGGCACTGGCCACCCAGACCGTACAGGGGCGTCGTACCGAATTCCTGGCGATGAATGATTTTTACGATCCAGCCAAAGCGCTTGAGGTGGTCAAGCAATTGCTTGATGAGGGTGTGTTTGTGATGCTGGGCAGTTATGGAACGCCAACCACCAAGGCGATATTTCCGCTGCTGGCCGAAAACAAGGTACCCGTGCTCGGCCCCTACACGGGCGTGACGGGACCGGGCGATGTGCTGCTTTTCCGCGCCAGCTTTGCCAATGAAGTCGAGAGCGTGGTCGATGCCGCTCTGGCGGCTGGCGTTAAGCCCAGCGAAGTGTGTATCTATGCCCAGAATGATGCCTTTGGGATGAGTGGCCTGAAGGGCGTACGCACCGCACTGGCCAAACAGCCCGATGCCGCGTCCATTATCGCCAAGCTGGATCAGATCATGAATATGCCCGGGAATAATCCGGAGCGTGATTATATTGGTCCAGTCGGTGTGTACATACGCGATACCATCAGTGCGCGTCCAGGTTATCTGTCATTGAAGAAATGGGAGGCTGATACCGGCAATCGCTGCCGACTGGTCGTGAATGTGGCGGTTTATGAGGCGGCGGCGACATTCATGGCGTATGCGCGCTACAAGGGTGAAAACTGGATCTTCAGCACGTCTTCGAATTCGGGCGGCGATAAGATGAGGATTTTGCTCGAAGCGCAGGGGGTCACGGATGGAGTGCTTGGTACTCAGGTCGTGCCACCGATGGATTCGGCGTTGCCGGTAGTCGCGGAGGCGCGGAAATCATTGGGTAAAAATATGGATTTCCTGTCGCTGGAAGGCTACATCGTGGGCAAGCTGTTTTTGACCATTGCCAACGCAATCGATGGTCCACTGACCCGCGAAAGCTTTTTGAAGGCCGCACGTCGTCAGCCCTACGATCTTGGGGGTGTGAAAGTGGATTTCACGACCAGCAATCAAGGTTCAAATTTTGTGTTGCTGATGCAGTTGAAGGCGGGTAACTATGTGCCTGTGAAGCCAGAAGAACTGGGGTCGCTATTTAAACAGTAGTTTTTTCGGAACGAAATTCGAGGACAATAAATCATGGGCGGCCAGAAAATAAATTCACGATTGACCTTCACGATTGTCGTGCAGCTCGTCATTCTTGTGGGGATCGGCTTAATCGCCTATCTGGGCATCAACCGCGTCGGTAATGCCCTGGTCGATGTGAGTCATACCGTGGAAACACAGGCGGATATGAGTCAGTTGGGTGAAATCCTCCGTAACGACCTGTTGTCGGTGGTCAACAGCGTTGCGCGTGGCACCAGTAACTGGGAACAGGGGAGTGCCGCCTTGCCGGTGGCCAGAGCAAAATTTGACGAGACTTGGAAGGGACTGCTTGGCATCCTGAGCGCGAGCGAGAAGGAACAGTTGCAAAATACCTACAAGTCCAGTCTGGCCAGCGTTAATGAA
The DNA here is from genome assembly GCA_036834665.1 of Candidatus Competibacteraceae bacterium. Lineage (GTDB taxonomy): Bacteria > Pseudomonadota > Gammaproteobacteria > Competibacterales > Competibacteraceae > RXIX01. Next base: position 2,063 of record DAITNL010000124.1, on the reverse strand, counting down.
ACCTTCGCTGAACTGGAGAAATTGCTGGCTGGCCGGGATCGTGCCCGGTTGAATCTGTTTGTGAATAACGATCTCGAAGTGCTGGTGAATCCGTTCTTCAAGACGCTCCTGTCCAGCACGACTGAGACCAAAATGCGCGCAGAGCAGAATCTAAAGGCAGCGCAGAATACCAGTAATACGTTTACCGCAGTGATTGCGGTGATTGGCTTGATCGGTATTGCGGCTTCTTTTGGTCTGGGTAGCGCGACCTATCGTGCGATTACTACTCCCCTGAATCAGATCATGGGAACCGTGCAGCAGGTCGGGCAGGGGAATTACGCTGCCCGTACCGGTCTGACCGGCTCCGATGAGTTGTCGGAACTGGGGCACGCATTCGATCAGATGCTGAACGATCGGGTGGCGGCGCTGGTGGCCGCCGAGCGGGAAAACGAACAGCTCAACGATTCCATCATCAATCTGCTACAGGCCGTGTCTCTGCTCAGTCAGCGTGACCTGACCATCAAGGTGCCGGTGACCGAAGATGTGACCGGTCCGGTTGCCGACGCCCTTAACCTGCTGACCGAGGAAACCGCCCGGGTGTTGCGGGGTGTGACCGAGATCTCCGAGAAGGTGGCGAGCGCGTCCGCCATGGTCAAG
>DAITNL010000124.1:0-1417 GCA_036834665.1 Candidatus Competibacteraceae bacterium | reverse complement strand
GTCAAGAAGCAGTCGGAAAACGTGATCGCCGTGGCTGAGAACGAGCGTCAATCGGTGGATCGCACGGCTGTCGATCTGGCTGCTGCTGCCGAGGCCATGCAGGGCATTGCGCAACTGGCCCAGACCTGTAATACCGCCGCTGAAACCGCTATTGAGACGACCCAGGCAGCGCTGCGCACCGTGACCAGCACGGTTGACGGTATCAACAACACCCGTGACACCATTCGCGAGACCGAGAAGCGCATCAAGCGTCTGGGTGATCGTTCGCAGGAAATCACCGGCGTGGTCAACCTGATTAACACCATTGCTGAGCGCACGCACATCCTGGCGCTGAATGCCAGTATGCATGCCGCGTCGGCCGGTGAGGCGGGACGCGGCTTCGCCGTGGTCGCCGACGAGGTGCAGCGGTTGGCGGAAAATGCCCGCGAGGCCACGTCGCAGATCTCCACCCTGGTCAGTAACATTCAGATCGAGACCGCCGATACGGTCAGCGCGATCAATGCCGCCATCAGTCAGGTGGTCGATGGTAGCCGGTTGGCCGAGCAGGCGGGTGACCAGATGAAGCGCACCCAGCAGACTACGGCTGAACTGGTGGCTGCCGTGCAGCAAATTGCCATTCGATCGCAAGATCAGTCCCGGGTCAGCAGCGATCTGCTGGGTCGTGCCGAGCAGATTCAGGAAAGTACCCGGCAAACCAGCCAGCAGCTGCAGGAGCAGAACGTTCAGACCAGCCGGCTGGCTGAGTTCGCCCAGGGGCTGCTGGATTCGGTGCGCGTGTTCCGCCTGCCGGCCTAGCGACGTCCGTCCACCGCGACGCGGTGATCTCCGGATTATCCCGCTGGCTGCGAGAGGAACTTGGCAAACATGGTTTTTTCGGAAGAACAAGCTGCGACGCTGGAAGCCGAAGTGGCCGCGGTGCTCGATATTCTGGAGGCGCTGGCCGGTGATGGGGATAGCCCGGCTGGCGAGGCTGCTGCGCTAGCTCGCTATGCCAGTCAGGTGGAGCGAATCGCTTTGGCGGCGGGCGCGGCGGATTTGTTGGGCTTGCAGGACGTTTGCCTGCTCTATCAGGAGCGGTTGCTGGCATTGCAGAGCCACAATCGGCTTTTGAATGATGAGGAGCGGGCCTGTCTGGAGGAATGGCCGATTCTGATGATCGGCTACCTCGGTGCACCTGACGATCCGCATTTGGGCGAGGCACTGGTGAGCTATCTGCAAAATCCGGTTTGGGATGTTCCCTTGGCGGATGCGGATGCCGCGATTCTGCTCGATGTGTTGCGCGCTCCGTCACTGTCCGTTGCCGATGAACCCGCACTGTTCGCGGCGGAAGAACCGGAAGCGGAGCCGGAACCCGAGCAGGTCGTGGAGCCGGAACCCGAGCAGGTCGTGGAACCGGAACCCGTGCTGCTCGTGGAAC
>DAITNL010000123.1:0-9940 GCA_036834665.1 Candidatus Competibacteraceae bacterium | reverse complement strand
GCCATCGGCTGGCAACTGCGCCTGCCTGATCTGGATGCATCGGCCTACGATCATCTGGAACTGTGGATTCGCGGCGACCGTCAGGCGGGCTTTGCTCCAGCGCTGCAACTGGAGTTCAAGCAAACCCTGGCCGGCGCGCCGCCGGGCCTGCTGCGTCGGGGCAGCACGCTGATTGAAGGTATCAGCGCCGACTGGCAGCGCGTCCAGGTTCCCTTGCGGCGCATGAGTGGCATCGAGGATTGGCGGCATCTGCGCCAGTTCGCCCTGGTGCTGCAACCGCGCCGCAGCACGATCGATGCCGGCGCCTACTGGCTGGACGATATCGCCCTGATCAGGACCGGCCAGCCCGGCCCAAGCATCTATGACCGGGTCGCTACGCCGCGCAAGGATGAACTGGGCGCCACACTCGGCGGCCAGGACGCCTTGCAAACCTACATCCGCAGCCGCCTGGGCGGTGCATGGCCACAGCGCCTGACAGTACCGGCGACGGAATTGCCCAACACCGACCAGGCCTTTCTGGAACGGCTGGCCCGCGACACCTGGCGCGGCCTGGCAACCTTCAGCGACCGCGAACACGGCCTGCCGCTGGACACGGTGCGCTTTACCGATTCCGGCGATGTACAGCGCGCCTGGGTCGGCGATTACACCAACGTCACCAATATCGGCCTGTACCTGATCGACATCATCGCCGCGCGCGAACTGGGGCTGATCGATACCGCCGAGGCACGGCAACGGCTCGACCAGACCCTGCACACCCTGGAACGACTGGAAACCTGGCGCGGTTTCTTCTTCAACTACTACGACACTACCACCCTGGAGCGCAGCAGCCATTTCGTCTCCTTCGTCGATTCGGCCTGGCTGAGCGCCGGGCTGATGGTGGTGCGCAATGCAGCGCCGGAACTGGCTGCACGCTGCACGCGCCTGATCGATCGCGAGAATTACGGCGTTTTCTACGACCCGGTCGAACAGTTGATGATGCACGGCTACTACGTGCACCTGCCGCAGCGCGCCGAATTCAACTACGGGCTACTGTACAGCGAGGCCCGCCTGGGCAGCCTGATTGCCATTGGCAAGGGTCAGGTGCCAGAGGAACACTGGTACCGGATGGCGCGCACCTTTCCGCGCCGCTTCGAGTGGCAGTCGCAAAGCCCCAAGGATCGCGTGCTCAAGCGCGTCAACGGCTACCGCTTCGCCGGCGGCCACTACGTCTGGCGCGGCCTGAAATACGTGCCATCCTGGGGCGGCAGCGCCTTTGAAGCCCTGATGCCGCTGCTGGTGCTGGACGAGTCGCGTTATGCACCCTACAGCCTCGGCCAGAACGCGCGCGCGCATGTAGCGCTGCAACGCCGCTTTGCCCTGGAGCAGCTCGGCTATCCGGTCTGGGGCCTGTCGCCGAGTTCGCGCCCTGGCGGTGGCTATGGCGAGTTTGGCGCGCGGGTGCTCGGCGTGCGCGGTTACAGCGGTGGCGCAGTCACACCGCATGCAGCGGCGTTGGCCCTGCTGGTCGATCCACCGGCCGCAATTGCCAATCTGCGCCGGCTCGCCGCGCGCTATCCGCTGTATGGCGCATTCGGTTTCTACGACGCCGTCGATCCGAAGAACGGCCAGATTGCCTACAACTATCTGGCGCTGGATCAGAGCATGATCCTGATCGCCCTGGCCAATCACCTGCGCGCCGGCGTGATTCAGCGCTATTTCGCCGCCGATCCGATCCTACAGGCAGTGCTGCCGCGCCTGGGCGCAGAACACTTTTTCCCCGATGCCAAGCCGGATGCCTATGGCCAGCGTTGATTTCGAACATATCGACAAGATCTATCCGGGCGGCAACCAGGCGATTTTTGATTTCAGCCTGAGCATGGCCGATGGCGAAGCGCTGGCGCTGGTCGGTCCGTCCGGCTGCGGCAAATCGACCCTGCTGCGCCTGCTGGCCGGGCTGGAAACACCCAGTCGCGGCCTGCTGCGCATTGGCAGTCAGGTGGTCAATGCCCAGCCGCCGCAGCAGCGCAACGTAGCGATGGTGTTCCAGGATTACGCGCTCTATCCGCACATGACGGTGCGGCGCAATCTGGAATTTCCGCTGCGCATGCGCGACCTGCCGCGCGCCGATATCGAGCGCCAAGTCAACTGGGTGACGGAACTGCTCGGGCTGGATGGACTGCTGGATCGCCTGCCCCGGCAGTTGTCCGGGGGACAGCGCCAGCGGGTGGCGATGGGCCGGGCGCTGGTGCGGCAGCCAAGCGTGTTCCTGATGGATGAGCCGCTGTCCAATCTCGATGCCCGGCTGCGGGTGCAGATTCGCGCTGAGCTGGGCGAACTGCTGGAGCGGCTTGGCGCTACCACGCTGTATGTCACCCACGATCAGGCCGAGGCCATGACCCTGGGCGATCGGGTCGCGGTGCTCAATCAGGGCCGCCTGCAACAGGTCGCTCCGCCGCGCGAACTGTATGCGCGACCGGCCAATGTCTTCGTGGCCGGCTTCATCGGCAATCCGCCGATGAATCTGCTGCCCGCGCGCCTGATCCAGGAGGGGCCGGATGGGCCGCGCCTGCGGCTGGGCGAGCAGGATGCGCCGCTGCGGCTGGCTCTCTCCCCGGCAGCGCGCGAGCGTCATGCAGGGGCGCTGCTGACCGCCGGCATACGCCCTGAACATCTGCATCTGACCGAAGACGGCCACGGTCTGCGCGCCACGGTGCACGATGCCGAATATCTCGGTCATGAAACCCTGCTGTATGCGCGCCTGGACGGCCTGGAGCCTGCCCATTCGGCACGCTCAGGGCAAACGGTACCGCCACTGGTGGCACGGCTGGCCGGTCTGCGCCCGTTTCATCGCGGCGATCCACTGCAGCTGATGGCCGATGCCGCCCAGTGGCATCTGTTCGACGCCGATGGCCAGGCGCTGAGTGCCCCAGAGGAGCAAGCTGATGCCTGAAGCAATCCAGTTCCCCGCCGGTTTTCTCTGGGGTGCGGCGACCTCGGCCTATCAGATCGAAGGTGCGCCGCTGGCCGATGGCGCCGGGCCGAGCATCTGGCACGAATTCGCCCACACCCCCGGTCGCACCCACAATGGCGATACCGGCGACCGGGCCTGCGATCACTATCACCGCTATCGTGAAGATGTGGCGCTCATGGGCGCGCTGGGCCTGAACGCCTACCGTTTCAGCGTGTCCTGGAGCCGGGTGCAGCCGGACGGGCGCGGCGCGGTCAACCGGCGCGGTCTGGGCTTTTACGACCGGCTGGTTGATGCACTGCTGGCGCGGGGCATCCAGCCGATGCTGACCCTGTATCACTGGGATTTACCGGCGGCGCTGGACCGGCGCGGTGGCTGGCTGAATCCCGACAGTGCCGCCTGGTTCGCCGATTACGCGCGCGTGCTGTTCCGGGCGTTGGATGACCGGGTGCAGCACTGGGTGACGCTCAACGAACCGTGGGTGGTAGTCGATGGCGGTTATCTGCAGGGCGTACTGGCGCCGGGGCAGCGCAATGTATTCGCCGCACCGCTGGCCGCGCATCACCTGCTGCTGGCCCATGCCTACGCCGTGCAGGCCTATCGCGCTGAGGGCCGCCATCAGATCGGGCTGGTGGTCAATCTGGAGCCGAAATATCCGGCGGCGGAAACCAGCGCCGATCTGGCCGCGACCATGCGCGCCGATGCCTATTGGAACCGCTATTACCTCGATCCGGTTTTCCTCGGCACGTATCCACCGGAACTGGCGGAGATTTTCGACACCGCCTGGCCGGAATTTCCCGCCGCTGATCTGGAACAGATCCGCCAGCCGCTGGATTTCCTCGGTGTCAATTACTACAGCCGTCAGGTAACGCGCCACGATCCCGCCGACTGGCCGCTGGCCGCCGCGCGCGTGCGCCAGCCACAGCAGACCCATACCGCGCTGGACTGGGAAGTCTATCCGCAGGGCCTGACCGACATTCTGCAATGGGTGACCAGCCGCTACGGACCGCTGCCGCTGTACATCACCGAGAATGGCGCCGCGTTCTACGACCCCCCGCAGGCCAGCGAGGGCGTGGTCGAGGATCCGCTGCGCCAGCGCTATCTGCGCGATCACCTGCGCGCTGCCTATGCCGCCATCCGGGCCGGCGTCGATCTGCGCGGTTATTTCGCCTGGTCGCTGCTGGACAATTTCGAATGGGCGCACGGCTATGCGCCGCGCTTTGGTCTGGTGCACGTCGATTACGCCACCCAGCAGCGCACCCCCAAGGCCAGCGCGCACTTTTACAGCCAGGTGATTGCCAGCCATGGTGCGGCGCTCAATGAGTTCATCCCCGGCCCCGCTCCTCGGCAGGCGTCGGGCGAGGAGCTATCGTGAACCGCTTCCTGGCGGCGCTGCTGCTGCATATCGCGCTGCTGGCGGGCGCGGCACTGGCGCTGGCGCCCCTGCTCTGGATGCTTGCTGCCTCGCTGATGCCACCCGGCGAGGCCAACAGTTATCCGCCGCGGCTGTGGCCGAGTCAGATCACCTTCGAGCATTACGCGGCGCTGTTCACCCGTCTTGATCTGGCTCATTACCTGCTCAACAGCACCCTGCTGGCCAGCGCGGTCACCGTGATTGCGCTGCTGATCAACTCAATGGCCGGTTATGCCTTCGCCAAGTTCCGCTTTCGCGGCCGCGATCCGCTGTTCCGTGGCCTGCTGGCGGCACTGGTGATTCCAGGGCAGGTGGCCATGCTGCCGCTGTTCCTGCTGCTCAAGCAGTTCGGGCTGATCAATACCTATGGCGGGGTGATCGTGCCGGGCATGGCCAGCATTTTTGGCATCTTCCTGATCCGCCAGTACCTGCTGGCGATTCCCGATAGTCTGCTGGATGCGGCGCGCCTGGATGGCGCTGGTGAGCTGCGCATTTATCTGTCACTGGTGCTGCCGCTGTGCCGGCCGATTCTGGTAACGCTGGCCATCTTCACCTTCATGGGCACCTGGAATGATTTCATGTGGCCGCTGATCGTGCTGGCCGACAGCAGCCTGTATACCCTGCCTGTGGCGCTGGCCAATCTGCTCGGTGAACATGTGCAGGATACCGAACTGATGATGGCTGGCTCGGTGCTGACCGTGCTGCCGGTGCTGCTGCTGTTCATGGTGCTGCAAAAATACTATATCGCTGGAATCATGCTCGGCGGTGCCAAGGGGTAAGATTGCCCAATCCAATACAACCGGGATTCAAGCACAGCGCTGGCGCATAACGCGCCTATCGTTCACCCCGTCTGAACGCCCAATCCAATCCAGCAAGGATTGAGACACCATAACCACAACCGGAGCGTCCCCCGCCATGTCGCCCGCGCGCGCCTTGTCCGTTCCGCTACTCGCCGCTTTGCTGTTGTTCGCCACCGCCCCCGTGCATGCCCAGGGCGCCGCCGAGGCCACGCCGCCACCGGCCACCACTGCCAGCGATACCGGCGTGCGCATTCTGGACGATTTTGAAACCCTCGACGGCTGGAGCATCGAAACCTCACCGGGCGCACGCCTGGAAATCGCCCAGGACAGCGGCCACAAAGGCCGTGGCATGCGCATGGATTTCGAATTTAAAAGCGGTGTCGGCTATGTGATCGCCCGCAAGACCTTCAACATGCGCCTGCCGGAAAACTTCGCCTTCCATCTGCAGACCCGTGGCGATGCGCCCCGCGGCGATGCCGAATTCAAGCTGGTCGATCGCAATCAAAGTGTCTGGTGGCTGAAACGACGCGACTTCAACTTCCCCCGTGACTGGGAACCGCTGACTATCAAGAAACGCCATCTCAGCCTGGCCTGGGGACCGGGCGAGCCGCTGGACGCACTCACCACCATCGAGTTTGCCCTGTCGCCGGGCACGCCCGGCAAAGGCTCGGTGTGGCTCGATGAACTGAGCTTCGAACCGCGCCCGCCCGTGCAGGCCTATACCCTGCAACCGCAGATCAGCGCCTCGACCACGGGTGACGGTTCCACGCCGGGGGCCGCCATCGATCCTGATCCGGCCAGCGTCTGGCACAGCGGTACCCTGGCTGAAGATCAATGGCTGCTGCTGGATTTCCTGCAGGCCCGCGAATATGGCGGACTGATCATCGACTGGGATCGCGATGACTACGCCATTAACTACCGGGTGGAAGCCTCCGCCGATGGCGAGACCTGGAAAACCGTCCATACGGTGCGCGACGGCAACGGCCAGCGCGACTATATCGCCCTGCCCAACGCCGAATCGCGCTACCTGCGCCTGAGCCTGGAGCGCAGCAGCCGCCAGCGCGGCTATGGCATCCGCCACCTCACCGTGCAGTCCTACGAATTTTCCAGCACGCCGGCGACCTTTTTCGAAGCCATCGCCCGTGCCGCGCCGCGGGGCTATTACCCGCGCTATTTCCAGGGTGAACAGACCTACTGGACCATCGTCGGCGCCGAGGGCGATGATCGCGAGGCGCTGCTCAATGAAGACGGCATGCTGGAGGTCGATAAGGGCGCATTCAGCATCGAACCGTTCCTGTTCGCCGATGACCGGCTGCTGACCTGGGCCGATGGACCGAACCATCAGGAACTGGCCGATGGCTATCTGCCGATCCCAACGGTGCGCTGGCAGCGCGACCCGTTCCGGCTGTCGATCACCACCTTTGCCGCTGGCGCCCCGGACAAGTCGGTGCTGTATGCCCGCTACCGGCTGGAAAATCGCAGCGATGCCATTCGCCACGTCAGCCTGTTCCTGGCGCTGCGCCCGTTCCAGGTCAATCCGCCCTGGCAGTCGCTGAATCTGGTCGGGGGCGTAGCGCCAATCCGCACTCTGGTCTATGCCAACCGCGAAATCACCAGCGCGCCACTGGGCAAGCGCATCACCGTGCTCACTGAGCCGGTGCGCTTCCGCGCCGCGACCTTCGATCAGGGCGCAATCACCGATTATCTGGTCGAGGGCCGGCTGCCGACCCGCGAGGCAGTCGATGATGATGAATTTGGCCGCGCCTCGGGTGTGCTCGAATACGGCTGGGATCTGCAGCCAGGCGAGATTCGCGATGTTTACCTGCGCATTCCCTTCCACGCCAGCGCTGCCCAGAGCGCCGTGCTGCCCGATGCCGAAGCTGCAGCCATGGTCGAACGCCTGCTGGAGCAGACCCGTCAGGGCTGGGCGGCGCGGCTCGACCGGGTCGGTCTGGAAGTGCCACCGGCGGCGCAGCGCATCGCCCGCAGCATCAAAAGCAACCTCGCCTATATCCTGATCAACCGCGATGGCCCGGCGATCCAGCCCGGCTCGCGCGCCTATTCGCGCTCCTGGATTCGCGATGGCGCCCTGACCTCGGCGGCGCTGCTCGGCATGGGCTACACCGAAGAGGTGCGCCAGTTCCTGCAGTGGTACGCACCCTACCAGTTCGCCGATGGCAAGGTGCCCTGCTGTGTCGATGCCCGCGGTGCCGATCCGGTCGCCGAGCATGACAGCCATGGCGAGCTGATCTACACGCTGATGGAGTATTACCGCTATACGCGCGATGTCGGTTTCCTGCGCGAGATGTGGCCGCATGTGCTGCGCGCGGTCGATTACATCGACGCCCTGCGCCAGCAGCGCCTGACCGATGACTATCGCCAGCGCGATGACTGCGCCTATTGCGGACTGGTGCCGGAATCGATCAGCCATGAGGGCTACGCCAGCCAGCCGCGCCATTCCTATTGGGATAATTTCTTCACTCTGCGCGGCCTTAAGGATGCGGCAGCGATGGCGGCGATTCTCGGCGAGGATGCGCAGGCGGCGCGCATGGCGGGGTTGCGCGATGCCTTCCGCCGCGACTTGTATCACTCGATCCTGACCACGCTGCGCCTGCGCGGCATCGACTATATTCCCGGCGCGGTGGAACTGGGCGACTTTGATCCACCCGCGACCGCCATTGCCCTGGATCCGGGCGGCGAGCTGGGGCAGTTACCGCAGCCGGCCCTGAACCGCACCTTCGAGCGCTACACCGAGTTCTTCCGCCAGCGTCGTGATGGCGGCCTGGACTGGGTGGCCTACGCGCCCTATGAGTGGCGCACGGTAGGGGCGATGGTCCGCCTGGGTCAGCGCCAGCAGGCTCTGGAACAACTGGCATTCCTATTCGAGGGCCAGCGACCGGCGGCCTGGAATCAGTGGGCAGAGGTGGTGTGGCGCGAGCCGCGTACACCGCGTTTCCTCGGCGACATGCCGCACAGTTGGATAGGTTCGGATTTCATCCGCGCCGCGCGCAGCCTGTTCGTCTATGAACGTGAATCCGATCAGGCCTTGGTGATCGGCGCGGGCCTGCCGGCGAACTGGGTGACTGCGCCAGGCGGGGTTGCGGTCAAGCGCATGCCGACCTGGCACGGCACCCTGAACTACCGCATGGCCCTATCCGGGGCCGATACCTTGCGCGTGGATCTCAGCGGTGATGTGGTGGTGCCGCCGGGCGGCATCGTGCTGCGCTCGCCGCTGGAACGGCCCCTGCGCGCGGTACGGGTCAATGGCCAGACCTGGACCGGATTCACGCCCGATACGATAACCCTCGACCGCTTCCCGGCACAGGTGGAATTGCTGTATTGAGCCGCTAAGGACAAATAAAGTTGACATCCTCCCCGCCCTGACTGGTACTGAGCGCAGCCGAAGTAAGGGCGGGGCTTTTCGCGCAATTCGGGTAATTCTCAGTAGGTTTTCGTCATTCCCGCGCATGCGGGAATCCAGCGATGCGCTGCAATGCTGACTGGATACCCGCTTTCACCCATATGTCGAAGTAAATCATCTGCACCCGGCCCGCCATGCTCTCTTTCTGGATCAAACTGTTCATCACCAGCAGCGAATCACCCGCAACCAATCGGTTCGCCCAACCCCGCTCATGCCGATAGAAGTCAATCGCATCGCGCAACGGCAGATTCTCAAACGGCGCATCAAACAACCCAGGCTGGATAGCCTTCGCAGCGCCCGCACTCTTGCCCTCGCCCTTCATCGCTTTGCGCACCGACGAGAGGATACTGGCCGGATCAATGCGCTCATGAACGCGCAGACTGACCGTGTCCACATCAAAGCTCGTGCGCTCGGCCTTGCCCGCCCAGTTCAAATACGGCGTTTGCAGACGCCTCAACGCTTCCAGCGCATACCGCATATGCTCGGTGTTATCGCTGGCCAGCGCGTTTTTCTCATTCAATTTACGACATGACGCGACTCGATCACACTACTCATCAGCCATCCGCAAATGGCACTCATCACCGTGTGCGCATGACTCTCGCCAATCTTAGCAATACACAAGCACTACACAGGATACAGCACGCAACGCACGGCATGATTCAAGGTGCTTGCGTCCTGATATCCCTATCGAGACCAAGCAGATCTGCTCAGACAGCGCACCACCGGACTACACTTAAAAATGGCCTCGCACAAACGATGCCCAGGTTTCCAGTCCGCCGGGAGAGTTCTCACCCATGCACACCGACATCATCCAGCACGCGCACACCGCCGACGGTCACCTGCTCACCCAGGGTCGCTACAGCACCTTTCTCACCGCTGCCGGCACCGGCTACGCCGCCTGGAACGGGCAAGCCCTGACCCGCTGGAGCGCCGACCCCACCGAGGACAGCGACGGCTTTTTCATCTACCTGCGCGACGAAGACAGCGGCGCAGTCTGGTCGCCCGGCACCATGCCCGCACCCGGCGCATCTGCCCGCTACGGCTACCGCTTCGCCCCCGGACTGGGCGAACTGAGCTGCCTGCATGACGGCATCGACGCCCGTCTGGAGCTATGCCTGGCCCCGGATGCCGAACTGGAGCTGCGCCGCATCACCCTGCACAACACCGGCACCACACCCCGGCGCATCACCCTGACCAGCTATGCCGAGCTGGTGCTCAACCACTGGGCCGCCGATGCCGCTCACCCCGCCTTTTCCAAACTGTTCGTGCAGACCGAATGGAACGCACCGGCACGGGCACTGCTGGCGCGGCGACGACCCCGCTCGCCGGACGAAGCACCCTGCTGGCTGGTGCATACC
>DAITNL010000122.1:0-9991 GCA_036834665.1 Candidatus Competibacteraceae bacterium | reverse complement strand
CCGCCCCGCCAGTTCGCAGCCGTGGTTATGCTTGAGATCGCGCACCAGCCCCGGACCATCGGTATTGTCACCGCGCACCCCATCAGCGCCGAATAACAGCGTATTCACCGCCCCAGCACGCTCGGCACGCGCGCTGAGCACATCGGCAAACACCCAGGCATCAGGCTTGAACGGCACCGTCACGTTCAGACCCTTGCCACCGGCAGCACGAAAGGCCCGCGCCGCAGCGGCAAAACCACCCGGCTCCACCCGGATGGCCCGGTACTCCAGATTCTGCCCGGTCTGCGCGGCGAACAGGGCGTGAATCCGGGGCGACTGGCTATGGGCGATGGGATTGCCCATCACCGCGTACTGGTCCGGTTGAGGAGTCGTGCTCATGGAAGATCACAGGGCAAAAAGTACGTTAAGGTGAAAGGTGAAAGGTGAAAGGTGAAAGGTGAAAGGTGAAAGGTGAAAGGTGAAAAAGTATGGGCCTTTTACCGTTCACCTGCATTTAGCCTTCAGGCATTTCCTCTGCAATCTGGCGCAGCGGTGCACGCAGGCGCTGTGCAAAATCCGGTGGCGGGACATATTGCAGCAGCGCTTCCCCGTTATCGCCCAGCAACACATCCAGCCCTAGCGGCGGATACAGCCAGTGCGCGCCATCACGCGTCGCCAGACGTTCGGCGGGCTCACCAAAACGCCGACGCACCAGTTCTGCATCAAACTTGACTACCGGCATGTAAGTGATCGCCGTCACCCGCGCCTCTAAACCCTGTTCGGTATCCGCCTCGGTCACCGGATAACGCCGCCCACCTTCGGCGGTGCGCTGGCCTTCGCCGGCGTGTGTGCGCAGCGCGTTTAACTGTGCCTCGGGCAACTGCCCCATCAGCACCAGCCGCACATTCAGGCCACCCACCACCGCATCACGAAAATAGGCCTCCAGGCTCAGAGCGCCGGCCCGGTCCTGAAAAATGCCCAATTCATAGCGCCGGCCGAATCGATGCACCGCATCGCGCAGCGTGCTCTGCCCCAGGGTCAGGCCGAACACGCTGATGGTCGCGCCATCAGCGCTGCGCGTGATCTGCCACGGCATATCCTGGCCGGGCGCCGATGACTGACCGCCGGGCGGACGCATGATCGCGATGAAAAACACGCTCATCGCTATGCCAAGGACGGCCAGCCCCCAGCCTTTCCAGTTCTTCATCCAGCTTTTCATGCCGACCGCAGCCAGCCGGCTGCCTGCTTGGCAAAATAGCTCAACACCGCGTCGGCACCCGCGCGCTTGAAGGCCAGCAGCGCCTCCATAACCACCGCTTTCTCGTCCAGCCAGCCATTGCGCGCCGCTGCCAGCAGCATCGCGTATTCACCGCTGACCTGATAGACGAAGGTCGGCACGGCGAACTGGTCCTTGACCCGACGCACGATGTCCAGGTAAGGCATTCCAGGCTTGATCATCACGATATCGGCGCCCTCGTCCAGGTCCAGGGCCACTTCGCGCAGCGCCTCATCGCTATTCGCCGGGTCCATCTGGTAACTGTACTTGTTGCCCTTGCCCAGCGCGCCCGCCGAACCTACCGCGTCGCGGAACGGTCCGTAGAAGCTGGAGGCATACTTGGCGGAATAGGCCAGGATACGGGTGTGGATGAAATCGTTCGCTTCCAGCGCCTCGCGGATCGCGGCGATGCGCCCGTCCATCATATCCGAGGGCGCGACGATATCGGCCCCGGCTTCGGCATGCGATAGCGCCTGCTTCACCAGCACCGCCACGGTTTCGTCATTGAGCACATAGCCGGAATCGTCTACCAGCCCATCCTGGCCATGACGGGTGAACGGGTCCAACGCCACATCAGTGATCACGCCCAGTTCCGGAAAACGCGCTTTCAACGCCCGCACCGCGCGCTGCGCCAGCCCTTCCGGGTTGTAGGCTTCGGCAGCATCCAGCGACTTGGCTTCGGGCGGCGTGACCGGGAATAGCGCCAGCGCTGGCACGCCCAGCAGCGCCAGCGCCTCGGCCTCGCGCAGCAACTCGTCAATCGTCAGCCGTTCCACGCCCGGCATCGACGCCACGGGTTCGCGACGGCGTTCGCCTTCGATCACGAACAGCGGTTGAATCAGGTCGGCGGACGTCAACACAGTCTCGCGCACCAGCCGGCGCGAAAACTCGTCGCGGCGCAGTCGGCGCGGACGGGCGCCGGGAAACTGACCGGTTATAATCTGGGGCGATCGAGGCACGGGGTCTTTCTCCAAGCATTGTCTGCATCAGGCGCGGCATTATAGCGTACTCGCCCGGCGCCGCTGCGCCATCACCGGAGACACGCACGATGAGCGACTGGCTGCAACACGAATCCATGATTCGCCTGGGCTGCTTTTGCAGCGTCCTGCTGGCGATGATGCTGTGGGAATGGCGTCAGCCGCGCCGCGTGCTCAGCCTGCCGCGCGCCCAGCGCTGGCCGGCCAATCTCGGCATCATCGTGGTGGACAACCTGATCGTGCGGCTGCTGTTCCCGGTACTGGCGGTAGGCATGGCCGAACTGGCTCAGGCGCACGGCTGGGGCCTGCTGCAGCTGCTGGCGGTGCCGACGCCGCTGGCGATATTGATCGCGCTGCTATTGCTCGACCTGATCGTCTATGTCCAGCATGTGGCGTTCCACAGGCTGCCGCTGCTGTGGCGACTGCACCGGATGCACCATAGCGATACCGACTTCGACGTAACCACCGCACTGCGCTTTCATCCGCTGGAAATCATGCTGTCGCTGCTGATCAAGCTGGCGGCGGTGCTGCTGCTGGGCGCGCCACCGCTTGCGGTGCTGCTGTTCGAACTGATCCTGAACGCCAGCGCCATGTTCAACCATGGCAATGTGCGCCTGTCGGAACGCCTGGATCGCGGCTTGCGCTGGATCGTGGTCACACCGGATATGCACCGCGTGCATCACTCGGTGCATCGCAAGGAAACCGACAGCAATTTCGGGTTCAGCCTGTCCTGCTGGGACCGGCTGTTTGGCAGCTATCGCGCCCAGCCGCGCGATGGGCATGACGGGATGCGCATCGGCCTGGAGTATTTCCGCACCGCACGCGCGGGCCGGCTGGATCGCCTGCTGCTGCAGCCCTTCCTCGATCCGGACCTGCACCGCACCGGAGAACCTAGTTGAACTCGAGGCGGAACGCGGCCTTTTTCAGATAGCGCGATTCGGTCAGCAGATCGGCATGGGTCAGCGGGTGCTCAGCCAGCCAGCCCGCCGGAAAATACAGGCTGACCCGCTGCTCATCCACACTCAAGGTCAGCGGCGGCAAGGGCTGCCGGCTGCGCCCGCGGTGCAACACCACCGCCAGCCGCAGCAGCACGCACAGCCGCTTGATCGGCAGCACCTGCTCGCGGGGCAGATGCACGAAGGCGTCAGCAGGATAGGAACGACGATGCCGCCGCACCAGCGCCGCCAGCAGCACCTGATCACCGTTCGAGAACCCGGGCAGATCGGCGTTTTCCAGAATATAGGCGCCGTGCTTATGGTAGTTATGATGGGACAGCAACAGGCCGATCTCATGCAGCCGGGCGGCCCATTCCAGCAGTCGGCCATACCCACCCGTGTCCAATTGCCAACCCTGGCGCGCCTGCGTCAGCAGCGCCAGCGCTGTGGCACTGACCCGCTCGGCCTGCGCCTCATCCAGATCATAGCGGCCCGTGATGGCGACAATGGTGCGGTCGCGCACATCCTCATGGCGAATGCGCCCGAGCAGGTCGTAAATCAGCCCCTCGCGCAGCGCGCCATCGGACACATCCATGCGCGTGATGTTCAGCACCTCACAAAGCCCATGCAGCACCACGAAACCACCGGGAAATACGCGGGCGCGGGCCGGTTCCAGTTGCCAGCGCTCGGCCAGCACGGCAGTGCTGCCCGCCTCCAGCAGCGCGCCGCGCACACGCCGCAGCGCCTCCAGAGTAATGCCCCCGCGACTCCAGCCCTCGCGGACCACCACATCCTGCACCGCCTTGATGGTGCCCGAAGCGCCGGTCACCACGTCCCAGCCCAGATCCTGGAACTCCACCATCACCGGCTCCAGCTTCAGACGCACCGCCAGTTCGGCACGACGCAGACGGCTCTCGGTTATGCGTCCATCGTCGAAGCAGGCCCGACTCATGCTGACGCAACCCATTTTCAGGCTGGTCAGTTGCACCGCCTCGAACTGGCGGCCAACAATCAATTCGGTACTGCCACCGCCGATATCCACTACCAGCCGCTGGCCCGGCACATCAGCGACGCTGTGCATCACCCCCAGATAGACCAGCCGCGCCTCTTCCTGACCGCTGATCACCTCGACCCGATGCCCGAGCAGCCTTTCCGCCTGGGCCAGAAACTCGGCGCTGTTGCGCGCCAGACGCAGGGTATTGGTACCGACAATGCGCACCTGCCCGGCCGGAATATGCCGCAGGCGCTGCCCAAAACGCGCCAGGCAATCCAGCGCACGCTGCTGCGCCACCTCATCAAGGCGATTACGGCCGTCCAGACCAGCCGCCAGCTGCACCATTTCGCGCAGGCGATCGAGCACCTGGATCTGGCCGTTCACCAGCCGGGCCACGATCATGTGAAAACTGTTCGAACCCAGATCAATAGCCGCAACAACATCAACAGGCCCATCCTCGGACATGCCAGGTTCCTTTGCTAATCCTGCTTGAGACTGCGCAACTGGCTGGCGGTCAGCACCCAATGCAGTATGCCTTCGCCAGCACTGATCCGGTCCGGAAATTCGAGCAGTGCCGCGCCGCCCTTGCGAAAGGCGATCAGAGGCCGGGCAGCGCCGGTCAGCAGCAGGCCGGCCAGCAATCCCAGGTGCGGCTGATGTCCGACCACCAGCACGGTGCCCGAGCCGGGCAACTGCTCCAGCCAGCCCAGGGTCACCTCAACCGGCGCGTGGTAGTCCAGCTCGGTCCGCTCGACCACCGGCACCTCGCCAAAGGCGCGGGCGATGATGTCGGCAGTTTCCCGGGCCCGCAGCAGCGGACTGCTGGCCAGCAGATCAATACCTGACAACTGCGTGCGCAGGCGGTTGGCGCCCTTGCGCATCTTCTTGCGGCCGGCTTCGGTCAGCGGGCGCAAGGCATCGCTGCCGCCGCCTGCGGCGTTGAAGATCTCCGCATCCTCGGCGATCGCATGGCGAACCAGTAACAGTTTCATGAACACTCCTGAATTGAAAAACGGCATGCCGGACAGTCTAACACCCTTGCCCGGTTGAGCTGATCCGGCACGGCAGCGCTGCGGCCGGTGGCGCCGCGCGCAACTCCGGAGCAAAGTCACAGCTAAAGACGCTGCCCACTCCGACCTCACTGGTGATGTGCAACTGGCCACCGTGATTGTTAAGCACATGCTTGACGATCGACAGGCCCAGGCCGGTGCCACCACTGATTCGCGAGCGATCCCGGTTGATGCGATAAAAGCGCTCGGTCAGGCGCGGGATGTGTTGCGGCGCGATGCCTTCGCCGGTGTCGGCCACCACCAGATGCAGGCCACTGTCGTCGGCAAACCAGCGTATCTCGATGCGACCCTCGGCCGGGGTATAGCGCACCGCGTTAAACACCAGATTGGAAAAAGCGCTGCGCAATTCCTTCTCGCAGCCAAGCAGCCATAGCCCCTGATCCGCCTGCAGCTCGATGCAGTGATTCTGCTCGCCGCTCAGGGCAACCGCGTCATCGGCGATATCAGCCAGCAGCGCCGGCACCGCTACCGGCCGGCGCGGCGACCGTTCGCGCTGCGATTCCAGACGCGCCAGCATCAGCAGATCCTCAATGATGTGCAGCATCCGCCCGGCCTGCTGCTGCATGCCGCGCAACGGCTGCCGCCAGACCTCCAGCGCCGGATCATCGCTGTCCAGCAGCGTTTCCAGATAGCCACTGATCACGGTCAACGGTGTGCGCAGCTCGTGGGAAACGTTGGCGACGAATTCGCGGCGCATCTGCTCCAGACGGCGCACCCGCGACACATCGGTCGCCAGCAGCAGGCGCTGTTTCTTGCCATAAGGCACGATGCGGGCACTGAGCAGCAGCCCGTCATCGACCGGCGCCGGAAACTCGATACTGTCCTGCTCACGGCGCGGACCGAGAAAGGCAACAAAGCCAGGGTAACGCAGCAGATGGTTGATCGGCCGACCGCTGTCACGGCCCATGTCCAGACCGAGCAGGCGCTGCGAGGCGGCGTTGCACCACAGCAGTCGGTTGTCATCGTCCAGCAGCATCGCCGCATCCGGCAGCGCGGCGGTTGCCTGCTGAAACTGTTCGAGCAGCCGCCCGAGCTTGCGCTTGCGCTTGCGACTCTGCCGCCGCAGCTGCATCACATGATCGAATACACCGCTCCATACTGCGCCAGCGCGCGCGGGCCGCACCGCCTGGCCGCCGCTATTGAGCCAGCGTTCCAACTGATAAAGCTGCCAAAGGTGCCAAACCAGCGCTGCAGTCGCGGCCAGCCCTAGTGCCAGTTGCCCGTGACCGACCAGCGCACCCAGCAGCAGCGCACCCAGAAAAAGCAACAGCAGGCGTCGCAGCAGACGCCACCAGGCCACCGACACCCGCCTAGACCCGCGTCGAGAAGCGATAGCCGGCACCGCGCACGGTCTGGACCAGCGCATCATGACCATACGGCTCCAGCACCTTGCGCAGGCGGCGGATATGCACGTCCACGGTACGCTCCTCGACATAGACGTTGCTACCCCAGACCCGGTCGAGCAACTGGCCACGGCTGTAGACCCGCTCCGGATGGGACATGAAGAATTCCAGTAGCCGATACTCGGTCGGACCCATATCGAGCAGCGCATCGCCGACGCTGACCCGGTGGCTAGCCAGATCGAGGCTCAGTTCATTAGCACGCAGCATCTCGTTTTCTGCCGCCGGGCCGCCGCGCCGCAGCACCGCACGAATCCGCGCCACCAGCTCACGCGGCGAGAATGGCTTGGTCACATAATCATCGGCACCGCTCTCCAGCCCCTGAATCTTGTCCTCCTCCTCAGCACGCGCCGTGAGCATGATGATCGGCAGCTCGCGGGTCAGCTCCTCCTTCTTCAGCCGCCGCGCCAGATCGATGCCACTGATCCCGGGCAGCATCCAGTCGAGCAGAATCAGATCCGGCAGGCGCTCGGCGATCAGTTCCTGTGCCTGGCGGGCATCGGCCGCTTCGCGCACCTCGTAGCCCAGATTGGCCAGGGCAAAGACCACCATCTCCCGGATGGGCTGCTCATCTTCCACAATTAAAATGCGCTTTGTACTCATGCAGGCCTCTTGATTTTGCGCGGGCGATCCCAAACTTAGCCCCGGATAATTGATCACAGACCCGATTTCATAAGGCAATTTGATGACATCAAAATGACAAGGCCGCCGCATAGCCAAACGCTATCGCCGTCGCTGGATGATTCAATTTCCACGCCGGAATCGAATCCTCTACTCTATCCGCCATACCCCGCAAGCCCGGCGGACTGCAAGAAAAGCCAACAGGGCATGAAACCTACCACGGAATGCGTCGCGACTGACTGAACAAGGCTAACGGTTCAATGCGGGCTAAAGGCTCATGCTTTTTAACCTTTCACCTGAAGTTAACCTTATTGACGGCAGCACCCGATTCATGCAGAACCCGAACCCGCAGGAGATTTGCCGATGAGCACCCCGAAACACAGTCGTCTGTTGATTCTCGGCTCCGGCCCCGCCGGCTACACCGCCGCCGTGTATGCCGCGCGCGCCAATCTGCAACCGGTACTGATCACCGGCCTGCAGATGGGCGGGCAGTTGACTACCACCACCGAGGTGGATAACTGGCCGGGCGATGTCGAGGGACTGATGGGGCCGGACCTGATGGAACGGATGCGCAAACACGCCGAGCGCTTTGGCACCGAGATCATCTTCGATCACATCCACACCGCGCAATTGCAGAACCGACCATTCCGCCTCAGCGGCGATGCCGGCGAATACAGCTGCGATGCGCTGATCATCGCCACCGGTGCCAGCGCCCAGTACCTCGGCCTGCCCTCGGAACAGGCCTTCATGGGCAAGGGCGTGTCCGGCTGCGCCACCTGCGACGGCTTTTTCTACCGCCAGCAGAAGGTAGCGGTGATCGGTGGGGGCAATACCGCAGTCGAGGAAGCGCTGTATCTGGCCAATATTGCCAGCGAAGTGACCGTGGTCCACCGTCGCCAGCAGTTCCGCGCCGAAAAGATTCTGGTCGACAAGCTGATGGAGAAGGTGGCCAGCGGCAAGGTGCGCCTGCTGCTGGACAGCGTGCTCGACGAGGTGCTCGGCGATGACAGCGGCGTGACCGGCATACGCACCCGCAACGTCCACAGTGGCGCCACCACCGACAGCGCCGTGCAGGGCGTCTTCATCGCCATCGGCCACAAGCCCAACACCGAACTGTTCACCGGTCAACTGGACATGCACAACGGTTATCTCAAGGTCAGGGGTGGCAGCGAAGGCGGCGCCACCGCAACCAGCATCCCCGGCGTGTTCGCCGCCGGCGATGTCGCCGATCATGTCTATCGTCAGGCGATCACCTCGGCCGGCAGCGGCTGCATGGCAGCGCTGGACGCCGACAAGTACCTGGACGCACTGCGCTAAGTGAACCGGCGTTCCACCAGCGCATAACGCTTTGCGAATCCGCCACCGGCGCCGATAATCCCCGCGCGTTTTTTCCGATCCGCACCGCGCGGGAGTTCCGCATGATCTGGCTGCTACTTTACATTGCCCTGTTGCTGGGTATCGGCGTGCACCACTGGCGCCAACACCGCCCAACCCTGGCCGGTTTTCTGGTCTATGACCGGCAGGCGGGCGGCTTCAGCATCGCCATGTCGCTGGTAGCGCTGGCCTTTGGCGCCTCTTCAGTGTTCGGCCTGGCCGGTTACGCCTACCAGTACAGCCTGAACGCGCTGTGGTGGACACTGTCGGGCGCACTGTTCCTGGTCGTGCTCGCCTACACCTTTCTCGACACGGTGTGGACCACACAGGGTTACACCCTCAGCGACATCATCGCCCGGGTGTTTGGCGACGATATCCGTCTGCTGGTCAGCGCCGTGCTGTTCCTGGCCTGGCTGATGGTGCTGGCCGGGCAGATCATCGCCGGCGGCAACATTCTGGCGCGCTTCGTCGGCGGCGAGGCGCCCGGCTATGCCCTGTTCACCCTGATGTTCACCGCCTACACCCTGCTTGTCGGCCAGGCCGGCACGGTCAAGACCGGCCTGCTGCAGGTGCTGGTGATGCTTGCCGGGCTGATCCTGCTGTTTGGTCTGTGCCTGAGCGCGGCACCCGTGATCGCCGCGCCGCCGCACCTGCATTTTGGCTTCGACGGGACTTTCACCTTCAGCCTGTTCCTGAGCGTGTTCGTGCCGGTGGGCCTGTCCTACCTGTTCGGCCCGGATATCTACTCGCGCATCTTTGTCGCCCGCGATATCGCCAGCGCGCGGCGTGGTCTGCTGCTGGCCAGCGCCCTGATCGTGGCCATTTCGCTGCTGATTGTGCTAATCGGCATCCTGGCCCGTGGTCTGATCAGCGTCGAGCGCCCCGACCTGACTCTGCAGACCCTGGTGGCTCAGTTCTTCAGCGGTTCGCTGGCCGATTTCGCCCTGGTGGCGCTGCTGTCGATTCCGCTGTCAGGAGCCGATATCCTGCTGCTGACCGCCGGCACCCTGCTCGGTCGTGACGTACTCGGCCACGGTCTGCAGCGCTGCGGGTGGGCGCCGGGCGAGACCGGGCAACTGTGGCTGATTCGCGGCTGCATGCTGCTGGCGGCGCTGCTGGCAACCCTGTTCGCGCTGCGCCTGCAGGCGATCATTCCCAGCCTGCTGATTGCCTACAAGGTGTTCTCGATCGGCATCGTGCCGCTGCTGTTCCTGGCGCTGCTGCGCCTGCGCCGGGGCGTGACGGCCAGCGCCAGCACGGCCAGCCGTCTGGTGGCGGTCTACCTGCTGCTGGCCGCGCTGGCGGTGCTGCTGGTGGAATTGAAAGTGCTGCCGCTGAACCTGCCCAATTACAACCTCTATCTGC
>DAITNL010000121.1:1351-10022 GCA_036834665.1 Candidatus Competibacteraceae bacterium | reverse complement strand
CGCACTGCGCACTCCACCAGCACCGCCAGATTGCGCCCCGGAGCGATGGGCAGGGTAATCACCGGCACGTTGACACCGAGAATCACCCGAGTGTCGCGCAGGCCATGCAGGCGCGCCTCGGCAGGCGGATTGATCTCTTCCAGCTTGGCCAGATGCAGCACCAGGCGCACCCGCTTGTTACGCTTGATGGCGCTGTCGCCAAACATGCGGCGAATATTGAGAATACCCAGTCCGCGCACCTCAAGCAGATCGGCGAGGGTCGGCGGGCAACTGCCTTCGAGGATCTCCGGCGCTACCCGGGTCAGGGTGGGCGTGTCATCGGCGACCAGACGATGACCACGGCTGATCAGTTCCAGCGCCAGCTCGCTTTTGCCGATCGCACTGCTGCCGGTGATCAACACGCCCATGCCAAACACTTCCAGCAGCTCACCATGCACCACGGTCGATGCTTCCAGGCTGTGGCGGTAGTTATACAGGCGCTCGACAACCGCACCCGGCGTAAAGGGTGTGTGCCAGAGCGGCACGCTCGCCACTTCGGCGGTCGCACCGAGCGCATCCACCCAGGCCGGATCACCGCACACCAGCAGCGCGCCGGTGGCCGCGCCCAGCAGCGCCTGCAGCAGCGCTGCGCGGATCGCCGGCTCCAGGCTATCGAGAAAGGCGCGTTCCTCGGCGCCGCAGATCTGCAGGCGCGGTGGATGCACCCAGTTCAAGCGACCATAGAACGGTGCCCCCGCCTCGACCGGCAGCCACAGGATGCGCTCGGCACCAGCCATGCCCGCGACCCAGCGCAGATCGAGCAGCATTTCCAGGCCATGGAAAACCGCCTGGGCGGACAGGGGCCGGTTCATGGCGCAGGCGGTGCGGGCGTCCAGTCCCGCAGTTGCGCAAACAGCTGGGCACTGGAATCGGTCTGCCGCAGCTGCTGGCAGAAGGCACGGTCGCTGAACATTTCCGCGAGGTGGGCGAGGATCTTGAGGTGCTCATCGGTGTAATGGTCCGGGACCAGCAGCCCGAACACCAGGTCCACCGGCTGGCGATCGATCGCATCAAAATCCACGCCCGCACGCAGCTTGATGAAGGCGCCGATGGCGTTCTGGCTCTGGCTGAACCGGCCATGTGGCAGGGCAACCCCATGACCCAGACCCGTGCTCCCCAACCGCTCACGGTTGTGCAGACTGTCAAAGATCGGCCGGGCCGTCAGGTCGGCCTGCCCCGTGGCCAGCAGCTCGCTGAGCACTTCGATGACCCGCTTTTTGCTGGTCACCTCGCTGTCGCAGATGATCCGCTCGGCCGTGATCAGGTCTGAGATATCCATCGTCGCGCGGCCTCGCTCAGGATTCGGGCTGCGCCCGGACCTTATCGCCGCGATGCTTCTCGGTGAGCTTCTCCTTGTGCTTCTTGATCTGGCGGTCGATCTTGTCGCTCAGGGCATCGATCGCTGCGTACATGTCCTCCTCGACAGCATCGGCAAAAATCTCGTTACCGGCCACATGGATGGTTGCCTCGGCTTTCTGGCGCAGTTTCTCAACGCTGAGAATCACCTGGACGCTGGTCACGTTATCGAAATGCCGCTCAATACGCTCCAGCTTGTCATGCACATAGTCGTGCAGGGCCTGGGTGATCTCGACGTGATGTCCGCTTAATTTGATTTGCATGGCATGCTCCTGGCTGGCAGGGTCCTGCTGCAGCGGGTAGCCGGGCTGATCCTGTACCAAATGGGTCACGGTACCTGCCCGAATGGGGTTGTTGCCAACCGTCGGGCATGGGCCTGTCCCCGCTACCGCTGCGTGCCCCTCACGGGGCGGAAGCCCTCGTCGTTCAGACGAGGCGTTTACGATCCGAGGAAGACGAAATAGCCATCGCCTCGCGGTATTTTGCCACTGTGCGCCGGGCAACTTGAATCCCTTCGGCGCCGAGCAGTTCGGCGATGCGGCTGTCGCTGAGCGGCTTGCCGGGATTTTCCGCCTGGATCAGCTTGCGGATCATGGCGCGAATCGCGGTCGAGGAACACTCGCCGCCGTCGCTGGTACCGACGTGGCTGGAAAAAAAGTATTTGAGTTCATAGATGCCGCGCGGCGTATGCAGGTATTTCTGGGTGGTCACCCGGGAAATGGTCGATTCATGCATGCCGAGGGCTTCGGCGATGTCGCGCAGGATCAGCGGTTTCATGTATTCGTCGCCGCGTTCGAGAAATTCCCGCTGACGCTCGACGATGCAGGTGGCGACCTTGAGCAGGGTTTCATTGCGGTTTTGCAGGCTCTTGAGGAACCAGCGCGCTTCCTGCAGGTGATTCTTGAGATAGGCGGAATCGCCGGCCTGGGGAGCCTTGCGCGCCAGGGCCGCATAGCGGGCGTTAATGCGCAGCTTGGGCGTACTCTCGGGATTGAGCTCGACCCGCCAGGTGTTGCGCTGGCGATAGACACGCACATCGGGCACCACATAGTCGGGGGTACTGCTGGACAGGCGCGCCCCTGGATGCGGATCCAGAGACTGGATCAGGGCGATGATAGCCTGCAGGTCCTCGCGCGTGACCTTGAGGCGGCGCATCAGGCTGCTGAAGTCGCGGGCGGCGAGCAGATCAAGATGGGCTTCGACCAGGCGGCGCGCGCCGGCCAGCGCCGGGGTATCGGCCGGCAGGGCTTCCAGCTGCAGCAGCAGGCATTCGGCCGGCGTACGAGCCCCGACACCCTGTGGGTCGAAATGCTGCACCTGGCGCAGCACCACCTCGACCTCGGCCGGGGTGACGATGAATTCCTCGCGCAGACCCTGGCAGATGTCCTCCAGCGACAGCGTCAGATAGCCGGCCTCGTCGATGGCGTCGATCAGCGCGGTGGCGATCGCCATGTCCCGTTCGTTGAACGGAGTCAGGCGCATCTGCCAGTACAGGTAATCGCGCAACGACTCGCCCGTGCCCGCATAACGTTCGTAGGGATCCCAGTCCTCATCTTCGCCGCGCGAATAGGGGGTCGCACCATCCTCAGCGCCATAAACGTCTTCCCAGGCGCTATCTACCGGCAGTTCGTCGGGCATGGTGTCGCGCGCGGCGGCATCGATCTCGGTCTCGGCGCGGGTCTCGGCGGCGGCCTGTGAGGCCAGCGCCTCGGGCTGCACCGGCATGTCCTGCAAATCGTCGGCCCGTTCCAGCATCAGGTTGGAATCGAGAATGGTTTGCACTTCCACCTGCAGATCGAGGCTGGAGAGCTGCAACAGACGGATGGCCTGCTGCAGTTGCGGCGTCATCGTCAGTTGCTGCCCCAGGCGCAATTGCAATGTCTGTCTCATCGGCATTCAATCCTGCGTCGTGCCGCTGAAAGGCGGTTTTCCATGCTTAATCCTAGCATCCCGGAAGGTTTTGCGTGTTCGGCCGGCTCATAACTGAAAGGCCTCGCCCAGATAGACCTCACGCACCTGGCGATTGGCGAGAATCGCCGCCGGATCGCCCTCGGCAATCACTCGGCCTTCGTTGAGAATGTAGGCCCGATCGCAGATGCCTAGCGTCTCGCGGACATTGTGATCGGTGATCAGCACGCCGATACCGCGCTCGCACAGGTGCTGGATGATGCGCTGGATATCGAGCACCGACAACGGGTCGACACCGGCAAAGGGCTCATCAAGGAGCATAAACGCCGGTTGCGCCGCCAGGGCACGGGCGATTTCGACCCGGCGCCGCTCGCCACCTGACAGGCTCAGGCCGCTGCTGTCGCGCAGGTGGCCGACATGCAGTTCCTGCAGCAGCGCTTCGGCCCTTGGCCGCCGCTCCGCCCGTGACAGGTCACGGCGGGTTTCGAGAATCGCCAACACGTTTTCCAGCACGGTCATGCGCCGGAACACCGACGGCTCCTGTGGCAGATAGCCCACGCCCAATCGCGCCCGGGCATGCATCGGCAGGTGGGTCAGATCACGCTCATCGAGCAGCACCCGGCCTTCGTCGCAGGGCACCAGACCAACCATCATGTAAAAGCAGGTGGTCTTGCCAGCGCCATTAGGCCCGAGCAGGCCAACCACTTCGCCGCTGGCGACGGTCAGCGAGGCGGCATCGACCACCAATCGCTGGCGATAGCGCTTGACGATTTCCTTGGCGATCAGCCTTGCCATCTCAGGGCTTCCGCGCGGCCGCCGGCGCACCGTCCGGGTTGCGCGGCTGAATGGTGAACTGAATGCGGCCATTGTTGCCGGCGCCACGGGCACGCACCACGTCATTTTTCAGATCGTATTCGATGCGCTCGCCGGTGAAGACGTCCTGGCCCTGCACCAGGCGGGCGCTACCGCTCATCACCACCTGGGAGGTGCCGACATCGTATTCGACGCGCTTGCTGGTGCCCTGAATCTCTGGTTTTTCGGCGGTGGGCTTGTAGCGCAGATTGACTGGATTACCAACCGCTTCCATACGCTGAAAGCTGCTGTCCTTGACGTAAACCGTGGCGGTATCGGCATTCAGGCGCATCGAACCCTGGCTGATGACCACGTTACCTTCGTAGACGCTGACCCCGGTTTTCTGATCGAGCTGACCACGGCTGGCCTCCAGTTGAATGGGCTGGCTGCGATCCTCCGGCAGCGCAACCGCCAGCGGTGCCACCAGGGCCAGGGCCAGAGCAAGTTTAGGGCTTGGGGGGGACATAGATACCTCGTACCTCGGAAAGCAGTTCCAGGCGTTCCTGATCGAACCAGGCACGCGCGCCGATACTGCGCAGCTCGCCACCCGGTGTCAGCGCCTGAACCGGCGCGGCAGTCTCGGCGTAGCGCTCATTCGGGCGCACCAGAACATCGCGGGTGTTCAGGGTCAGCGGCGTCTGGCCACTGCTGGCTAGACGCTCCACGATCACCGCCCCGTCCAGGCGCAGCAGGCTCTGATCCGC
The DNA here is from genome assembly GCA_036834665.1 of Candidatus Competibacteraceae bacterium. Taxonomy (GTDB): domain Bacteria; phylum Pseudomonadota; class Gammaproteobacteria; order Competibacterales; family Competibacteraceae; genus RXIX01. Next base: position 5,163 of record DAITNL010000121.1, on the reverse strand, counting down.
CGCCACCCAGCCCTGTTCAGCCTGCAGGCGCCACTGGCGCGCCTGGCCATCAGGGCGGTACCAGTCCAGCACCGGCTGGGCAATGCGCGTACCCTGCTCGCTCGGTAGCTGCTCCAGACGCGGCGCCTCGATGACATATTCACGCTGCCCGGTCATATTCAGGCGCACGGCCCGGAAACGCTCAACCACCAGCAGCGGCGCCTGACTCTGGGCCTCCGCCGGTGGGCGCAGCGCCGATTCTACCCAGCGCAACAGCCCATAGCTGGCGCCGGCCAGCACCATCAGCCCCGCCAGGACCAGAACACCACGCGGCGTGACGCTGGGAGGTGCTTTCACGGTCGGCAAAGATACTGCTCGCGCAGCGCCGTTAACTGGCCGCGCGCCTCCAGTATCAGTTCGCAAACCTCGCGGGCCGCGCCCTGGCCACCACGGCTGGGCGTTTGCCAATGGGCGTGCTGCCGGACGAAGGCATCGGCATCCTGCACGGCAATTGCCAGGCCCACCTGAATCATCACCGGCAGGTCAATCAGATCATCGCCGACATAGGCCACCTGACTGGCGTCCAGCCCGAGCCGCGCCAGCAGTTCAGCAAAGGCGACACGCTTGTCGTGCACGCCAAGATAGGCATGGACGATGCCCAGATCGGCCAGGCGCCGTTCCACCGACGCTGCGCGCCGCCCGGAAATCACCGCCACCCCAACGCCGGCATCAAGCAACATCTTGATGCCGAGGCCGTCGCGGATGTGAAAAGCCTTAAGCTCATCGCCGCCGCTGGCGAAATACAGGCGGCCATCGGTGAGCACCCCGTCAACATCGAAAATGACCAGCCGGATCGCGGCGGCCCTGTCCAGAAGATCGCGCATCGATTGTTGTTTACCCGCTTGCGGAAATTCAGAGCACGCCGGCGCGCAGCAGGTCGTGCATATTGAGGACGCCAAGCAGCGTCCGCTTGCAGTCTACCACCGGCAGGGCGTTGATCTTGTACTCCTGCATCATGCGCAGGGCCTCGGCGGCCAGCGTGCCCGGCGTGATGGTCTTGCAGTTGCGGGTCATCACCTCGGTGACCTGGGCGCTGTGCAGATCCACCTGACGATCCAGGGTGCGGCGCAGATCGCCATCGGTGAACACGCCCAGCACCCGGTCCGCCGCATCGACCACCACGGTCATGCCCAGGCCCTTGCGGCTCATTTCCAGCAGGGCATCGCGCAGCAGATCAGCGGGCGCACTGCGCGGGATCTGCGTGCCGGTATGCATGACATCGTCGATCAGCAGCAGCAGGCGCCGCCCAAGGCGGCCACCGGGATGCGAGCGGGCGAAATCCTCGGCGGTAAAGCCGCGCGCCTCCAGCAGGGCTACCGCCAGAGCATCACCCATGGCCAGGGTCGCGGTGGTGCTGGAGGTCGGCGCCAGACCCAGCGGGCAGGCTTCCTGGGCGACACTGACATCAAGATGCACATCGGCAGCGCGCGCCAGCAGCGAATCCGGGTTGCCCGTCAGCGCGATCAGCGGCACGCCCAAGCGCTTGATCAAAGGCAGCAGGGTGAGAATCTCCTCAGTGCCGCCGGAATTGGACAGTGCCATCACCACATCCTGGGCAGTGATCATGCCCATATCGCCGTGACTGGCTTCGGCGGGATGGACGAAAAAGGCCGGTGTACCGGTGCTGGCCAGCGTAGCGGCGATCTTACTGCCGATGTGGCCGGATTTGCCGATGCCGAGCACCACGACGCGACCCGCACAGGCGAACATGTAGCGGCAGGCGCGCACGAACCGCTCATCGATGCGCGTGCCCAGCTGCTGCACCGCTTCAGCTTCAATGGCCAGCGTGGCGCGGGCCAGTTCCTGGAGCTTGTCGTCGTGGATCTGCATGGGGCGTCGTCGCCGTCCTGGGGTTGCGGAAGTGGCACGATTATAGCGCCAGCCGGAAGGCGCCGGGATAAACATGGCGTGGATGCGAACAGACCCAAAGGGCACGGCAGCGCAAGCGCTTTTGCAACAGAGTTTTTCAAGTGAACGTCATGACAAGCAGCACACTCACCCTGGCGCAGGAAAAGAACACACTGAAGATACCGGCGCATGTTTTACAATGATCGCATTATTACCCACTGCTCTGCTGCCTCAAGCACAAGCTTTTGATTCAAGAGATCTATCACTAGAAGCCGTCCGTATGGAGGAGGCTCTGATCATGCCATATCCATTTAAATTCCATCGAAATGCCCGGCGAGCGCACTTGATTAGCGCGCTGCTGGCGCTGCTGCTCTGGGCGGTGATTCTGCCGGTCCAGGCAGCGGCCTTGAATGTGGCCAGGCCCGGCAGCGGCGTCGGCACAGTCGTGAGCACGCCTGCCGGGATCAATTGTGGTGCGGATTGCACGGGCAGTTATGGCGCGGGTGCAGCCGTGACGCTCACTGCCACGGCGGGCACGGCTGCCGCATTCGCTGGCTGGTCGGTGGGTGCATGCGCCGGGCAGACCAACGCCTGTGCCCTGACCATGGGCGCAACGGATCAAACCGTGGCCGCCTATTTTTCAGGCGCGACCGTCGTGGCCGGCGCCAGTCACAGCGTGGCGCTCACCCGGGATGGCACGGTCTGGGCGTGGGGAAATAATGTGGCCGGCCAGTTGGGCAATGGCACCACCACCAGCAGCCTGATCCCGGTTCACGTCAGCGGCCTGAGCAATGTGATCGCCATTGCCGCCGGCGACTATCACAGCGTCGCGCTGAAGAACGATGGCACGGTCTGGGCCTGGGGACGCAACGGCTTCGGCCAGTTGGGCAATGGTACGCAAATCGACAGCCCGGTCCCGGTGCCAGTCAGCGGCCTGAGCGGGGTTATTGCCATTGCCGCCGGCAGCGAGCACAGCCTTGCGCTCAAGAGCGATGGCACGGTCTGGGCCTGGGGCTATAACGGCAGCGGCCAGTTGGGCAACGGCACTCGTGACTACAGCCTGACTCCGGTGCCGGTCAGCAGCCTGAGCAACGTGATCGCCATCGCCGCCGGCTATGCGCATACCGTCGCCATCAAAAGCAATGGCACGGTCTGGAGCTGGGGAGGCAACGGAGGCGGCCAGTTAGGCGACGGCACGTCCACCGATAGACTGATCCCGGTGCAGGTCAGCAGCCTGAGCAACGTAATCGCCATCGCCGCCGGCTATTACCACACGGTCGCGCTCAAGAGCGATGGCACGGTCTGGACCTGGGGCTATAACTTCTTTGGCCAGTTGGGCAACGGCACGGAAATCGACAGCCTGATCCCGATCGCAGTCAGCGGCCTGAGCGGCGTGATCGCTATTGCCGCCGGTGACTGGCACAGCATCGCGCTCAAAAGCAACGGCACGGTCTGGACCTGGGGACGCAATCTGGACGGCCAGTTGGGCAATAACACCACGACTAAGAGTCTGATCCCGGTGCAGGTCAGCGGCCTGACCGGAGCAATCGCCATCGCAGGTGGCGACTATCACAGCCTTGCGCTCAAGAGCGATGGCACGATTCGGGCCTGGGGGAGCAATCTGGATGGCCAGTTGGGCAATAACACCACCGCGACTAACAGCCCGATCCCGGTGCAAACCGTGGGTGCGGAAGGCAGCGGCGTCTTCAACGTCATGGATTATCTGCTGACCGTCAGCAGGACCGGCACCGGCAGCGGCACCGTCAGCAGCAGTCCCGCCGGAATTAATTGCGGCCTGGATTGCAGCCAGCGCTACACGCCCGGCGCCAGCGTGACGCTCACCGCCACGGCAATGAGTGGTGCGGCCTTTGCCGGCTGGAGCGGTGCCTGCAGCGGCACCGGCACCTGCACGGTGACCATGGATG
>DAITNL010000121.1:0-1341 GCA_036834665.1 Candidatus Competibacteraceae bacterium | reverse complement strand
CGGGCACTTACGGCCTGAGTACAGCGGTGACGCTCACTGCGACTGCAGGCACAGCCTCCAGATTCGTCCGCTGGATAGGCAGCAACTGCAGCAGCACAAGCAGCACCTGCACCCTGCCAGCCGGCGCGGCCGATCAAACCGTAGCGGCCTATTTTGCCGGCGCGAGCGTGGCGGCGGGCTACGGCCACAGCGTGGCGCTGACGCGGGATGGCATGGTCTGGGCATGGGGCGACAACGAATTCGGCCAACTGGGTAACGGCACTACCACCGATAGCCGGGTTCCAGTACGCGTCAGCAACCTCAGCGGCGTCATTGCCATCGCCGCCGGCGGCTATCACAGCATTGCCCTGAAGAGTGATGGCACGGTCTGGACCTGGGGGGATAACGGCCAAGGCCAGTTGGGCAGCGGCGCCTGGACCGACAACAGCCTGATCCCGGTGCAGGTCAGCGGTTTGACCGGTGTGGTCGCGATCGCCGGCGGTGGCTATTACAGCCTGGCCCTGAAGAGTGATGGCACGCTCTGGGCCTGGGGAGACAACGAGTTCGGCCAGTTGGGCAATAACGACACTGCCGATAACAATATTCCGGTGCAGGTCAGTGGCTTGACCGGCGTGATCACGATCAGCGCCGGCGACCATCATAGCGTTGCCCTGAGGAGCAACGGCACGGTCTGGACCTGGGGCAAGAACTGGCTCGGTCAGTTGGGCAGTGGCACCTTGAACGATAGCCTGATCCCGGTCGCGGTCAGCGGCCTGAGCAGGGTCATCGCCATCGCTGCGGGCAGTGCTCACACCCTTGCCCTGAAGAGCGATGGCACGGTCTGGGCCTGGGGGGATAACGGCTACGGCCAGTTGGGCAACGGCACGACCAGCTACGATCCAAATCCGGTTCCGGTTCCAGTCAGCAGCTTGACAGGTGTGATCGCCATCACCGCGGGCAATGCGCACAGCATCGCCCTGAAGAGCAATGGCACGGTCTGGGCCTGGGGCAGCAATCAGTACGGCCAGTTGGGCAATAACACGACCACCGACAGCAAGACGCCGGTGCAGGTCAGCAATCTGACTGGCGTGGTTGCCATCGCTGCCGGCGGCGATCACACCGCCGCCATCAAGAACAGCAGCAGCAACAGCTTCGTCTGGGCGTGGGGGTTCAACGGTGATGGCGAACTGGGCAATAACACTGTCATCAACAGTAAGATCCCGGTGCAAACGCTGGGTGCGGGCGGCACCGGCTTTCTGAATTTGCATCAGGCAAGCTATCTGCTCACGGTCAGCAAGACAGGAACAGGCAGCGGCACGGTCACCAGCAGCCCTGCCGGCATCAGTTGCGGCAGCGATTGCA
>DAITNL010000120.1:8029-10050 GCA_036834665.1 Candidatus Competibacteraceae bacterium | reverse complement strand
GAAAGGCACGTTCCCGGCGGGCGTAAAGGAATATAAATCGCCCACCGCCATGGTCTGGCTACTGGGTCGCATCTATTGTACCGGTACACCAGAAGACTACGCGGCCGTCCACAAGCTGCAGGATCAGATTTCGCTGGTTCCGCTCAGCGCCTACGGCAAACTTTACACCCCGCCGCCCGGCAAGGTTGATCCGTCCATCGACATGAAAACCGCCGTGCGGGATCAGGTGAACGCACTCAGCGCCGACGACTATTTCAGTCTGCTGGCCAACTTGCTGGTGAACAATCCGCCCGCCGCCGCGGACAAGCACATCCTGGAAAAGATGGCCAAGATTGGGATTGTTCCCGGTCAGCCGTTTGATCGAAGCAAACTCGCCCCCGTGGCCCACGAAGCGTTCTCGCTCGTGCCCAGGATCGCCAATGAAAAGATCATGCTTTGGCTGAAGGAAGGCATCGTCGAAGGCGACATGAAACTGGAGAACGGCTGGTTGTTCACCACCAAAACCGGCAACTACGGTGCGAACTACCTTCAGCGCGCCTTGATCACCGCGATCGGGTTAGGGGCGAATCGTCCGCAGGACGCCGTCTATCCCACCTCGGAAGGACCCTCTGCGATCAGTTCGTATACCGGCGAGAAGAAATACGTGATGCACTTCAACAAAGGCGAACTGCCGCCCGCGAAAGGGTTCTGGTCGCTCACGATGTACGACAAGGACTATTTCTTCGTGCCCAACCCGCTCAACCGCTACAGCATCAGCGCCCGGCAGAACCTCAAGGCCAACGCCGATGGTTCGGTGGATCTGTATATCCAGAATGAAAACCCCGGTCCCGACCAGGAATCGAACTGGCTGCCGGCTCCGAAGGACAAGTTCATTCTCATGATGCGGCTCTATTGGCCGCAGGAGAAAGATCCCTCAATCCTTGATGGCTCATGGAAAATTCCGCAGGTCAAGGCCGTAGAGTGACATGAACCGTGCGAGCCGTTCCAGTCATTCCGGGACGGCCCGCGAATTCAATGGCGGATAAATTTCAATAAAAGGAACACCCCGTGAGATTCAATAAACGTCCTCTTTTTAGCGGGGCGATGGCCTGCTCCATCGCCATAGCTCTCTTCACCGGCGGCACGGTATCCGTACAGGCGGCGGAGAATTACAAGATGACGACCCCGATCGCACCGGGTGTTGCCACGCCGAACAAAGTCGAAACCTCGATCGGCACACTGCACCTGCACGACGGCTTCCCGGCTGCCGAGACCGTCGAGAAGATCTACGACAATCTGGATCGTTCGCGCGCCTTGCAGGCCTACCTGCTGGCCATCCCAATCGTCAACCAGGCCGGCATGCGCGATTCAATACGCAAGTTCGGGCCTGATAACCAGACCGACGTGATCTGGGAAGATCTGGTCGATCCGAAGACCGTAGAACTGACGGCGAACGACAACACCATCTACAACTTCATCTGGGTCGACACCAGCAAGGGACCGCTGGTGGCCGAGATTCCGCCCAAGGTACTGGGGCTGGTCAACGACTTCTGGTACAAGTGGGTGGCCGACGTTGGCATCACCGGGGTCGACAAGGGCGAGGGCGGGAAGTACCTCCTGTTGCCGCCTGGATACAAGGGCGACATCCCGTCGGGGTATCACGTCGTACGGCCGAGCACCTTCGGCAACTGGCTCGTCTTTCGCGCCTTCGTTGTGGACGGTTCAACCCAACCCGGAGTTGAGTCGGTCAAGAAGAACCTGCGGCTCTATCGCCTGGATGAGGCCGCCAACCCGCCGCCGATGAAGTTCGTCAATGCCTCGGGGATTCCAGCGAACTTCGTCGCACCGGGTGACTACTCGTTCTGGAGCCTGTTGAACCAGGTCATCCAGGAGGAGCCGGCGGAGGGTTCCGATCCTACCACCCTCGGCCTGTTCGCCTCGATCGGCATCGTCAAGGGCCAACCCTTCAATCCCGATGAGCGGATGCAGAAGATCCTGACCGACGCGGCGAATATCGGCGCCGTCACTGCGCGGGCCATCGC
>DAITNL010000120.1:0-8019 GCA_036834665.1 Candidatus Competibacteraceae bacterium | reverse complement strand
GTTCGAAGGAGGCGTATTTCTATCCGGACAGCGCATGGCGCCTGCCGTTCTTCGGTGGCTACAAATTCGAGGTGGCGCCCGGGGTCAGCAACCTGGATGGTGCCGCCTTCTACTATTACTTTGCCACCGGCGTCACGCCCGCGATGGAGGAGAAGATGGTGGGCCGGGGCTCGCAATACCCCTGGTCAGTGCAGGATGCGCAGGGCAAACCCTTTAATGGCGGCAAGACCTACAAGCTGCGCCTGCCGCCGAACATCCCGGTCAAGGACTTCTGGTCGGTGATCGTCTACGACAACCAGACCCGCTCAATGCTGCAGACCAATCAGCAGGCCCCGAGTGTGAGCAGTCAGGACAAAGGAATCAAAACCAATGCAGACGGCTCGGTGGATGTCTGGTTCGGCCCCAAGGCGCCTGCAGGGATGGAAAAGAACTGGGTGGAGACCATTCCCGGCAAGGGCTGGTTCATGATCCTGCGGCTCTACGGACCGCTCGAACCTTGGTTCAACAAGACCTGGCGGCCGGGCGAGATCGAGGAAATAAAGTAGCCTCGTCGCTTGGTTTGTGAAACACGCGCGCTGTTTCAGAAGGAGCAGCGCGGGCGTATTCACGTCGCAGGACTACCACGGAAAAATGCGTGATTTGACAACATGAGCCCCGTTGCCACGCGCATGGTTTACTCGGAGAACCCATCTTGATTCGAAAGAAAGTCTTGCAAGCACGATTCTGGGCGCTGGTCACCGGTGTCGGCCTCCTGGCGTCAGGCGGCGTGGCTACAGCCACCGGCGTGGACATGTACGACGGGCAGTGGCACTACAGCCTGACGCCCTATGCCTGGTTCCCGAATATCAAGCAGACGACCCATTTGACTACGCCACTGGGCGGCGGCAGGACCGTCGATGTCGAAGTCAAGCCGGATAGCTATCTCAGCAATCTGGATTTCGCCCTGATGGGCACCTTCGTGGCGCGCAAGGGCAATTGGGCCTTTGGCATGGACCTGATCTATAACGACTTCAGCGGCGAGCAGGGCAAAATCAGGAACGTGCGCGGGCCGCTGGGCAATGAGTCGCTGCCGCTCAACATCGACGTGAATGTGGATGTCGAGGCGCTGATCTGGAGCGGTATCGGCAGCTATACCGTGGCCAACAGTGCCGCCGGAACACTGGACCTGTTCGGCGGCGTGCGCTATCTGGGCCTGGAAACCTCAACGGACCTCAGCTTCTCCGGACCGGAGGGTGTGCTCGGACGCTCGGGCGGCAATTCCGAAACGCTCAACGTCTGGGATGCGATCATCGGCATCCAGGGCCGGGTACGGTTCGGCGACGACAGCAACTGGTTCCTGCCGTACTACCTCGACATCGGCGCCGGCAACTATTCGAACTGGACCTGGCAGGGCTGGACCGGCCTCGGCTACGCCTTCGACTGGGGCGATGTCATGCTCGTATACCGCAACCTCTCCTACGCGACGAGCGGCGACGAGGCCATTGAGGATATGCGCATGGGCGGCCCGGCGCTGGGCGCTACCTTCCGCTGGTAGACCGCTCGGTCCGACGACCGATATGTCGTCATGCAGGTCGCATGACGGTCGGCGAACCGCTGTACGCTTCGCCCGTCGCCCGCGAGTGCGAACGGAACATTTTTTGTCAATCAACGAGGTAGCACACTGTGCTGACAGCACTAAGGCAAGTTTTTGGCATCGACCGGATCACGACATCGAACGCCAAGAAGTCTCCCGACCGTCGTAACCGCGTGGCGGCGGGATGTCTGGTCTTTACGCTGGCGCTGCTCACCCTGGGGCCAACCCAGGCGCGGGAAAACGATGCGAAGGCCATTCTCAAGGCCATGGCGGACTATGTGAGCAGCCAGAAAACCATCGAACTCACCTTCGATAGCGATATCGAGGTCATCACCCCGGAGCTGGAGAAGATCCAGTTCACCAATTCCGGCGAGGCGCTGTTGAGCCGCCCGGACAAGCTGCGTGCCCACCGGTTGGGCGGTTACGCGGATGTAGCTCTATTCTTCGACGGCAAGACGGTGAGCGTTTTTGGCAAGCATATCAACGGCTACGCGCAATTCGAGGGTCCGGGTACCGTGGACCAGTTGATCGAAGCCCTGCGGAAGGGGCATGGCGCCGCGTTGCCAGGCGCGGACCTTCTGCTCTCCAATTCCTATGAGGTCCTGGTGGCCGGCGTCCTGGAGGCTAAGCATATCGGCCGTGGCGTCATCGCTGGGGTGGAATGCGAGCACCTCGCCTTTCGCAACTTCGATACGGATTGGCAGCTCTGGGTAGAGGTGGGGGACAAGCCCATCCCCCGCAAAATGGTGATCACCAGCAAGACCCTGAACAGCGCGCCGCAATACACCCTGCGCGTCAAAAACTGGAAAACCGGCGTCGAGCCGGCACCGGATGCCTTCAAGTTCGCCCCGCCGGCCGGAGCGGAAAAGCTCAGCCCCGATGCGCTCATCGACCTCGATGAATTGCCGCAGGGCGCACCAATAGGAGAAAAGCAATGACACACGCAACACGCAGATCCGTTCTCATGTTCGGCCTGGCTGCCGCCGGGTGGCTCTGCAATGGATCCATCGGGCCGACCTCGTCTGATGGTCTGATCGCTACCGCAGAAGCGGTCATCGGACGGCCGGCAACGCCGGTCAGTTATGCCGGTGTGGCCCGACGCTCCACCGTCGGGGTCGGAGCGCCGGGGGTGGGCGTTGCGCCCGCCAACCGGGGCGGTCCCGTCAACCGGGCCGGCGTGCGCTGAGCGCGGAAGCTGTCGCTGAGCGGCGGCAGCTTCGCCGTAGCAACCCTTAACGCACCTGTTTCATGAACCTGCCGACAAGTTTTGTGGGTCACGAGTCGCTACCGATCGATGTGAACGTGAACGTAGATATCCAGGCGCTGGTCCGGGAGGGGAAACGCGAACCGACGCCCGTGCGTGATGCAACCCTGGTCAGCGCTCTCTCGATCTCCCCGCACCGTGCGATGTCTCCGCAAATTTGGATTCCTCAACCGATTGCAGCGGAAGCATCAACCGGTCCAGTACACCGTGCCCCAGTTCACTGGACTCACTGGCTGCCGATCTGGCTGATGTTGTGCTTGATGGCCGGGATCGCGTGCGGTCAGGAACCGGCGTATCCGCTTCAGCCTCCGGATCGGTCCAGTCCGCGCGCCACGCTCAAGACCTTCCTCGATTCCGGTGACGCTCTTAGCGCTTTCCTGGCTGGCGAGTATCTGACCACTCCCTCGCATGCGGAATTCCAGCGCCTGATTGCGCTGGGGCAAGCCCCGGTAAACTGTCTGGACTTGAGCGAAACGCCGCCGGCAGCTCGCCTCAAGGCCGGTCGGGCGGTCGCCGTTGCTTTGTACGGGACGCTAAGCCGGATCCCCCTTCCGGCGTTTGCGGACATCCCCGATGCCGAGCAGATGAACCGGCTCACCGGCGACACTGCCAATCGCTGGGTGATCCCGCACACTGAAATAGTCCTCGCCCGCGTGCAAAGCGGGCCACGCAAAGGCGAATTTCTGTTTAGCCCCGCAACCGTAGCCCGTGCCAACGACTATTACGAGCGGGTGCGTACATTGCCTTACACCCGTCCGGTTCCCCTGAAAAACTTGCATGACATCCTGATCAACGGCGGAGGCTGGCTGGTTCCCTACGCCTGGATTGAATCGTGGCCGGCATGGCTTCGGACCCCGCTGGCCGGTCAGGCCGTCTGGAAGTGGATCGGTTTGGCCCTGATTCTGGGGGTCTTTATGGTATTGCTACGGTGGGTGTATCGCCTGTCGCGCTGCAGCAGCAGCGAGCATCCGTTCCTGCAAGCCTTGGCACAATCCACATTACCGGCGTTTCTGTTGCTGGCGGCGCCCACCATGGCCTACTTGGCGCTCGTGCAAATCAACCTGATCGGCAGCGTAGCCATTGCGGTTGAACTGGTGACCACCGCGATCCTGTTCCTGGCCGGGGCCTGGATCGCATGGCGGATCGCGCCCGTGGTCGCCGAAGCCATCATCGCCTCGCCCAAAATCCCACCTGAAAGCATCGATGCGCATCTCATCCGCATCAGTGCCCGCCTGCTGGGGGCTGTGGCCGGGGCCGGGTTGCTGATCGTGGGTGCCGACTGGTTAGGTGTGCCGGTGTACGGCGTCATTGCTGGATTGGGCGTTGGCGGCCTGGCTTTTGCTCTCGCTGCAAAACCGACTCTCGAGAATCTGATCGGCGGTTTGAACCTGTTCGCGGATAAGCCCATAAAGGTGGGCGACCTTTGCAAGTACGGAACCGAGGTGGGAACGATTGAAGCGATTGGCATTCGTTCAACACGGATTCGGAGCCAGGACCGCACGCTGACGACAATCCCCAACGGGATGCTCGCAACCATAGCGATCGTGAATTTAACGCAACGCGACCAGATGCTGATCCAATTCGTCATCGGTGTTCGCTGTGAGACCCGTTCGGAGCAGCTTCGTTATTTGCTCGTCAGAATCCGGGAGATGCTCATGGGCCATCCGTGCATTCAAGCCGACTCGGCGCGCGCGCGGTTCATCGGTTTCGGAGCCTCCTCATTGGACATCGAAATATCTGCGTATGTGATGACCAGGGACGGGGCGAAATTCCTCGCTCTTCGGGAAGATGTATTGCTGCGAGTCATGGACATCGTCGAGCAAAGCGGGACCGGTTTTGCCTTTCCGTCGCAGACGCTGTACTTCGCCCGCGACGGCGGATTGGATGCCCAGCGCACAGAATCTGCTGAAACCCAGGTGCGTCAATGGCGGGACTCAGCTTGTCTGCCATTCCCGAACTTCTCGCCGGAGCAAATACGACAGATGCGTGGAACGGTGGTCTATCCGCCGCCGGGTTCCCCAGAAGCATTAACCGCCAGCCCGGAGCCGGACAACGTTGCCAACAAACCTTCCCATCAGCTCACCTGACCGGATTTAAAATCACATGCTTCATAAAACCTCCATCCTTGCAGCTCTATGTACCTTGCTGCTTCTGCTGGCACAAGGTTGCGCCTCGCCGGGCCGTGTGATCGCGGTACCGGCCCAAGACACCACCCGGGCCGAGATCCCCGGGATACCGGACGCCCGTTACTGGGTCGATATCGATATTGAATCCTTTGTCCGGGACGCCATCGCTTCGGCGCAACGCGAGCAAGCCTATTTAGCCCGCACCGGCCATCAGGGTCCGTTGCCCCCCATTAACTTTCTGGCCATTTCCGGTGGCGGCGACGACGGTGCGTTCGGTGCGGGCCTGCTAGTGGGCTGGTCAGCGAGCGGAACCCGTCCCGAATTCAAGGGAGTCACCGGGATCAGCACCGGCGCGTTGATCGCCCCGTTCGCCTTCCTGGGATCGGAGGGGGATAACGCGCTGCGTGAGGTGTATACCGCCATCGGACCGGCGAACATCCTCAAACCGCGCAACCTGCTAGCAGCGCTCACCGATGATGGCATGGCGGACAACGCCCCCCTGCTGGAACTGATTTCCCGCTATATCAACGCCGAATTCCTGGCGCGGATCGCCAGGGAATACCAGGAAAAGGGCCGTTTGCTGCTGATCGGCACCAGCAATCTGGACGCCCGCCGCCCGGTGATCTGGAACATGGGCGCCATCGCTTCCAGCCCCGATCCCCGGGCGCTGGACCTGTTCCGCAAGGTCATGCTGGCCTCGGCGGCGATTCCCGGAGCCTTTCCCCCGGTCATGATCGACGTGGAGATCAATGGCAAACCCTATCAGGAAATGCATGTGGACGGTGGTACTCAGGCTCAGGTGTTTCTTTACCCGCCGCGCCTGTTTGACCTCGTTCGCCAGCAGGGGGCAAAAATCCCCCCACGGGAGCGGAGCGTCTACATCATCCGCAACGCCCGTCTGGACCCGAATTGGGTGAATGTGGAACGCAACACCCTCACTATCGCCGGACGCGCCATCTCCTCGCTGATCCAGACCCAGGGGGTGGGTGATCTGTACCGGATTTACCTGACCGCGCAACAGGACGGTCTGGACTACAACCTGGCGTATATCGGCGCAGACTTTAACGCCGAGCACAAGGAGGATTTCGACACCGCGTATATGCGGGCGCTGTTCGACTATGGCTACCAGTTGGCAAGGAAGGGTTATCCGTGGCAGAAAACACCGCCGGGGCTGGCGGCGGCCAGGAACCCTGGCTCTACCCAAAACCCGAAAAAGGCGAATTGATGGCGTGCTCAGCTCAGCGCGGGCTACATAGCTGCTGTGTATCCTGTTCGGCAGAGTGGAGAGCGGCGCTTCTGGTCCTAGCGCTTACGGCCAGCACCGTAGGCGTGCGGGCACAAGACATCGAACCCCGCGCATTCTCGAACATCCCCATCGGCGTCGAGTTTCTGATCGCCGGCTACGGCTACGCCGAAGGCGGATTGGTGACTGACCCGGCGCTGCCGCTGGAGAATGCCAACCTCAAAACCCATACCACTGTTCTCGCCTATGCGCATTCGCTCGAAGTCTGGGGCCAGTCCGGTAAATTCGACGTCATCCTGCCCTATTCATGGATTTCGGGAACGGCAGAGTTGGCCGGGCAGCTGCGGGAACGTCAAGTCTCCGGCTTCGGCGACCCGAAGTTGCGTTTCTATCTCAACCTTTACGGTGCACCGGCGCTCTCGCTGCAGGAATTCGCGTCCTACCAGCAGGATCTCATCGTGGGCGCCAGCGTGCAGGTCTCCATTCCCTCCGGTCAATATGACGCCGACAAGCTGATCAATGTCGGTACCAACCGAGGGTTCATCAAGCCGGAACTTGGACTCTCCAAGGCATGGGGTCCGTGGACGTTGGAACTCGCTACGGCAGTGACCTTCTTTGCGGACAATGATGACTTCCTCAGCGGCAAGACGCGCGAGCAAGATCCGATCTACTCGGTCAAGGGCGGTCTCATTTACAGCTTTCGCAACGGGATCTGGGTGGCATTGAATGGCACGTACTTTACTGGCGGGCGGACGACTGTCGATGGCGTAGAAGACAATGACATGCAAAAGAACTCACTGGGGGGCATAACGGTTGCGCTGCCGGTCAACCGGAACCACTCGGTCAAGCTCTACGCCAGCACCGGGATCTCCACTCGGATTGGTACTGATGCTGACACCATCGGCATCGCCTGGCAGTACCGCTGGGGCGGTGGACTTTAATTTGCTGGAGTTAAAACCGATTGAACACCAACTTCACCGCTGCCATTGTGCTGGCCTGCCTGTCAGGCGCAATACTGCTCGGCATGGGTCTGCAACGACTCCTGCCCGAGAATCACCTGAACACGGAGACCAAGGATACCGTGAAGCTGGCCATGGGCCTGGTCGCAACCATGGCCGCCCTGCTCCTCGGCCTGCTGGTGAGTTCAGCCAAGAACACCTACGACGCGGAACGCGCCCAGGTCATCCAGTTATCCGCCAAGCTCACTTTCCTTGATCGTGTCCTTATCGACTACGGGCCGGAAGCCGCCGCGATTCGTGTCCAGGTCCGTAGTGCGGCCGAGGAGGCGATACGGCAGATTTGGCCTGAAGAAAAGGCACTTCCCCCCCAGTTGATCACCAAGGCATCCGCGGGCGATACGGTCTACTTCGCCCTCCAGCATCTTGTCCCGCGCGATGACATACAAAGCAGCCTCAAGACCCAGGCCATCACCCTGGCGATCGAGATCGCCCAGCTTCGCGCCCTGCTGGTGGCCCAGGCAGCGCCCTCCATTTCGAAACCGATGCTGATCGTGGTGATCGCCTGGCTGGTGGCCATTTTCCTGAGTTTCAGCCTGTTCGCACCACCCAACGCCACCGCCAGGCTGGCCTTGCTGGTCGCGGTCACCTCGGTCTCCGGTGCGATCTTCCTCATCCTGGAGCTGGATCGACCCTTCGGCGGCCTGATCGCGCTGACCAGCGAACCGCTGCTGACCGCACTCAACCAGATCACTGCCCCATAACGCTCATGTCCATTCTCGCCCCCGTCATCGCTACCCGATCGCGCCGTTACCGGACACGGCCCGCGTGGACCCTGCGCCTGCTATCTTTTCTGG
>DAITNL010000119.1:520-10125 GCA_036834665.1 Candidatus Competibacteraceae bacterium | reverse complement strand
TCGAGGTCGCCGAAATCGAGCGCGCCGGCATCGGCGCCCGTGCGGATCGCGGTGAGCTGCATCCACTGGTGGTGATCGCCAACAAGCAGTTGCGCCAAGCCCAGCCGCCGCATCAGGTACTGAGCATGGAGGTGCTGACCGAGTGGCTGGCCGGCAAGGCCGGCTTGCCTTACCTGCGCATCGACCCGCTCAAATTCGACATCGCCGCCGTTGAACGCCTGCTGCCCTTCGTCTCCTACGAATATGCCGGCCGCTACCAGATCCTGCCGGTAGCCGCCAATGACACCCAGGTGGTGTTCGCCACCGCCGAGCCCTGGCTGAGCGAGTGGGTCGAGGTGCTGCACCACACCCTGCGCCGCGATATCGCGCGGGTAGTGGCCAATCCGCTCGACATCAACCGTTACCAACTGGAATTCTATGGCGTATCGCGCTCGGTGCGCGGCGCGCTCAAGGGCACGCTGGACACCGGTCCGGGCATCCTCAACTTCGAGCAGCTGCTGGAACTGGGCCGGCGCGGCGAGCCGGGTGCCGACGAACGGCCGATCGTGCAGATCGTCGACTGGCTGCTGCAGTACGCCTTTGCCCAGCGCGCCAGCGATATTCACCTGGAACCGCGCCGCGAACAGGGGCAGATTCGCCTGCGCATCGACGGGGTGCTGCATCCCATCTACCGCCTGCCGCTGGCAGTGATGGGCGCGGTGACCAGTCGCCTGAAGATTCTTGGCCGCATGGACGTGGCCGAAAAGCGCCGCCCGCAGGATGGCCGCATCAAGACCCGCACCCCGGCCGGCCGCGAGATTGAACTGCGCCTGTCGACCATGCCGACCGCCTTTGGCGAAAAATGCGTGCTGCGCATTTTCGACCCCGACACAGTCACCAAGAATTTTGCCCAGCTCGGCTTTGCCCCAGCCGAGGAAAAAATCTGGCGCTCGATGATCGCCCAGCCGCACGGCATCGTGCTGGTGACCGGCCCGACCGGCTCGGGCAAAACCACCACGCTTTACACCACGCTCAAGTCACTCGCCAGCCCCGAGGTCAACGTCTGCACGGTCGAGGATCCGATCGAAATGGTCGTCTCCGAACTCAATCAGATGCAGGTGCAGCCGGCCATCGACCTGAGCTTCGCCCAGGGCATTCGCACCCTGTTGCGCCAGGACCCCGACATCATCATGGTCGGTGAGATTCGTGATCTGGCAACCGCGGAAATGGCGGTGCAGGCGGCCCTGACCGGTCACCTGGTGCTGTCGACCCTGCACACCAACGATGCCGCCTCCAGCGTGACCCGTCTGCTCGATCTGGGGGTGCCGCATTACCTGATTCAGAGTGTGCTGATCGGGGTCATGGCGCAGCGCCTGGTACGCACCCTGTGCCCGTACTGCAAGACGCCCGGACAGATCGACGACGACCTGTGGGCGGCGCTGGTGCAGCCCTGGCCGCTGCCCAAACCCGAAACCATCAGCGCGGCGCACGGCTGCGCGGAATGTCGCAATACCGGTTACCTGGGGCGTGTTGGCCTGTATGAACTGATGCAGGTGACGCCGGCATTGCGCCGCCTGTTCCGGCCCAAGCTCAGCGAGGACACCCTGCGCCGCGAAGCCTGCACCCAGGGCATGCGGCCCCTGCGGGTCAGTGCAGCGCTGCAAATCGCCGCTGGATTGACCACTTTCGAGGAAATTGCGCCAATTCTGCCGCCCCTGAGCGAGTAAAGCACCGGGGCAGGCCGAGGATAGGCGATTTTTTGAGCAATACACGTATTGTTTTGGACTAAATTGTTGTGAATGACATACAATGCGTCGGCGAACATCGCGTATTCATTAAAAACACCACACGAGTTGTTTAAGGAGTCCCTCATGTCCTCGAAGATGCTCAAGAGCGCTGTAGCGGTTGCGCTGGCCGGTGGTCTGTGGGCAGGCGCTGCCCAGGCCTATGAAGCCGGTGACTGGATCGGTCGCGTCGGCGTCTATGGCGTCTATCCCAAGTCCGACAACCTGACGCTGGCCCCGGGCGCTGACCTGGACGTCGATGATGGCTACAGCCTGGGTTTTACCATCACTTACATGGCGACCCCGAATGTCGGTATCGAACTGATCGGCGCCTGGCCGTTCAGCCATGACATCAGCCTGACCGGTGCCGGCAAGGTCGCCAAGACCAAGCAGTTGCCGCCGACGCTGAGCGTGCAGTACCACTTCATGCCGCAGAGCAATATCCGGCCCTATGTCGGCGTCGGCCTGAACTACACCTTCTTCTTCGACGAAGAAACGACCGGCCCGCTGTCTGGCACCAGCCTGAAGCTGGAAGATTCCTGGGGCCTGGCTGGCCAGCTCGGTATCGACGTCGACGTCGCGCAGAACTGGTTCGTCAATGCCGATATCCGCTACATCGACATCGACAGCAAAGCCGAGGTGAACGGCGAGGGCATCGGTACCGTCAATATCGACCCCTGGGTTGTCGGCTTGAACGTCGGTACCCGCTTCTAGAAAAGTCCTGCGTTTTTCCGTTCGCCTTGAGCCTGCCGCAGGGTAGGTCTCGTCAGGTTCAAGGCGAATGACACCAGCTAGCTGTTACCTGTTCTTCGACCATCGCCCCGCTCAACCCACTTCGGGATAGCCCAGCGCCGCCAGCTTCGCGCGCAGCTCGGCACGTACATCGCCATCGGCATGCACCGTGACCCGGCCCGTAGCAACATCTACAGCCACCTCACGCACCTGCGCCAGCCCGGCAAGTCCATTGCGAATCGCGCTCGCGCAACCCTGACATTTGACGTTCTGCACCTGAAATTCAAAATTCATGCGTTTATCCTCTGGTGATCGCAAACCGACCGGAGTATAAGCGCTGGCACCGCCACCGCGAACCCGGAACGCACACCATGCGCGATCACGCACGCTTTTGTGCCTGATTTTGGGGCGCAAAGCGGCTTTTTTGCATTATTTTGGTGCAAAAAACACCTATCATAAGACCGGTACACGGCTCTAGTAAGCCGTTACAGCTGCAAAAAATGGCCATGGCATGAATCCTGCTCTTGCAGGGGCCGGACATCGTCATCCGAGACCCATCGACTCCTGATAGACCCCCGAGGAACCAACGACAATGAATGCTGCTGATGTAATGAAATTGATTGAAGAGAAGGGCATCAAGTTCGTGGACTACCGGTTCACGGATACCCGTGGCAAGGAGCAACACGTCACGGTACCCGCGAGCACGGTCGAAGAAGATGTGTTCGAGGACGGCAAGATGTTCGATGGTTCGTCCATCGCCGGCTGGAAGGGCATCCAGGAATCGGACATGATTCTGATGCCAGACCCCTCCACCGCCCGTGTCGATCCGTTCTTCGAGGAGCCGACCCTCAATATTACCTGCGACGTCATCGAGCCCAACACCATGCAGGGCTACGAGCGTGATCCGCGCTCGGTCGCGCGCCGCGCCGAAGCCTATCTGAAGTCCACCGGCATCGCCGATACCGCCTACTTCGGCCCGGAAAACGAATTCTTCATTTTCGACGACATCCGCTGGGGCGCCGACATCAGCGGCTGCTTCTACAAGATCGACTCCTCCGAGGCCGGCTGGAATTCCGAGCGCGCCTACGAGGGCGGCAACTTCGGTCACCGTCCGGGCATCAAGGGCGGCTACTTCCCGGTGCCGCCGGTCGACTCTCTGCACGATATCCGCGCTGCCATGTGCCTGACCCTGGAAGAAATGGGCATTGGCGTTGAGGTGCACCACCACGAAGTCGCCACTGCCGGCCAGTGCGAAATCGGCGTGCTGTTCAACACCCTGGTCAAGAAGGCTGAAGAAGTCCAGGTGCTCAAGTACGTGATCCAGAACGTGGCCCAGAGCTACGGCAAGACGGTCACCTTCATGCCCAAGCCGCTGGTTGGTGATAATGGCAGCGGCATGCACGTCCACCAGTCGCTGGCCAAGGACGGTGTCAACCTGTTCGCCGGCGACCAGTACGCGGGCCTGTCGGAAATGGCGCTGTACTACATCGGCGGTATCATCAAACACGCCAAGGCGCTGAATGCCTTCACCAATGCCTCCACCAACAGCTACAAGCGCCTGGTGCCGCATTTCGAAGCGCCGGTGATGCTGGCCTACTCAGCCCGTAACCGCTCCGCCTCGATCCGCATTCCGCATGTGCCCAGCCCGAAGGGTCGGCGCATCGAAGTGCGCTTCCCCGACTCGACCGCCAATCCCTATCTGGCCTTCGCGGCGATGATGATGGCCGGTCTGGATGGCATCCAGAACAAGATCCATCCTGGCGAACCGATGGACAAGGATCTATACGATCTGCCGCCGGAAGAAGAGAAGCAGATTCCCAAGGTCTGCTTCTACTTCGACGAAGCGCTGGCGGCGCTCGACGCGGATCGGGCCTTCCTGACCAAGGGCGGCGTGTTCACCGACGATCTGATCGATGCCTACATCACTCTCAAGAACGAGGAAGTGACCCGGGTACGCATGACCACCCATCCGGTCGAGTTCGACCTGTACTACAGCCTGTAAGCTGCGGTGCGGCCGCGGTCTAGCGACCGGCAGCCGTTTTCCGCACCCGCAGATGCGACGCCCCCGTTTCGGGGGCGTTGTCGTTTCTGCACTATTTTCCGGGAAGCGCCAGTCGCGCCCACAGCAATGCACCATTACAGTGCGCATTAGCAGCACTGGATTGAATCAGCGCGCGCCAGTGGGCACCGCTGTGCACACGAATCACTGCCTGAACGGCCTAAATCTGTGCAGCCAGTACTGCTAGCGCAGCAACAGTGGATTGGTTCGGATTTTGCTATATCCCATCCGGTGGACCGGGAGGCAGGTAACCGTGCTGTTGAGAGACTACTATCGCCGCGTCGTGGAAGGTCTGAGCATCGCTGTCGTGGTGCTCGACCGGCGTTTGCGGCTGACATTCATGAACCCGGCAGCGGAAACCCTGTTCGAACTGAGCTTTCGCAAGGCGCACAAGCTGGCGCTGCCCGAACTGGTGATCGGTGCTGAGGGCTTCATCGCTGGCCTGCGCCACTGCCTGGAAAACGGCCATCCCTATATCGAACGCGAGCTGCAGCTGACCTTCGCGCAGGAACGCGCCGTCACCGTCGATTGTACGGCGGCACCCCTGCTGGAGCGTGACCCGCCGCAGGAACTGCTGCTGGAAATCCGCCAGGTGGATTGGCGGCTGCGCATCAACCGCGAGGAACATATTCTGGCTCAGCACCACACCACCCGGGCGCTGGTGCGCAACCTGGCCCACGAGATCAAGAACCCGCTCGGCGGACTGCGCGGAGCGGCGCAGCTGCTGGAACGGGAACTGCCGCACCCGGCGCTGCGCGAATATACCGGGATCATCATTGGCGAAGCCGACCGCCTGCGTAATCTGGTCGATCGCATGCTCGGCCCCAACCAGTTGCCCAATCAGGGCGATGTCAGCATTCACGAGATTCTCGAACGGGTCTGCAGCTTGATCGAAGCCGAGGCGCCGACCGGCATTCGCATCGAACGCGACTATGACCCGAGCATCCCGACGCTGTGGGGTGATGCCGACCGGCTGATCCAGGCCGTGCTCAACGTGGTCGGCAACGCGGTGCAGGCCCTGGAAGGGCGCGGTTTGATCACCCTGCGCACCCGGGTCCAGCGTCAGTACACCATCGGGCCCAAGCGCTACAAGCTGGTAGCGCGGCTGGATGTGGTCGACAACGGTCCGGGCATTCCCGCCGAACTGCAGGCGTACATCTTCTACCCGATGATCAGCAGTCGCCCAGGCGGAACCGGCCTGGGTCTGTCGATCGCCCAGAGCATCGTCAACCAGCATGGCGGCCTGATCGAGTGCGCCAGCCGGCCTGGCGAGACTGTTTTCACACTGTTGCTGCCCTTGGGTAAAAACGGATGACCAGAAAAGAACATGTTTGGGTGATTGACGACGACCATGCCATCCGCTGGGTACTGGAAAAAGCCCTGCAACGCGACAACATGACCGTCTCGACCTTCGAAAGCGCCGCCGGGGTTCTGGATGCCCTCGGGCGTGGGCGGCCAGACGCGATCATGGCCGATATCCGCATGCCGGGGATGAACGGCCTGGAACTGCTGTCGCGACTGCGCGAGCAGGCCCCGGAACTGCCGGTGATCATCATGACCGCCCATTCCGATCTGGACAGTGCGGTATCCGCCTATCAGGGTGGTGCCTTTGAATACCTGCCCAAGCCTTTTGATGTCGATGAGGCGGTGGCCCTGGTGCGCCGCGCCTGTCTGGCGCACCGCCCGCAGTTCGAACCGCAGGAACCGGTGCAGCGCCTGCCGGAGATCATCGGCGAGGCCCCGGCGATGCAGGAGGTATTCCGTGCCATTGGCCGGCTGTCGCGCTCCAACATCACCGTGCTGATCACGGGCGAATCCGGTTCCGGCAAGGAACTGGTCGCCCGCGCGCTGCACCGCCACAGTCCACGCGCCGACAAGTCCTTCATCGCCATCAACACCGCCGCCATTCCCCGCGATCTGCTCGAATCGGAGCTGTTCGGCCACGAGCGCGGTGCCTTCACCGGTGCCCAGGCCACCCGCCAGGGGCGCTTCGAGCAGGCCAACGGCGGCACCCTGTTTCTCGACGAGATCGGCGACATGCCCGCTGAGCTGCAAACCCGGCTCTTGCGGGTGCTAGCCGAGGGCGAGTTCTATCGGGTCGGCGGCCACACCCCGACCCGGGTCGATGTGCGGGTGATCGCGGCCACCCATCAGAACCTGGAACAGCGGGTGCGCGATGGCCTGTTCCGCGAGGATCTGTACCACCGCCTGAACGTGATCCGCATCCAGTTGCCGGCCCTGAACAGGCGCCGCGAGGATATCCCGCTGCTCACCCGGCATTTCCTGGCCCAGGCGGCGCGTGAGCTGGGCGTTGAATCCAAGCAGTTGCGCCCGGAAACCGAAAGTCACCTGAGCCGCATGGACTGGCCGGGCAACGTCCGTCAGTTGGAAAATCTGTGCCGCTGGCTGACAGTGATGGCCTCGGGGCGGGAGATCCATCTCGAAGACCTGCCCACTGAGTTGCGTGAGCGTGCCCCGGTGACCGCAAATGGACCGGACTGGGAAGCGGCGCTGCGCCTGTGGGCCAGCCAGAGCCTGGCGCGCGGTGAGCAGGATCTGCTCGATACCGCGCTGCCCAATTTTGAACGGGTGCTGATCCGCGTCGCTCTGGAACAGACCGGCGGCCATCGTCAGGATGCGGCGCGGCTGCTCGGCTGGGGGCGCAACACCCTGACCCGCAAGATCAAGGAACTGCATATGGAGTAGGGCGGCGCCGCCCGCTCCCCGCGACCACCATGTTCGATATCGTCCTGTTCGAGCCGGAAATTCCACCCAACACCGGCAACATCATCCGCCTGTGCGCCAACAGCGGCACGCGCCTGCATCTGATCCAGCCACTCGGCTTTCAGTTCGACGACCGCCAATTGCGCCGCGCCGGTCTGGACTATCACGAGTGGGCCGAGGTGCGCCTGCATCGCGATCTGGCGGCCTATCGCGCCGAAGTTGCACCGACGCGGCTGTTCGCCTTCAGCACCCGCGGCACCTGCTTTTATCACCGCGTTACCTATCAGCCGGGCGACGCGCTGCTGTTTGGTCCGGAAACCCGCGGCCTGCCGGTGAGCGTGCTGGATGCAATGCCCGCCGGGCATTGCCTGCGCGTACCGATGCGTCCGAACAGCCGCAGCCTCAACCTTGCCAACACCGTAGCGCTGGTGGTGTACGAAGCCTGGCGGCAATGCGGTTTCGCCGGCGCGACGCCCGCGCTCGACAGCTAGCCTGCACCACGCTGGTCTTGCGGTCTGGTCCTGCTATCATGGCCGGCCCTGCCGCTGCCTGGAGATGCACCATGACCACGGCTGTGACCGCCGATCCCGACCACGCCGCCGACTCACCCGGCAGCAGCGCCGTGCGCCAGTATCTGGAGGCGCTGCAGCAGTCCCTGACCGAAGCGCTG
Source organism: Candidatus Competibacteraceae bacterium (assembly GCA_036834665.1). Taxonomy (GTDB): domain Bacteria; phylum Pseudomonadota; class Gammaproteobacteria; order Competibacterales; family Competibacteraceae; genus RXIX01. The sequence goes on along the minus strand of DAITNL010000119.1, from coordinate 2,177 downwards.
CAAGCAGCCGATGGCGGCGCCCGCTTTATCGAGGATGTCTGGGAGCGCCCGGCGACCGGTGCAGCGCTGGCCGGTGGTGGGCGCAGCCGCGTGCTGCGCGAGGGCGCGCTGTTCGAGCAGGCCGGCATCAATTTTTCCCATGTGCGCGGCGCCCGTCTGCCGCCCTCGGCCACCGCGCAGCGTCCGGAACTGGCCGGCTGCGGCTTTGAAGCACTCGGCGTGTCGCTGGTCGTGCACCCGCGCAATCCCTATGTGCCGACTTCGCACGCCAACGTGCGTTTCTTCAGCACCGTACCCGCCACGCCCGACGCCGCGCCGGTGTGGTGGTTCGGCGGCGGCTTCGACCTGACACCCTATTACGGTTTCGAAGCGGATTGCGTGCACTGGCACCGCACCGCGCGCGATGCCTGCACGCCGTTTGGCGCCGATTTGTATCCGCGCTACAAGCAGTGGTGCGACGAGTATTTTTTCCTCAAGCATCGCCAGGAACTGCGCGGCATCGGCGGGTTGTTTTTCGACGATCTCAACGCCGGCGGTTTCGCGCGCTGCTTCGCTTTTCTGCGCAGCGTCGGCGATCATTACCTGCCGGCCTATCTGCCGATTGTCGAACGCCGCCGCGACCTGCCCTATGGCGAACGCGAACGCGAGTTCCAGCTCTACCGGCGCGGCCGCTATGTCGAGTTCAATCTGGTCCAGGATCGCGGCACGCTGTTCGGCCTGCAATCCGGCGGGCGCACCGAGTCGATCCTGATGTCCCTGCCGCCGCAGGTGCGCTGGGAATACAACTGGCAACCGCAGCCGGGCAGCCCTGAGGCCCGGCTCTACGACGTATTTTTACAGCCGCGCGACTGGCTGGCAGCGAGCTGAGCATTCCAGACCGCCGGCAGAAGAGGGTTTTTGCCTCCTGCCTCCTGACTCCAGTTGGCCTGTGCTCTGCGCGCGTTCCACATACTCGGAGGTCGCCCCTACACGACCGCCGGTAACTTGGCTTCGGCCAACAGGCCGCGCAGCCACATCTGATACTCGCTGGACACGCCCGCCGGTCGTGACAGTAGGCTGTACGCATCACTTTTGGATGCGAACCCATGGCCTATTTCCTCGACACCGTTATCCCTGACAACGCCGTATTCCTGTTCTTTTCCAAGGCTGAACAGTTCGGTCTGTTCGGGACCATGACGCCGGTGAAAGGCTACGTCAACAAGAAGACCGGCAAACCGGTTGCCCCGTACACCGGCCTGCGCCGTCGGGCTCTGAAAAAGCCGGATCATCCGCTGAGTGGCAATCTGTTCGGCCATGCGGATGATGAGGTGGCATCCAGCCATATTCAGACCGAGAAAGTTAAAAAGCCGCGTAAGCCTGCTGCGCCCAAGCCTGTCAGCCCCGAGAAGCTGGACGCCTTCAAGGCCAAGATTGCTCATGTCGTGGCCCATGCCAGGGTGGATGCCCAGCACGCGCCCAAGCAGGGTGAGGTCTACAAGAAGCTGTACCTGGCCAAGCTTGAAGCCATCAAGGGCATTCCCGCTGAACTCCTCGATGAGGCCAGGCAGAACGTCGAGGGGTTGTTTAAACCCAAGATCCTGACTGCCCCGGCCCCGGAAGGCAATGGCAACGGCAACGGCGGTGGAAAAGGCAATGGCGGAAGTGGCGGAAGTGGGAG
>DAITNL010000119.1:0-510 GCA_036834665.1 Candidatus Competibacteraceae bacterium | reverse complement strand
GAGCGGCGACGGCGAACCGCCCAAAGACTCTAACGCTTTTGTTGCTTCATCATCAGGAAGCATTGATTTTGGCCGTATTGCTGGCAATGCCGCTATTGCTATCAAGCAACCTGAAGGCCCCATACGTCTCCAAATAGGGTTTCACGATGACGCCACCGGACGCGGGTTTGGCAAGGTGCATATTGATCGTGACTTGCGCGCAACGGAACTGGCGCAAAACGGCTATTCATCAACCGAGGCGCTGATCGAAGATGTTGCTCAGCATTTCACTGCAATTTTTGAGGGGAAAAACAACAGCTTTATCTTGGTCAAGGAAAACGGCAAAGCCAAGATTGCCTTCGTATCGGTGAAGCGGGATAAAGACGGGGTGTTTTACAGCGTAGGTAGCGGCCTGGTCTCTCGAACCGACTACCTAAAAAAGAAATCCCGGCTGTGGGAAAGGGCGCAGTCCAATCAGCCGAAGCCCCCTAGCGCTATCTCAGGCCAACAGCCGGGATCAATATCCACTCT
>DAITNL010000118.1:0-10202 GCA_036834665.1 Candidatus Competibacteraceae bacterium | reverse complement strand
CGGATTGATGAGTCGAGGATGGACCGAGGCGAAATCAATCACGGTGAAACTCCAACGTGAATTCCTCAGCGAACCGGCGCAATGGCGGGCCTTGCTCAATTCACCTGTTTCGCCCGATCTGGAGGCCACGATGATTTCCACCGCACAGCAGCTAGTTGAACAGGGCAAGCTTGAAGGCCGTGTCGAAGGCCGTGTCGAAGGCCGTGTTGAAGGCCGTGTTGAAGGCCGTGCCGAAGGCCGTGCCGAAGGCCGAACCGAGGGTGAAACGCTGTTCCTGGAACGTCTGCTCCAGGCCAAGTTTGGCCCGCTTTCGGCCGCTGATCGGCAACGGATCATGACGGCAAGCCCCGAAACCCGGCTATCCTGGGGTGAACGGGTCCTGATCGCAGTCACGCTGACCGACGTATTCGCCGAGACCCACTAAGAATAGCTCCAAGCCCTGAGCATCTGCACCAAGCTGCGCGCCCTGTCTGGGTGCGCCCTCTCTCCTTGTCCCTGCTGCAAAACGGATCGCAATGTCCACGACTCTGGCTCTTGCTCTCGACCTGATCCGCCGGCCTTCGATCACCCCGGAGGATGCCGGTTGCCAGGATGTATTGAGTGCCCGGCTGGCAGCGCTCGGCTTTCGCCTGGAGCGGCTGCGCTTCGGTGCGGTTGACAATCTCTGGGCGCGACTGGGCGATAGCACGCCCGTGCTGGCCTTCGCCGGGCACACCGACGTGGTACCGCCCGGCCCGCTGGAACAGTGGCAATCGCCACCGTTCACCCCGGAACTGCGCGATGGCATTTTGTACGGGCGTGGTGCGGCGGATATGAAAGGCAGCCTGGCGGCAATGATCACGGCCTGCGAACGCTTTCTGGCCACCCATCCCCGGCCGCGCGGCTCCCTCGCCTTCCTGATCACCAGCGACGAGGAAGGCGCAGCGGTCGATGGCACGGTCCGGGTCGTCGAGCATCTGCAGGCACGCGGCGAAAGGATCGACTGGTGCCTGGTCGGCGAACCGTCCAGCAGCGCCCGCATCGGCGACGTGATCAAGAACGGCCGGCGCGGCTCGCTCAACGGCCGGCTGCTGCTGCGCGGCGTGCAGGGTCATGTGGCCTATCCGCACCTGGCCCAGAACCCGATTCACGCCATCGGCGCGCTGCTGGGTGCGCTGACTGATGAGGTGTGGGACCAGGGTCACGACTTTTTCCCGCCGACCTCGTTCCAGATCTCCAACCTGCGCTCTGGCACCGGTGCGGTCAACGTCGTGCCCGGGGAACTGGAGATGCTGTTCAACTTCCGTTTCTCGCCGGCGGTCACGGTCGTGGAATTGCAGGAACGCACCCGCCTGCTGATCGAAACCGCCCTGCTCAACGAGGAAATCAAAACCGGCCAGGTATTCCAGTACGACCTGGACTGGACCCTGTCGGGATTACCGTTCTTCACCGCGCCGGGCACCCTGGTCGCCGCAGCCCAGGCCGCGATCCGCGCCGAAACCGGACAGGACGCAGAACTATCCACCAGCGGCGGCACCTCCGATGGCCGTTTCATTGCCCCGACCGGCGCCCAGGTTATTGAACTGGGGCCGCTCAACGCCACCATTCACAAGGCCAATGAACAGATTGCCGTCGCCGACCTGGATACGCTCAGCCGCATCTACGAGACGCTGCTCGTTCACCTGCTGGCGTGATTCCTCCCGCTATCCCTGAAGTGCCGCTGGAATCGTTAAAATTCCGATAATCGGCATGCCTTATGCTTCCTGGGTTTCCGCAACCCGGAGTCACTCCAGTTCCTGGCCAGAACGGCGGGCGATGCGTGGATAACAGCCTGTTCCCCTGTCCCGCCTTTCCGAACGGCAGGGGATTTTTCAAGCGCCTTCAACTTCCTGTAAGCAGGACACTTTCCATGTCTGAGACTGACACGCTCCCCCTCCAGATCGGCGTCCTCACCAGCGGTGGCGATGCTCAGGGCATGAACGCCGCGGTGCGCGCCGTGGTGCGCGCTGCCCTGCACGCGGGCACTACCGTCCACGCCATCTACGAAGGCTATCAGGGCATGGTAGATGGCGGCGACCGCATCCGCCCGCTGTCCTGGGACGATGTCGGCAGCATCCTGCACCGGGGCGGCACGATGATTGGCACCGCGCGCTGCCTGGCCTTTCGCGAACGCACCGGCCGGTTGCGCGCCGCGCTCAACCTGCTGCAGCGCGGCATCGACCGCCTGGTGGTGATCGGCGGCGATGGCAGCCTGACCGGTGCCGACACCTTCCGCCGCGAATGGCCGGACCTGGTCGCGGAACTGCTGCAACAGGGTGCAATCGATGCCGATACAGCGGCACGCCATCCGGCGCTGATGATTGCCGGACTGGTTGGCTCCATCGACAACGACATGGTCGGCACCGACATGACCATCGGTGCCGATTCCGCCCTGCACCGCATCACCGAGGCCATCGATGCCCTCACCAGCACTGCCGCCAGTCACCAGCGCAGCTTCGTGGTTGAGGTGATGGGCCGCCACTGCGGCTACCTGGCCCTGATGAGCGCCATCGCCGGCGGCGCCGACTATGTGCTGATTCCGGAGAACCCGCCGCCCGAAGGCTGGGAAGCGCAGATGTGCGAACTGCTGCGCAACGGTCGCGCTGCCGGTCGCCGCGACAGTATCGTCGTAGTCGCCGAGGGTGCGATCGATCGCCAGGGCCAGCCGATCAGCGCCGACTATGTGCGTCAGGTGCTGGAAAGCCGGCTCGGCGAGGATACCCGCGTCACCATCCTCGGCCATGTGCAGCGCGGCGGCACACCCAGTGCCTTCGACCGCTGGATGAGCACCCTGCTCGGCCATGCCGCAGTGCAGGAACTGCTTACGGCGACACCTGAGAGCGAACCGCAACTGATCGGCATGCGCTATAACCGCGTTTGCCGCGTCCCGCTGATGCCCTGCGTTCAGCAGACCCGCGCCGTCGCCGAGGTGATTACCCGCCGCGATTATGCCCAGGCGATGGCACTGCGCGGCGGCAGCTTCACCGAGATGTTCCAGATTTTCCAGGCGATGGCCGAGGCGCTGCCGAGCGTAGCGCCACCGGCCCAGCCGCAGCGAATCGCGGTGCTGCACGGCGGCGGACTGGCTCCGGGCATGAATACCGCCGCGCGCGCCGCGGTGCGTCTGGGCCTGGACCGTGGCCATACCCTGCTCGGCGTGCATGGCGGTTTTGAAGGGCTGCTCAATGGCCGGATCAGCACGCTCAGTTGGGGCGATGTCGAAGGCTGGACCGCGACGGGCGGCGCCGAACTGGGCACGACCCGGCAGCTACCGAGCGTCGAGCAGCTTTATTCAGTAGCGCGCGCTTTGGAAACGCACCATGTCAACGGCCTGCTGGTGATCGGCGGCTGGATGGCCTATGAAGCGGCCTACCGGCTGTACAGCGAGCGCGACCGTTACCCGGCGTTCAAGATCCCGATCATCTGTCTGCCGGCGACCATTGATAACAACCTGCCCGGCTCGGATCTGAGCATCGGCGCCGATACCGCGCTCAACGATATCGTCGCCGCGCTGGATCGCATCAAGCAGTCGGCGATGGCGGCGCGGCGCTGCTTCGTGGTGGAAACCATGGGCCGTCATTGTGGCTATCTGGCGCTGATGAGCGGTCTGGCCGGCGGTGCCGAGCGCATTTACCTGCCCGAGGAAGGCATCACCCTCAAGGGTCTGCAGGCCGATGTCGAACACATGATCGCCAGCTTCCGCGAAGGCCGGCGCCTGTACCTGACCATTCGCGGCGAGTACGCCAACGACCACTACACCACCGATTTCCTGTGCCGGCTGTTCGAGGAGGAAGGCGGCGAGCTGTTCGATGTGCGTCATGCGGTGCTCGGCCATATTCAACAGGGCGGCAATCCCTCGCCCTTCGACCGGGTGCTGGCGACCCGGCTGGCGGCACACTGCATTGATTTCCTGACCGGCGAACTGGAGCGCGGCACCGCAGCTGGGGCCTTCATCGGTCTGGCCGAGGGCAAGGTCACCACCTTCCCGCTTAAACAGATGCCCGATATGACCGATACCCGTTGCCGGCGACCGCTGCACCAGTGGTGGCTGGATCTGCGCGCGGTCATGGCGGCGATGGCGCGGCCACGCCAGCGCTAGGCACGCGACGAAAGGCGCGCCCCAGGCTTTTCGTCGAGGGTGCGCATCGCGCTGCTCAGGGCTGGGCGCAACTGCATCATGGGTCCAGCAGATCGAGTGCTTCGGCATATTCAAAGCGCTCGATGTGCCGCTCCAGTTGTTGCGCCCGCATGCCGAAGGCCAGCCGGAACAGCGCCCGGTGCTGGGTGAAAACCTGCGTAGCGCGCAAATCGGCGGCAGTCAGCAGTGACACCAGTTCAGCGAGTACCGGCTGCAATTGGGCCACATCCACCACACTGCAGTCCTGCAGCGGCGTATCCAAAACAGCCAGCAGTTGTCCGGCCAGCGTATTGAATTCCGCCGCCAATGCATCGGCCTGCCCGCCAATGCATCCTGGATCGGCACCGGTCGCCAGCGCCGCTTCCAGTGCCGTGGCGCGATCCTGCAGCAGCGGCAAACCCAGATTGCCAAACACGCTCTTGAGCGAGTGCGCCAGCCGCCGGGCAGCAGCACGGTCGCCCTCAGCCAGCATCCGGCGCAAAAGCGCCATGTCGCCGGCATGGTCCAGAGCGCAGCGGCGCAGCAGTTCGATATAGCGGGACTGATGACTGTTGAGCACACGCAGGCCGGCGGCGCAGTCCAGACCCTGGATCTTCGCCAGCTGCGTCAGTTGCGGATCCAGCGATGGCGATAGGGCTACCGGGTCGGTGAGCGCCGGGCCATCGTCGATCCGCGCCGGCAGCCAGCGCAGCAACGCGGCAAACAGCTGCTCCGGATCCATGGGCTTGGCGACAAAATCATTCATGCCCGCAGCCAGACAGGCACGCCGATCCTCCTCGAATACATTGGCGGTCATGGCCAGGATCGGCAGACGCGTGGCCTCGAAGCGCTCGCGCAACAGACGGGTCGCGGTCAGGCCATCCATCACCGGCATCTGCACATCCATCAGCACCAGGGCATAGGTCTGCCGGTTGACCTGCACTATCGCCTCGCAGCCATCCGCAGCCGTATCCACCACCAGCCCCGCCCCGCGCAGCAGATCCAGCGCCACCTCACGATTCACCACATTATCCTCGACCAGCAGCACCCGGTTTCCGGCATGGTGCTGACGCAGCCGCGCACTGCTGTCATGGCCCGGGCTTGCCACCGGCGCCATCAGGACCGGATGTCCTCGCTCCAGCCACGCGGTCAGCCAGAAGGTGCTCCCCTGTCCCGGCGTACTCTCCACACCAACCGCTCCGCCCATCAGTTGTGCCAGACGCTGGGTGATCGCCAGCCCCAGCCCGGTGCCGCCATATTTGCGCGTGACGCTGGCATCCGCCTGGGAAAACGCCGCGAACAGGCGCGCCTGATCTGCGGCGGCAATGCCAATACCGGTATCCTGCACCTCGAAGCGCGCCAGCGTCCGGTCGCGTTCCTGCTCCAGCAGGCGCACGCGCAGCGTTACCGAACCGTGTTCGGTGAACTTGACCGCGTTGCCGACATAGTTCAGCAATGCCTGACGCAGGCGGGTCGGATCACCGCGCAGCCACAGCGCCATATCATCGCCTTCCACCTCCACGCTCAAGCCCCGGGCCTGGGCCGATTCGGCAACCAGCGAGCGCACATGATCAAGCAGCGCGCCAAGGGCAAAATCGGTCTGTTCCAGCACCAGCTTGCCGGCTTCGATCTTGGACAGGTCGAGAATGTCGTTGAGCATCGATAGCAGATGCCGGGCGGCGCTGTCGATGCGCCCGAGGCGCGCGGCCTGTTCCGGGTTGCTTTCGGTCTGCCGCAGCAGGTGCGTCAGGCCGATGATGGCATTCATCGGTGTGCGGATCTCGTGGCTCATATTGGCCAGGAAGGCGCTCTTGGCGCGATTGGCCGCCTCGGCGCGTTCGCGTGCTTCGATTAACTGTGCGGTGCGCTCTTCGACCAGCTCTTCCAGATGATGGCGATGGCGATCGAGTTCGGCGCCGACGCGCTTTTTCTCGGTGATGTCCTCCTTGACCGCCACATAGTGCGTGATGCGGCCATCGGCCTGACGCAGCGGGGTGATGATGGCAAATTCGGTGTATTCGCTGCCGTCCTTGCGCCGGTTGATGAACTCGCCCTTCCAGGGCTGACCCTGACTCAGCGCCGTCCACAGGGCTGCATGAGTTTCCGGCGTGGTCTGGCCCGAATTCAGCAGGCGCGGGTTGCAGCCCAGCACTTCATCACGGCTGTAACCGGTAGCGTTGACGAAAGTCTGGTTGACGTATTCGATATTCGCATCCAGATCGGTGATGACGATGCTCTCGGGACTCTGTTCCACCGCCTGGGCGAGCTTGCGCAGTTGCAGGGCGGCGCGGCGGCGCTGCACGATGCGCCACAGCTCGTTACCGATCAACTGCACCGTTTCCACGTCCAGCTCGTTGTAGTCGCTGGCTTTGTTGCCCACGCCGGTGAGCATCACCACCCGGCCATTTTCGATCACCGGAACCGACAACAGCCGCTGCAGGGGTGCGTGACCCTCGGGCAAGCCGCGCCGGCGCACATCGGCGGCATAATCGTTGCAGATCAGCGGCTGGTGCTGGCGCAGAGCATCGGCCCACAGACCCGCCTGGTTGACTGGATAGTGGCGATCAAACACGGCCTTGCAGTAGTCGTGCAGGGTGCGCCGCGACCAGGTGACCAGTTCAATGGTTTCCTCATCGTCGTTGACGAAGTGAATGAAAGCAATGCAACTGCCGGTCAGCTCCTCGGCCAGTTCCTGGCCGCGCTGCAGAAAGGCAACCTCATCGACTTCCTCGGCAACCCGCGGCAATTCCAGCAGCGCTTCGGCACGGCGCGATTGCAGCGCCAGGGTGTCCTCGATGCGCTTGCGCTCGCTGATATCGCGGGAAATGCCGTAGGTACCGATGATGTGCCCTTCGGCATCATACAGCGGTCCCTTGATGGCCAGATAGGTCACCGGACCCCGTACGGTATCCAGCCGTTCCTCGCATGTCATCACCCGGCCACTGTCGCGCACTGCCTGATCATTGGCCATGATCATGGCCGCCTGCTCGGGCGGGAACAGTATCCTGTCATCCTGACCGAGCACCTCCGATTCGGCCTTGCCGGCGACCTGTTCGGCCTGACGGTTGAACAGGATGTAGCGCCCCTGGAGATCCTTGGCAAAGATGGCATCGGTGGAGTTGTTGGCAATCGCGGCCAGCAGGTGCAGCGCCCGCAGCCGCTCCGACTGGGCCTGTTGCGTGCCCTGGGCGATCGCCAGTTGCTGGCGCTGCCGGATCAGATACAGGCCGGCCATGGTCACGAACAGCGCCAATATCCCCGCCAGGGTAATCCACAGCACATTGCCAGTTACCTCGGTATACAGCTCTACCCGGTCCAGCTTGGCCAACAGGTACCAGTCGCTGCCCGGAATATCGCGCCCGACCCCGAACACCGACACACCCCGATAATCGCGGCCTTCCAGGATATGATTCAGGCCGACCGTGCTCCGCATCAGTTGCGCCGCCAGCAACAGTGAATCATCCGCAGATCTGTTCAGGCGCAACAACGCATCGGGCGCATGCCGCAACGGATTGAGAAAGATGATCTGCTTGCCATCACGGCGAAACAGCACGATCTCCCCGCTGGGGCTGGGCACCGGCCAGTCGCCGAGTTGCCGGGGCAGATAATGCGCGCCATCGGCATGCAGGATGACGATAGGGCGGGGCGATCCGGCCATCATCGGCAGGGTGGCCACAAAATCCAGATGCGCCTGGCCCTGAGCATCGCGATAGGGCTGGATCCAATGCACCTCGCCGGTCTGGGGCGCACGCAGGCGCTCGGCGTGGACCTTGGCATCAAGAGCAGAATCCGTCTCTTCGCCGGGCTTGCTGGACCAGAGGAACTGTCCTTGCTCATCGAGCAGTGTGACCGCATCAAAGGCGCCCAGATTGGCAAACTCGTTCAGGCGCTTGAACAGGCGATCGCGGCTCTGGGTATCGCCAGTTTCGCGCCAGCGTTGATAAAACGCCGCCATGGCTTCGCTGGTGTGAATGATGCGCGCGTTCCGTATACGCTCTTCGAACCAGTCCGCGACCTGCTGGGCTTTCAGATCAGCAATAGTCTGCAGGCGCGCGATCTGGGTCTCGCGCGCTTCGGCGATGGTCCGGCTGATCGCGGCAATCGTCAGACCCAGGATCAGCGGCACCAGCACCAGCAGCGCCGGACGCAGTGGCCGCATATCCGTATTCGATAAGGCATCAGGCCCAACCCAGCGCCGCCGCAGCAGGCCATACAACAGCAGGGAGGTGACGGCGATGAACAGCCAGCCCTTGAGGGTACTGGCCAGGGTCAGCGCCTGCGGCGAACTCAGCCACCATTCCACGGCCTTGTCGGACAGCAGGATCCACAGCGCGGCGAAAATGGCGTAGATCACCACCACGCGCAAGACATGGGCATGGTGCGCCTGAGCGGATGGGTCGGACATGATCACGCAGGACCTCTTGGTATTTCCTGGCGTTCGCCGGCACGCCGGGCGCGGGACTGAGCGGCGTTCAGCGCCGCCCGCCGCCACTGGCCCGCAGCAGTAGCCGATCCAGAGCCGACGTGGGCAGCAGGCGACGCAACAGGGCAAATAGATACGTTGGCGCCGTGACAAAATAGCGCGCCTGGGGACGGGGACTTTCCACGGCATGAATCAGCCGCTTCAGCACCGCCTCAGGCGGCAGGGTAAACGGCGCCGCCGGTCCTTCCTTGAGCAGCCGTGCTTCCATCGCCGCATACTGCTCCCGATGCGCGCTGTGGGTGGCATCGATGTGCCGCTGATAGGCGGCATGGGCATTGTCGCGAAAACGGCTGAGAATCGGCCCCGGCTCGATCAGGCAAACGTGAATCCCGGTGCCGCGCAATTCCTGGCGCAGGGTATCCGCTAGACCTTCCAGGGCGAACTTGCTGGCGACATAGGCGCCCCGGTAGGCAAAAGCCACCAGCCCGAGCACCGAGCTATTGTAGACAATCCGGCCATGGCCCTGACGGCGCAGCACCGGAATCACCTGATTACTCAGCTCCTGGGTGCCAAACAGGTTGACTTCGAACTGCTCGCGCAGCGCGGCGCGGCTCAGATCCTCCACCGCGCCCGGCTGACCGTAGGCGGCATTGTTGAACAGCGCATCCAGCCGCCCGCCGCTGCGCTCCAGCACCGTCGCCACCGCCGTCTGGATGGACGCGGAATCGCTTAAATCCAGCAGCAGGCTTTCCAGCCCCGCTGCCTGGAGCCGGGCCACATCAGCCGGCTGGCGCGCCGTAGCGAACACCCGCCAGCCCCGCGCCCGCAACCCTTCAGCGGCGCAACGGCCAATCCCCGAGGAACAGCCGCTGATTAGAATTGTCCGTTCCTGCCCATCCACACGCTGCTGCATCGACATCTCCGCCCATGTCTCTTCAATGTTTCAAACCATAATCCAGCGCAGCCCGAAAGCCAACCGCCAACCGCCGATTTGGCGCACGCACACGCTGCCCACCAGCCCAGACGTGATGCAATAAAAATGACATACAAATGCAATATAAAGGCCGTTATTCCGTAGTAGTTTTAGCTTAGCCTTTGCGATTGCAATCCTCAGGATGACGAGGATTTTTAATTTCACCATACAGTTACAACAAGACCGATTCGGAGGCTGTTCCGTGATCAAGCAGAAAATCGCCCTTGCCCTCGCTGCAACCCTTAGCCTGGCCGGTGCCGTGCAGGCGCAGTCCGCGCGTGACTACATCAGCATCGTTGGCTCGTCAACCGTCTACCCGTTCTCGACCGCCGTAGCCGAACAGTTCGGCAAAACCAACAGCAGTTTCAAGACCCCGAAGGTGGAATCGACCGGCACCGGCGGCGGCTTCAAGCTGTTCTGCAGCGGCGTCGGCACCGAATATCCGGACATCGCCAACGCCTCGCGGCCAATCAAGAAATCAGAAATCGAGACCTGCGCCAAAAATGGCGTCAAGGAGATCATCGAGGTCAATATCGGCTTTGACGGGATCGTGATTGCCTCCTCAAAAAAGAACAAGCCAATGGCGCTGACCCTCGGGGACCTGTGGCTGGCGCTGGCCAAGGAAGTACCCGAGCCGGGCACCGGCAAGCTGGTCGCCAATCCGTTCAAGA
>DAITNL010000117.1:0-10219 GCA_036834665.1 Candidatus Competibacteraceae bacterium | reverse complement strand
CATTGATAGCGTTGCCGATGTTGTGCAGCAGCGTGGTGCTCATCTCCGCCAGTCCAGCCTGAAAGGAGGCATAGCTGAGGGCTTGCTCGGCGCGCAGGGTTTCGGTCTGATCGAGAATGACACAGATGAGCTGGCAGCCATCCTGATCCTGTTCCGTATTCAGCGCTGCGATATACAGATCGCCAGTGAAGACGCTGCCGTTCTCGTTGAGAAAACTGATGGCGCGCCGGCAGATGCTGCCCCAGGGGTTGGCATGGGCCTCGGAAAAGGTCGCGCGGATCGTGCTGCGATCGGTTTCGACGACCAGATGGCCGAACAGGCGGCGGCGATGTCCAGGCGCATCGAGTTCAAAGCGCTGCAGGGCGGCATTGTTGGTATCGAGAATGCGCCCGTAGCGGTCCACCACCAGCGCCGCTACCGGTAATGCGGCGAACAGGGTGCTAAAACGCGCCAGCGCCTGCTCGCGACTGTGCTGGCTTTGCCGCAATTCTTCGTTCTGGATTTCCAGCTCGGCCTGATAGACGCGCAGATCCTCGACCAGTTGCGCCAGGCTGAGATCAGCCTGTGTCAGGGCCTCTTCCGCCCAGCGCAAATCGCCCTTGCGCAGGGCCTGCAGTGCCAGGGCGCGCAGGCGAGCGCTGTCTGCATCCGCTGGCGTGGAGACGGTGTCGAGACTGTCTTGGCATTTATCGGAGAGGGGTTGGTCGGGCGCCATGCCTGCGTACCTCGATACCGCCACGGTCTGGAGTCGGGGTCTGAAAGGGATTCTCCTTCCATCATAGCGCCGATGGCAGATCGCTGGCGACTGCGGATGCAGTTAGCGAACTAGAGGCCGCACGCTGGAAAAACCGCCATCCATCGCCCACACCTGACCGGTGATCCAGCCGGCCTGTTCCGACAGCAGCCAGGCTATCAGCCGCGCCAGATCGGCCGGGTCGCCGATGCCGGGGAGCGGATATTGCTTGGCGGCAGCAGTCCGGCCGGTTTCGTTGCCGATGATCCGCGCGACCGCCGGCGTGTCCAGAATGCCCGGCGCGACCGCGTTGACCCGAATCCGTGACGCCGCATACGTGGCCGCCGCGGAGCGCGTCAAGCCTTCGATGCCGGCCTTGGCCGCAGCGATCGCTTCGTGATTGGCCACGCCAATCCGTGCCACCACCGAGGACACCAGTACCGCCGCGCCCGGTTGCCGGGCCTCGCGCAGGGCATCGACAAAGGCGCCGAGGGTGAAAAAGGCGCTGTCGAGATTGGCGCTCAGACAGGCGCGATACTGCTCGGCTGGGGTGCGATGCAGCGGTGCCAGCAGCGTGGTTCCGGCGCAATGGGCCAGCGCGGTCGGCACGCCCAGTTCGCGCTGACACTGCGCCAGTGCCGCACCAGCGCCCCCGGGCGTGGACACGTCCGCCTCGATGCACAGTTCATCGGCGTTAAAGACCGCGCGCAACCGTTCCCGGTCGCGCCCAACCAGCGCTAGTTGCCAGCCGGCCTGACGCAGTTCCCGCGCCAGCGCTTGCCCGAGTCCGCCACTGGCGCCTGTCACCATCGCGATCGCTGTCATTGTTTTGCTCCTTTTGCCGTGCTGCTGCCAACAGTTGGATTTATCTTGTACAAATACTATCAATAATGTACAAGTAATGTCCAATATTTTAAGATCCGCCCCACAGCAGGAGACCATGTCCATGTCAGGACCGCTGGAGCGCTTTAAAACCATTTTTAATCAACTGAATCGGGACACGCTGACGCTGCTGGATGAGATCTACGCGCCGGACGTGCACTTCCGCGATCCGGTGCATGAACTGCACGGTCTGCCGGCGCTGCGCGATTACTACGGGCGGCTGTACGAGGGTGTGCGTTCCTGCCAGTTCAGCTTCGATGCCGAGGTGATTCAAGAGCAGCAGGGCATGCTGGTCTGGCTGATGCGCTTTGAGCATGCGCGCTTCCGGCCTGGCGAAACTCTGGAGCTGCGCGGCGTCAGTCATCTGCGCTTTGGCGATGACGGGCGCGTGCACCATCACCGTGATTATTTCGATATGGGTGAGTTCATCTACGAGCGGGTGCCCGTGCTCGGCAGCGTGATCCGCGCCATCAAGAACCGGCTTTAGAAAATCCAGGAATCGCCACCATGCGTATTGCCATCATCGGCACCGGCATCAGCGGCCTGAGTGCCGCCTGGGCCTTGCACCGCGACCATGCACTGACCCTGTTCGAGGCCGGCGACTACATCGGCGGCCACACCCACACCGTGGATGTCGAGGTGCAGGGGCGGCCCTATGCGGTGGACACCGGTTTCATCGTGTTCAACGACTGGACCTATCCGCAGTTCATCGAGCTGCTCGACCGGCTTCAGGTTGCCTCGCGGCCGACCCAGATGAGTTTCAGCGTGCGCTGCGCGCGCAGCGGTCTGGAGTACAACGGCGAGACTCTCAACACCCTGTTCGCCCAGCGGCGCAACCTGTTCCGGCCTGCGTTCCACCGCATGATCCGCGACATCCTGCGCTTCAACCGCGAGGCGCCGGCGCTGCTTGAACAGGAACAGGATTCCAGCCTCGATGACTGCCTGCGCGCCGGGCGCTACAGCCGTGAATTCATCGACCACTACATCCTGCCGATGGCGGCGGCGATCTGGTCCGCGGAACCGGCGATCATGGGCCAGATGCCGGCGCGCTTCTTCGTGCGTTTCTTCAAGAATCACGGCCTGCTCAGCGTCAAGGATCGGCCGCAATGGCGGGTGATCACCGGCGGTTCGCGCTGTTATGTCGAGGCGCTGGTGGCACCATTTCGCGAGCGCATCCGCCTGAACTGTCCGGTGGAATGGCTGCGCCGCCAGGCCGGCCAGGTCGAAATCAAGCCGGTTGGCGGGGCGGTGGAATACTTCGATCAGGTGATCATCGCCACCCACAGCGATCAGGCGCTGCGCCTGCTGGCCGATCCGAGTGCGCAGGAGCGGGAGATTCTCGGTGCGCTGCCCTATCAGGAAAACGATGTGGTGCTGCATACCGATACCCGATTGCTACCGCAGCGGCGACTGGCCTGGGCGGCCTGGAACTACCATCTGCCGGCGCAACCCCGTGATCGGGTCGCGGTCACTTACAACATGAACATCCTGCAAGGCCTGGAAGCGCCGCAAACCTTCTGCGTTACCCTCAACCGCAGCGACGCCATTGACCCGGCGCGCATGCTCTACCGCACCACCTATCACCACCCGGTATTCACCACCGCCGGTGTCCAGGCCCAGGCGCGCCGTGCCGAGATCAGCGGCGTCAACCGCACCTGGTATTGCGGGGCCTACTGGCGCAACGGCTTCCATGAAGACGGGGTGGACAGTGGCCTGGCGGTGGCGCGCGACCTGAGCGCCGGCTGGCAGGTAGCGGCATGAGCGGCCACAGTTGTCTCTATGTGGGCCATGTTCGCCATCGGCGCTTTTTCCCGCGCCGCCACGCCTTCCGCTACAGCCTGTTCATGGTCTATCTGGATCTGGCGGAACTGGACACGGTGTTTAAGGGCCGCTGGCTGTGGTCAACGCGGCGTCCGGCGCTGGCCTGGTTGCGCCGCGCTGATCATTTCGGCGATCCAGCCGTGCCGTTGGATACCCAGGTGCGTGATCTGGTCGAGCAACGCACCGGTCGCCGCCCGCAAGGCCCGATCCGCCTGCTGACCCATCTGCGCTATTTCGGTTATTGCGTCAACCCGATCAGCATCTATTACTGCTTCAAGCCCGATGGCGAAGCGCTGGATGCACTGGTCGCTGAGGTCACCAATACCCCCTGGGGCGAGAAGATCGCCTATGTGCTCGATGTAGCTGATCAGGATGATGGCCGGCAGCGGGCCGACTTCGCCAAGGCCCTGCACGTGTCGCCCTTCCTGCCCATGGATGTGCACTATGGCTGGCATTCCACCTCGCCGGGACCGCATCTGGCGGTGCATCTGGACGTGCTCAAGGGCCAGTCCCGTCTGCTCGATGCCACGCTCAGCCTGCGCCGCCGGCCGCTTGATGGCCGCGGCATGGCCGGCGTACTGGCACGCTTTCCGCTGATGACCCTGAAAGTGGTCGCCGCCATTCACTGGGAAGCGCTGCGTCTGTTGCTGAAGCGGATTCCGCTCTTCGCCCATCCGCCGGCATCCACCCAACCGATGGAGAGATAAGGTCATGTACCCCGAATCGACGATGTCCTCCCCGCTGGACGAATCGACGACCGCCACGCCGCCGCACTGGAGCGAACGCTGGCTGCGCCAGGCGGTGTTGCAGCGCCTGGCCAAGCTGGAATACGGCAGTCTGACGCTGGTGGATAGCGAAGGCACGCAGGTCTTTGGCTGCGCTGCGCCGGGCGAATTGCAGGCCACCGTGACCATCCACGATGCCAACGCCTATCGCCTGCTGGCCCTGCGCGGCAGCATTGGCGTCGGCGAAGGCTACATGGCGGGCGACTGGTCCTGTGATGATCTGCCGGCCCTGGTGCGCATCTTCGTGCGCAATCAGGACGCGCTGCTCGGTCTGGAACAGGGCCTGACCCGCTTGATGATGCCGCTGTTTCGGTTGTTCAACCGTGGGCGCGATAACAGCCGTCGCGGCAGCCGCACCAACATCGCTGCTCATTACGACCTGGGCAATGAGTTCTACCGGCTGTTCCTGGATGAAACCCTGATGTACTCGGCGGCGATCTTTCCCCATGCCGAAAGCAGCCTGCACGAGGCTTCGCTGGCCAAGATCGACCGCATTTGCCGCAAGCTGGCGCTGCAACCGGCAGATCATCTGCTGGAAATCGGCAGCGGCTGGGGTGGTTTTGCCCTGCATGCTGCGCAGCACTACGGCTGCCGGGTGACCACCACCACCATTTCCCAGGAGCAGTACCGGCTGACCCGTGAGCGGGTGCGTGCTGCCGGTCTGGAGGATCGGATTACGGTGCTGTGCGAGGACTACCGCGACCTGTGCGGCCAGTATGACAAGCTGGTATCGATCGAGATGATCGAGGCGGTTGGCGAACGTCATCTGGACAGCTATTTCCAGACCTGCGCCCGGCTGCTCAAGCCACAGGGGCTGATGCTGCTGCAGGCGATCACCATCGCCGATCAGAAGTACGACCAGTACCGCAGTGAAGTCGATTTCATCCGCCATTACATCTTTCCCGGCGGTTTTCTGCCCTCACTGACGCGCATGGCGCAGACCCTGACCCGCGTGACCGATCTGCGCATCTTCCACCTCGAAGACATCGGCGCACATTACGCCATCACCTTGCGCCACTGGCGGCAACGCTTCCTGGCCAACCGCGAGCGGGTGCGCAGCCTTGGATTTCCCGAGCGCTTCATCCGCATGTGGGAATACTACCTGTGCTACTGCGAGGGCGGTTTTCAGGAGCGCGCCATCGGTACGGTGCAACTGCTGCTGACCAAGCCCCAGTGCCGGCGTGAGCCGCTGCTGCCGGTGCTGAGCTGAGCGCCTGGACTCGGATGCAGGATATGGCGGAGGCGCTGCCATGCTGCTGAATATCATGGCCTTTCAGATCGGCTGGTTCGCTTGCGTGCTCGGTGGCGCACACGGCTGGCCGTGGCTGGGTCCGGTGGTGGCCGTGGCGGTGATTGCCCTGCATCTGTCTCGGGCGCCGCGCCCGGGCGCGGAACTGGCGCTGATCGCGCTGAGCGGTCTGCTGGGGTTTCTGGCCGATTCGCTGCTGACCGGTCTGGGTCTGCTGCGCTTTCCCTCCGGTCAGTGGCACGCGCAACTGGCGCCGTACTGGATGGTGGCGATGTGGATGCTGTTTGCCACCACGCTCAATGTCAGCCTGCGCTGGCTGCAGCCGCGCCTGGGTCTGGCCGCGCTGCTGGGCATGATCGCCGGGCCACTGGCCTATTACGCCGGTGCGCGGCTGGGTGGCGTCAGTTTCAGCGCACCGGCTGCGGCGCTGTGCGCAGTGGCCGCGGTGTGGACGCTGGTCCTGCCGATGCTGCTGATCATCGCCAGTCGCTGCCGTGGCCCGGCAGGAACAGTTCGCGCAGGGTGCGCGCCCGACAGGTCCGCGACAGCAGGTAAGCCAGAGTGACCACATTGCCGAGCAGGAACAGGGCGATGATCCACGCCGCCGCCGACCAGGGATTGGGCTCGACCAGGGCCAGCCAGATCGCGACGAACAACAGGCCAATCCCCAGGTCGAGCAGGGTGACCACGCCCCAGGGATCGGCGATCAGGTGGCGCAGGCCATCGAGGACATGGCTCTGGGCGCTGGCGTGCAGGATCGTAGCCACCAGCAGGCCCAACAGAAGTCCGCAGACAATGACGAAGGTACGCAGCATGAGGGGTTCCACAGCGGTGAAGGAGGTCTTTCCACCAGACCACGCCCGCTCCGGGAAGTGCGCCGCTGATCGGGCCTTGGGAGCGGGCGCTTGAGCGGTCTGGGGTTTTTCCTCGCCGGCTGGGCGGTGGCGGCGCTGCTGATGCTGGTCGCCTGGGTGGTGCAATGGCGCCGCCAGGATGCCGGCGTGGTTGATTTCACCTGGGCAGCCGGGATGGGGCTGCTGGCACTGGCCTATGCGCTGCTGGCTGAAGGCGATCCGCTGCGGCGTGGCCTGCTGGCGCTGCTGGCGGGCGGCTGGGCGTTGCGGCTGGCCAGTCATATCCTGTTCGATCGCCTGCTGGGCAAGGCCGAGGACGGCCGCTATCAGCGGCTGCGCGCCCACTGGCATACCCGAACCCAGTACAAATTTTTCGTCTTCTTTCAGGCCCAGGCCGTGCTGACCGCCGTGTTCGCCGTGCCGTTCCTGGTGGTGGCGACTACGCCCGGGCCGCTGCCGCTGCCGGCCCTGTTGGCTGCGCTGCTGATCGGGCTGCTGGCCATCGGTGGCGAGACCCTGGCCGATCGGCAACTGGCGGCATGGCGGGCCAATCCGGCCCATCGGGGTCGCAGTTGCCGTGCCGGCCTGTGGCGCTATTCACGCCATCCCAACTATTTCTGCGAATGGCTGCACTGGTGGAGCTATCCGCTGCTGGCCTGGGGTGCGGCATATGGCTGGCTGACCCTGCTCGGTCCGCTGCTGATGCTTTACACCCTGCTGCGCGTGACCGGCATTCCCTACACCGAGCAGCAGGCCCTGGCCAGTCGCGGCGACGATTACCGCGCCTACCAGCGCAGCACTTCGGCCTTCTTCCCCTGGTTTCCGAAAAAGGAGCATCTCCATGCTGGCGACCGCGATTGAATTGATGGAGCGGGGCTACGTTCCCGACTGGCTGACCCGGGTGGGCATTCGCCGGCTGCTGGCCGAACGCCTGCGCGGCGCCGGGCACGCAGCCGTGCGGGCGCGACTGGAGGCGGAACTGCGCGCCAGCCCGATCGCCCTGCACACTGGTGATGCAAATGCCCAGCATTACGAAGTGCCGGCGGCCTTTTTTGCCAAGGTGCTCGGGCCGCGCCTGAAATACAGTTCCTGCTGGTGGCCGGACGAGGTGCGCGATCTGGAAACCGCCGAGGCGGCGATGCTGACGCTGAGTTGCGAGCGCGCCGGGCTGGGATTCAATCAGGATATTCTCGAACTGGGCTGCGGCTGGGGTTCCCTGACGCTGTGGATGGCCGAGTTCTACCCTGATTCGCGCATCGTGGCGGTGTCGAATTCGGCGTCGCAGCGGGCTTTCATCGAAGCGCGCTGCCGGGAACGCGGCCTTGGCAATATCCAGGTGATCACCGCCGACATGAACGATTTTTCCATCGACCGCCGTTTTGACCGGGTGGTGTCGGTGGAAATGTTCGAGCACATGCGCAACTACCCGGCGCTGTTCGAGCGCATCCACGCCTGGCTGAAACCGGGTGGCCAATTATTCGTACACATTTTCAGCCATCGCGAGCACGCCTATCCCTTCGAGACCGAGGGCGAGGATAACTGGATGGGGCGCTATTTCTTCACCGGTGGGCTGATGCCGGCGCGCGATCTGCTGCCGCGTTTTCAGGGCGAACTGCAACTGGACGCACAATGGCATCTCAACGGTTGCCACTACCAGCGCACTCTGGAAGCCTGGTTGCGCAATCAGGATCGGCACCGTGAAGAAATTCTGGCGCTGTTCAGCGAGACCTATGGGCCCGGGGAAGCGGCCCGCTGGTTCCAGCGCTGGCGGGTATTCTTCATGGCCTGCGCCGAACTGTTCGGCTATGCCGAAGGCGAGGAATGGGGCGTGTCACACTACCGCTGGCGCAAGCCGGCCTGATGCCTAGGCCCGCCGCAGCAGTACATACAGTGCGCCGCTGCCGCCATCGACCGGGCGCGCCGAGCAGAACGCCAGCACTTCATCACGCTGGCGCAGCCAGTGGTTCACCTTCTGCTTGAGCACCGGTCCGCGATGGCGCGAACCCTTGCCCTTACCGTGAATGATGCGCACACAGGTCTGGTGCTCGCGGCGCACATCCCGCAGGAACAGCGCCAGCGCTTCGCGGGCGGTGGTCACGGTCATGCCGTGCAGATCCAGCGCCGCACCAACCTGGAACTGGCCGCGGCGCAGCTTGCGTAGCACGGTCTGCTGCACGCCCTCGCGGCGGTAATACAGCTCCTCGCCGCTTTCCAGTTCAGCCGGCTCGAACTCCCCCGACAGCAGATCGATCAGGGCCTGGCGTTCGTCGGCATCGCTAAAGCGTGGAATCGGCGCCGGATGATAGGGCGTGGGTTCGATGCGGTCGCAGTGCAGCGGCTTGACCGGGCCGACCGCCTGACGGAACAGCGTCCGGTCCTGCGGATCCAGTGTGAACGACTTGGGCATGGGCGCCTCAGGAGCGGGGCGGGACAAGGGCCAACAGGCAACGCCTGTCATTTTAGCGTCAGCATGGGCGGCTATGATACGCTGCGCTGCCCGCTTACCTGGGCGCAATGCGAGTCCGCCCATGCACATACTGGTCAGCAATGATGATGGTTATCAGGCGCCGGGGCTGCTCCGGCTGGTGTCGGCGCTGCGTGAACTGGCCGAGGTCACCGTGGTTGCGCCCGACCGCGATCGCAGCGGTGCCAGCAATTCCCTGAGCCTGAAAAACCCGCTGTACGTTACCCGCCACGATAACGGCTTCTACAGCGTCGAGGGCACGCCCACCGACTGCGTGCATGTCGCCATCACCGGTCTGCTCGACCGTGAGCCGGACATGGTGGTTTCGGGCATCAACAATGGTGCCAACCTCGGCGACGACGTGATCTATTCCGGCACGGTGGCGGCGGCCATGGAAGGGCGTTTTCTTGGCCTGCCGGCGATCGCCCTGTCCCAGGCTGCACCGTGTCCGCAGCACTTCGACAGCGCGGCCCGGGTTGCAGTCTGGCTGGTGCGCCGCCTGCGTGAACGGCCCTTGCCGCCCGATACCATCCTGAATGTCAATGTCCCCGATCGGCCCTGGGAGCATCTGGCAGGTTTTCAGGCCACCCGCCTCGGCCATCGTCACAAGTCCGAACCGGTCATCAAGAGCGAAGATCCGCGCGGCCGGCCAATCTACTGGGTCGGTCCGGCGGGTCCCGAGCAGGACGCGGGACCGGGCACCGATTTCCACGCAGTGCGCGCCGGCCAGGTGTCCATCACCCCACTGCAGGTCGATCTCACCCGCCATGGTGCTCTGCCCGGATTGGCGGAATGGTTGCGCTGATCAAGTGTGAAAAATCATGGACGGAGTCTAATGTGTCATTTTTGAGTGACGTAATTACGCTAGACTTGCGTGGTTTATGAAGTTTATTATTGTCAAGCGCTTAATGTTCCGTGGCAGGGATGCACAAAGACGGCATGCAAGCGCGGGCCATCGCGGCGATGCACATCGGCACGACCGCACCCCGGCCCAGCCGCAACGATAAAAACAGAATGACCAGGCACGACCTGATTTCGGGTTGCTGCCGCGTGAAAGTCCACCAAGCGAAGAAAGTCGAGGAGGTCACCCCATGTCCCGACGGATGAACGCCTGTCTGGAAACGATCGTGTGCGAAAGTGATTTGCGCATCGACGATTCCCTGCTCGAAGACGAAAAGCTGGATGATGCCGACGAGGATGAAGCGGTCGCGGTAGACGCTAGTGCCCTGGGTACGGTGGAAAACACCTGGATAGCACCAGCAGCCCCGGCGCGGGAAGTCACCCAGGAGGAACTGGACGCTACCCGCATGTATTTGAGTGAGATCGGCTTTTCGCCCCTGCTCACTGCTCAGGAAGAAGTGTATTACGCCCGCCGCGTGCTGCAGGGCGATGCCGCCGCCCGCAATCGCATGGTCGAGAGCAACCTGCGTC
>DAITNL010000116.1:217-10292 GCA_036834665.1 Candidatus Competibacteraceae bacterium | reverse complement strand
TCGCGCAGCAGCTTGACGTGCTCGCCCTTGCGCTCCTTAACCACCGACGCCAGCAGCATCAGCCGCGCGCCTTCCGGCAAGGCCAGCACCTGATCCACCATCTGGCTGACGGTCTGCGCGTCCAGATCAATGCCATGATCGGGACAGCGCGGAATCCCGGCCCGGGCATACAGCAAGCGCAGATAGTCATGAATCTCGGTGATGGTGCCGACCGTCGAGCGCGGATTGTGCGAAGTCGATTTCTGCTCGATGGAAATCGCCGGCGACAGACCTTCGATGTGATCGACATCGGGCTTTTCCATCAGCGACAGAAACTGCCGGGCGTAGGCGGACAGCGATTCGACGTAGCGGCGCTGGCCCTCGGCATACAGGGTATCGAAGGCCAGCGAGGATTTGCCGGAACCGGACAGACCGGTGATGACAATCAGCCGGTCGCGGGGCAGGTCGAGATCGATGTTGTGCAGATTATGCGTGCGAGCGCCGCGAATCTTGATCGTGTCCATGCGCGAGAAGTCGGGAAGGGTTGCGGGTTGAAGGGGCATCATAACGGAACGCTTGGACCGTGCCGCATCGCCCTGGGTGCCACACGGCGCGCCCATAGCAGCACACTATGGCGGCTATTGAAACGGCTTATTTCACAGCCGCACCGCATGCGCCTACACTGCATTGCACAGCACATCGGGAGGCATTCCTGCTACCACGCCTTCGCCCACTGCCACCGGAGATCATCGCCATGACCGAGAACGCCATCCTGTCAGCCCCTGCCCTGCCGCGGCTGGTACGCTGGACGCTGCTGGGCTTTGGCGGCTTCAGTTTTGCTCTCGGCGCGCTGGGCCTGATACTGCCGGTGCTGCCGACTACGGTGTTCTGGATTGTCGCCATCGGCTGCTTCTCGAAAGCTTCGCCGCCACTGGCGGCACGCCTGGTGGCACATCCCCGGCTGGGCCGATCGTTTGCCGACTGGCTGGCCTGTGGGGCCATCGACTGGCGCGGCAAGGTGTTGGCCATCGGCGGCATGGGCGCGAGCCTGCTGACCGCAATGCTGCTGCTCGATCCGGCCGATGGGATGCTGATGGTGCTGGGCCTGGGCTGGCTGGGCGCGTCGATGTGGCTGGCAACCCGGCCAGCGTATTGTCCCGTGCCCGGCAGTCGATAGCTTTAAACAATGGGCGGCATCGAAAGAATCAATTAGATCAATGCCGCACCGCTGACTAGACTTGAGTCCGTAGCGTTAACCAACCGACAAACTGTTCCATCCACTCTCCAAGGAGAAGCTGACATGTCCCTGATCAACACCGAAATCAAGCCCTTCAAGGCCACCGCGTTCCACAACGGCAAGTTCGTCGATCTGACCGAAGCCGACGTCAAGGGCAAGTGGTCCGTGTTCTTCTTCTACCCGGCTGACTTCACCTTCGTCTGCCCGACCGAACTGGGCGACATGGCCGATCTGTATCCGGAATTCCAGAAGCTGGGCGTTGAAGTCTACTCGGTCTCCACCGACACCCACTTCACCCACAAGGCCTGGCACGACGCTTCGGACACGATCAAGAAGATCAACTACCCGATGATCGGCGATCCGACCGGCACCATCACCCGCGGCTTCGATGTCATGATCGAGGAAGCCGGCCTAGCGCTGCGCGGCACCTTCCTGGTCAACCCGGAAGGCGTGATCAAGGTTGCCGAGATTCACGATCTGGGCATTGGCCGCGATGCCGCTGAACTGCTGCGCAAGGTCAAGGCCGCGCAGTATGTCGCTTCGCATCCGGGCGAAGTCTGCCCGGCCAAGTGGAAGGAAGGCGAAGCCACCCTGAAGCCGTCGCTGGATCTGGTCGGCAAGATCTAAGCGGCCTGATTGACCCGGGCGCACCACCGCCCGGGATGCGGTGCCCATAGCCGGCTTTATGCCGGCTGTGTTTTGTATGATGCTGCGCCGCGTTGATGCGGGCTCAGCCCTTGCCCCTGGAGGAATCGCCATGCTCGACGCCAACATCAAAGCCCAACTGAAAGCCTATCTGGAAAAAGTCACCCAACCGATCGAGATCGTCGCCACGCTGGACGATGGCGATAAATCCCGTGAAATGCAGGCGCTGCTCAAGGACATTGTCAGCCTGAGCGACCGGATCACGCTGCGCGAAACGGATGACGACGCACAGCGCAAGCCGTCGTTCTCGCTCAATCGCCAGGGCGCCAACATGGGCGTGCGCTTTGCCGGCCTGCCCATGGGCCATGAGTTCACCTCGCTGATTCTCGCGCTACTGCAAGTCGGCGGCCATCCGCCCAAGGCCGACGCCGCGATCATCGAACAGATTCAGGCTCTCGAAGGCGAATTCAATTTTGAAACCTACGTTTCCCTGTCCTGCCATAACTGCCCGGACGTGGTGCAGGCGCTGAACCTGATGGCGGTGCTCAATCCGAACGTCCGCCACACCATGATCGATGGCGCGCTGTTCCAGCAGGATGTCGAGGACCGCAAGATCATGGCGGTGCCAACCGTGCTCCTGAATGGCCAGCCTTTCGGTCAGGGGCGCATGGAACTGGGCGAGATTCTGGCCAAGGTCGATACCGGTGCCGCGGCGCGCGATGCGCAAAAGCTATCGGCCAAGCAGCCCTTCGATGTGCTCGTAGTCGGTGGTGGTCCGGCCGGTGCAGCGGCGGCGGTCTATGCCGCGCGTAAGGGCATTCGCACCGGGATCGTCGCCGAGCGCTTTGGCGGTCAGGTGATGGATACGCTGGGCATCGAGAATTTCATTTCGGTCAAGGAAACCGAAGGCCCGAAGCTGGTGATGGCGCTTGAGGAACACGTCAAACAGTACGAAGTGGACGTGATGAACCATCAGCGCGCCGCGCGCATCGAGCCGGGCGAACTGGCCGCCGTGCATCTGGAGAATGGCGCAGTGCTCAAGGCCAAGACGCTGATTCTCGCCACCGGCGCACGCTGGCGGGTCATGAATGTACCCGGTGAAAAGGACTTCATGGGCAAGGGCGTAGCATTCTGTCCGCATTGCGATGGGCCGCTGTTCAAAGGCAAGCGGATAGCGGTGATCGGCGGCGGTAATTCGGGCGTGGAAGCGGCGATTGATCTGGCCGGCATTGTCGCCCACGTCACGCTGCTGGAATTCGCCGAAGATTTGCGGGCCGATGCAGTGTTGCAGAAGAAACTGTACAGCCTGCCCAATGTCACGGTGATCAAAAACGCGCAGACCACGGAAGTAACCGGCAAAGATAAGGTCAATGGTCTGATGTATAAGGACCGGGCCTCGGGCGAGACACACTGGGTTGAACTGGAGGGCATCTTTGTGCAGATCGGTCTATTGCCGAATACCGATTTCCTTAAGGGCGTGGTTGAGCTGACCCGGTTTGGCGAAGTGATCATTGATGCCAAGGGACATACTTCAGTGCCGGGCGTGTTCGCTGCCGGCGATTGCACCACGGTACCCTATAAGCAGATCATCATTGCCATGGGTGAAGGCGCGAAAGCGTCTCTATCGGCCTTTGATCATCTGATTCGCAGTTCAGCGCCAGCCTGATGCGCAGTTCCGAGGGCATCCACGGGGGGATGTCCCTACGAATGGATCCGGTCGGGCAATGGGCGGGAATGTCCATCCGTAGGGGCGACCCCCTGTGGTCGCCCTGACCCGACCGTGGTCACCCACGCATTCAGGGCAGGCCCATATCCATCCGTAGGGGCGACCCCCCGTGGTCGCCCTGATCCCTTAGGATGTGAAAAAATAGCGGGTCAGGTGAAAGAATATCGGAGCCGCGAAACTGACGGAATCCACTCTATCCATCATGCCGCCGTGACCCTTGATCATCGTACCCCAATCCTTCGCGCCCAGACTCCGTTTGACAGCGGAAAGCACAAGGCCCCCGAGAAAACCCATCAATACGGTAATAAACGCCATGGCGCCGGCCTGTAAAGGCGTGAACGGCGTTATCCACCACATCCCGGTTCCAATCAACGTAGCGCCCAGTGCACCTCCGACAAAACCCTCGACCGTTTTCGACGGACTCACGACCGGGGCGATTTTGGTTTTTCCGAACATCTTGCCGAACACATACTGAAGCACATCGCTCATCTGCACCACGAGCAACATATAGAACAGCAGAAGTGCATTCTGTCCGGTATAGCCTGGAATATCGAGCAGCAACAGAGCAGGAACGTGACTGATGCAATAGATCGTCACCATGATGCCCCATTGAATTTTTGCGCTGCGCTCCAGAAAGTTCTCAGCATCCTGGGTAAGAGCCGACAGGGAGGGCAGCAGCAGGAACCCATAGACGGGAATGAACATCGAAAACAGACCATACCACTCAATATGGATCAAGTAGTATTGCACGGGGATCAGCACAAAGAATGCCAGCGACATTGCTCGATAGTCGCTGGCCCGCGTTGGCGTCAGGGTAAGAAATTCTCGCAGGGCAGAAAACGAAACAAATGCAAACAGTAGGATTGTGGCGGTTTTTCCGAGGAGAAACGCGACGACAAAAACCGCCGTCATGATCCACCATGCCCGGATGCGCGCGTTCAGATTATCAATTACGGCACGCCCGTTTTCAGTCTTGACATGCAGACCCAGCAGCCAGCCTGCGATCGAGGCAACCAGCAGGATGGCGGCGATGCCACCGATTAACCAGAAGAATTTTTCCTGTGCAGTCATGCCAACTCTATTACGGCTTCGCGAGCGCGTTTAAGGAAGCTTTCTTTGTTTTCATTTGCCATGCGTCTGAGTGCGGCGCCGAAGCGGACTGTGCAGATCAAAGGCACGGGGAAAACCGTTCCCTTTGGCAGGCACCGGTGCAGATTCTCCAGATAAACGGGTACTAGTTCCACATCCGGGAAACGCGCAGCAAGGTAGAACAGTCCAGCTTTGAATGGGCCAGGCAATGCCTGCATATTGCGGGTTCCCTCGGGAAAGAGAATGAGCGAATCACCGCATTCGAGGGCATCGATCAAGGGCTGCAATGGATGTGCAGCAGAGCCGCTGTGCATCCTTTCAACAAAGACGACCCTGAGCGCTTTCAAGGCCACATATCTGCGGATTGTGCCTGTGTTCCAATAGTCCGCAGCCGCAACCGGGCGCGTTCGGGCGCGCAGATCGGGCGGCAAGGCGGACCAGAGCGCCACGGTATCAATATGGCTTGAGTGATTGGCGAAGTAGATTCGCTGAGCTGGAGAAGGCGCACAGCCAACCCAGCGCGGCGACGCTCCGACGAGTATCCGAACCAGACCAATCAAGAGATTCGAGAGCCACATGGGCTAATGCTGGTCCTGTCGCAATTGAATGGCAATCGCATGCGACCGGGTTAAACACGTTGCCAAACTCCCCAACGCAATGATCCAGGCTGTGCCGATCAGGACGTAGACGGTTCCGGTTAAGGCTTGCTCAATTGCAGCGAGGATACAGCCCACGGTCATGCTGGCCATGCGATGCTGCTTTGCCATCGGGCCACGAAAGTCCTGCGGCAAACCAAGCGAACCGCCAAAAACCCGGATATAGGCCGTCAATGCCGCAGCCAGGGCGCCTAGCCAGCCTATAAAAGGCAGTTGAATCGCGTAGCCCAAGGCAACAAGGAGCAGGGAATCAGCGATACGATCGGGGAATTCATTGTAAAGCTGTCCCAGTGGAGATTTCTGCCCGCCTTCTATTGCCACCATGCCATCGAGCAGGTTGCATATCAGCCTGCCTTGAATGGCCGCAGCGCATCCAAGTAAGCCGATTGGCGCCAGATAGCACACAAGCAGCGCAGAGCCGATTGCAGCAAAGAATAGGCTGGCTACCGAAATCTGATTCGGTGAAACAGGGATGCGCACCAGAAACCGTGCTGATTTTTGCGCCCATGCGCTTGATCGCACCTTAATCGGGCGCCGGTTGCTGTCTGTTGAGTCTGTCATTGCCATATCACGCCTCAAGGCTTGAGCTGAAAGGCCAGAGTCGGCCAGACGCCGTAAGCACCCGTGCATCCCGTGTAGTGCCTGCTCTGAATAATGCTGATGCTGAATCTGTGCCGCTAGCCCGTGCCCTGATGCTCGTGTTTCACCCGCCCGCAGCCTGCCTGCGCGCCACAACTGCCGCACGCACGAGCGGACAGCACAGCTTTACCCACTACGGCATTCTCCCGACGGGCAGCGGTCTGCTGCAACCCTGTAGAGGGCACATAGCGCCGCAACAGCACCCGTGCGGCCACAATGACAATCAGCAATGCCACACTATCCTGCCACATCTCAGCCCCCTCCCAAAGCCAGCGCCACCCGATAGGTGATGAAGGCCGCCAGATACGCCAGGGTCATCAGATAGACGAACATGAACGCTGCCCAGCGCCAGGAATTGGTCTCGCGGCGCACCGCAGCCAGCGTCGCCAGGCATTGCGGCGCAAACACATACCAGGCCAGCAGCGCCAGCGCCGTCGCCAGCGTCCAGCTCTGCGCCAGCACCGTGGTCAGGGCTTCGGTCATCGCCCCTTCATCACCGCTCAGGGCATACACCATGCCCAGCGCCGCCACTGCCACCTCGCGCGCCGCCAGACCCGGCACCAGGGCAATGGCAATCTGCCAGTTAAAGCCGATTGGCGCCAGCAAGGGCTCCAGCGCGCGCCCGATCAGACCGGCGAAGCTGTAATAAATCGCCGGTTCGGTCGCGCCCGTCGGCGGTGCCGGAAAGGTGGACAGAAACCACAACACCACCATCAGACTCAGAATGATCGTGCCGATACGGCGCATGAAAATCTGCGCCCGCGTCCACAGACCCAGCAGCACGTTGGCGGGATTGGGCCATTTATAGCTGGGCAATTCCATCAGCAAAGGCTGCCGGCCACCGCGTAGCAGGGTCAGGCGCAACACGCCGGCCACGACCAGCGCACCGACAATGCCGGTCGCGTACAAACCGAACATCACCAGACCCTGCAGGCCAATGCCGCCCCAGACCCGTGTGTTGGGCACGAATGCGGCAATCAGCAGCACATACACCGGCAGCCGCGCCGAGCAGGTCATCAGCGGCGCAATCAGGATCGTGACCAGGCGATCGAGCGGATGGGCAATGGTGCGCGCCGCCATGATGCCGGGAATGGCGCAGGCGAAACTGGATAGCAAGGGGATAAAGGCGCGCCCGTTCAGACCTACCGCGCTCATCAGCCGATCCATCAGGAATGCGGCGCGGGTCATGTAGCCGGAATCCTCCAGCAACAGGATGAACAGAAACAGGATCAGGATTTGCGGCAGGAAGATCACCACGCCACCGACACCGGCCACGATGCCATCAACCAGCAGGCTCTTGAGCAGGCTTTCCTCCATATGCGCGGCCAGCCAGTGCTGCAGGCTGACCACGCCGCCATCAATCCAGTCCATCGGTGCCGCCGCCCAGCTGAACACCGCCTGGAACATCAGGAACAACAGGGCCAGCAGCATCAGCGGCCCGGCCACCGGATGCAGCAGCACCCGGTCGAGCTGCCGGGTCAGACGTTCGGGTGTGCCTTCATGCAGCACTGCGTCGCGCAGCAGGCGTTCCACCTCGCGGTGATAGGCGCGAATCGCCTCCGGCGAAGGCTCAACCCAGTCACCCATCGGGGCAGCGTCGGTCAACGGCGCCTGGGTCAGCAGTGCATCAAGCTGCCCAAGCAACTCGTGTACGCCGTTTTTGCGCATCGCCACCGTAGTGACCACCGGAATCCCCAGTTGCCGCGCAAGCACCTCGCTGCTGATCTGGCAGCCACGCCGGCGGGCAATGTCCATCATGTTCAAGACCAGAATCAGCGGCCGGCCCAGTTGCCGCAATTCCAGTAGCAAGCGCAGATGCTGGCCCAGATTAGTGGCATCGGTGACGCACACGATAGCATCCGGCAGGGTTTCCTGCGCCTGCCGACCCAGCACGACATCGCGCGTGATGGCCTCGTCGGGACTGCGTGCGCGCAGGCTGTAGCTGCCGGGCAGATCAAGCACTTCGACCGTGTGACCGGCCGGGGTCCGCAGCCGGCCACTCTTGCGCTCGACGGTCACGCCTGGATAGTTGCCGGTCTTCTGCCGGCTCCCGGTCAGGGTATTGAACAGCGTGGTCTTGCCGCAGTTGGGCGGCCCCACCAGAGCGATGCGGATAGGCCGCATACCTTCGGCAGTGAGTACGCCAGCAGTCATGGTACGCCGTGCTCCCGGCTGTAGACCGGCGGCGCGCTCAATGCATCGAGCAACGGCCCAACCAGCACGGCATTGGCCTCGCAGCGCCGCAAAGCCACGGTCATGGTCTGGTTGATGCGCACCGCCAGCGGGTCGCGCCCAAAAAAGCCGTGATGCAGTACTTCCACGCAAGCGCCTTCGACCAGGCCCATTTCCAGCAGGCCGCGTTCGATTTCACGCTCGACGGCATCGCCATCGCTCGCGCGCACCGCCAGGATGCGGCCAATGCTGCCCGGTCGCATCAGGCCCAGAGGCTTTGTAAAGCCCAGCCCCACTGCGCAACCCAACTCAAACGCGCGGCGTTCTCGTTCGCTATTTTTGTTCATCAAACCTCCTCGATGGCGTAAGTGCTGGTCTGGCCGGGCGCGCGCAGCATCTTGTTCACCTCATCCAGGTGACTTTGCTCGGCGCTGATCTGGGTGCGCGCGTATTCCTCCAGGCGCACATCGCGATCACGCGCACAGTCGAGCAGTGCGTAATAGGCGGCGAGGGCTTCGCTCTCGTGGGCCAGTGACTCACGCAGAATGTCGCCGATGTCGTGCTGATACGTCTCCAGCAGCGCTCCAATGCCCAGCGAGGGATGGCCGCCAAGACTGGTGATCAATTCGCCCGCCTGCCGCGCGTGCAGCAGACTCTCATCGGCCTGGGCGTTCAGCCAACCGACGATGGGGATGCGGTTGTAGCCGTACACCATCAGCGCGTAGTGGGTGTAGCGCACCACGCCGGCCAACTCCAGTTCGAGAATGCGGTTCAGCGTCTGAATCGCGGCATGGTTGTCGAGGGTCTGCATCATGGCCTGGTGTCCTTTTGCGTCGTGGAAACCGTGGCCCCGTGGCTGGATGGAGACAAACGGTCAGCGACCTGACCGGAGGTGTCCACGCAATGCACAGGGGATTTTATGTCAGTATATTTCAAATAAGAATCATTCTCAAGTAAAAAGCAGCATACTGTTTTATATAAACTAAATACTCAAAAAAAAGCTGCCTTATCCCATCGGGCCGGCGCGTTACAACCTGGCAGCAGCGCGGCCTGCGCGAACAACGGCAAGGTGGGCATACGGGTTTTTTGCCGCAATCGGAGTAAAATGCGCGGTTTCCATCGAACCTCAAGCTGCCAGAGTGTGAAACCACGCATGCAAGCCGGCCATTTGATCAATGCGCCCATGACCGCCCAGGAGCGCCGCGCGGCGTTCTGGCTGGCCGGGGTATTTTCGCTACGGATGCTGGGCCTGTTCATGATCCTGCCGGTGTTCGCGCTATATGCCGAGCACCTGCACGGCAATACGCCAGCACTGGCCGGGCTGGCGATTGGCATCTACGGCTTCAGCCAGGCGCTGTTTCAAATCCCGTTTGGCTTCCTCTCCGACCGCTATGGTCGCAAGCGCATGATCTATGCCGGCCTGCTGATTTTCGCCCTGGGCAGCGTGGTTGCGGCGCTGGCCGATTCCATCGGCGGAGTGATTCTCGGCCGGGCACTGCAAGGCGGCGGCGCGGTGTCGGCGGCGGTGATGGCGCTGGCGGCGGACCTGACTCGCGAGGAACATCGTCTGAAGGTAATGGCGACCATCGGCATTACCATCGGCGTGTCCTTCGCGGTGTCGATGATTCTCGGCCCGGTGCTCAATGGCTGGATCGGCGTGCCGGGCATTTTCTGGCTGACCGGCGTGCTGGCGCTGGGCAGTATCGCAGTGGTGCGCTGGGCAGTACCCGATCCGCTGGATAGCCGGGTGCACCGCGATGCTGAGCCGGTTGCGGCACAATTTGGCCGGGTGCTGGGCGATGGGCAGTTGCTGCGGCTGAATTTCGGTATCTTCACCCTGCATCTGCTGCTCACCGCGACCTTTGTCGCCGTGCCGCTGGCGCTGCGCGATGCCGGGCTGGCGAGCGGGCAGCATTGGCAGGTGTATCTGCC
>DAITNL010000116.1:0-207 GCA_036834665.1 Candidatus Competibacteraceae bacterium | reverse complement strand
TGCCAGCGCTGCTGCTGTCGATGCTGGCGATGGTGCCGTTCGTGATCATCGCCGAAAAGTATCGGCGGCTGAAAACGGTGTTTCTCGGCGCGATCCTGACCTTGGCGCTGGCCGAATTTGGTCTGCTGCTGTTGCATGATACGGCGCTGGAAAGCGCCCTGCTGCTGCTGCTGTTCTTCACTGCCTTCAACCTGCTCGAAGCCACCT
>DAITNL010000115.1:0-10448 GCA_036834665.1 Candidatus Competibacteraceae bacterium | reverse complement strand
GTGTTGCAGGCAGGCTTTCCAGAACGGTGTGAACACCTGATAGGGTGTCCGGTCAGCCTTCAGGACTGTCCACGGCTCCAGCAGCAGGGCGGCCTGATGGCTCTCGGCGTGGATGCCATCGGTGTGCAGTGCGGTTTTCAGGGCACGGTCGCGGGCGATGATGGCCGGTTCATACAGCCGATTCCAGTACACAGCCGTCGCGCCGGTGTCGCGCAATAATTGCCGCAGTGTGGTCAGACTGTCGCCCTGGCGCAGAATCAGCCGCGACCCCAGCCCGCGCAGCGTAGCATCCAGCGCCGTCAGGCTGTGATGCAGCCACCAGCGTGATGCCGCACCCGGTTGCCACGGAGCTTCCTCGTGCGGGGCGTGAATGTAGACCGGAATGACCCGCGTGTGCCGGGTTGCGGCGTGATGCAGGGCGGGGTGATCGATAAGCCGCAGATCGCGGCGGAACCAGACAAGGGCAGTGGACATGGTGGTTGACCGGTGGCAAAGGCGAGGGGGCACAGCGACGTGCTACAGTTGCAAAACCATTTCCAATGGCTACGAAACGCCCGGTAAGGTTCCGCGCGCGATCACTGAGGGGAGGCTGATTTCATGTATCTGTGTCATTGTAAAGCGGTTACCGAAGAGCAGGTTCGTCAGGCGGTGGCCCAGGGCGCGCGCAGCCTCAGTGATCTGAGCATCCGTTTTGGCGTGGGCAGCGAGTGCGGGCAGTGCCACGCGGCCGTTGAAGACTGCCTGCGGACCTGCCTGTCCGGCGCGGCGCCGGACCCGATGCTGCGGCCGATGCCGACTGTTGCGACTGCAGCGGCCAGCACCCCGGCGGCGGCCGAAGCGGCCCCGGCGCGTGCGGCCTGGTTTGCCATTGATCTATGAGGCAGGGTGGGTGCCGCTGCCCAAAACCGTTGGTCTGAGCCTTGCCGCAGCCTGCTTAACCGGAGGTTTCGTGGTAGGATTTCCGTATCATAATCCGCTGCGCCCGCAGGCGCTGGGAGCCGCCGCGATGCGGACTGGCTGCGGGGAGCATAATGAAAAATCCCTGGGGAGTTGCCGATGCTGATCTATAACCTCTTTCCCTTGCTGGCCGGTCCATGCGGAAATTGGGCGCCACATTTCGAGCGGGCCGCAGCCATGGGGTTCGATTGGATCTTCATCAACCCCGTACAGAAGCCGGGTTACTCGGGCAGCCTGTATTCAATCGTCGACTACTTCCAGATCAATCCGCTGCTGGTCGATGCAGACGCCAAGACCACACCCGAGCAGCAGCTCCAGGCCGCGCTTGCCGCCGCCGATCGCCTCGGTCTCAAGGTCATGGTGGATCTGGTGATCAACCATTGCGCCTTCGACGCCGCGCTGACCCGCGAGCATCCGGAATGGTTTGTCCGCGAAGGTAATGGCGACATCGCCCATCCATCCTGTATGGAAGACGGACGCAAGGTGGTCTGGGGCGATCTGGCCCTGTTTAATCACCACCACACCCCCGATCCGGAAGGGCTCTACCGCTACTTCTATCGGATCGTCGAATATCTGCTGCAACTGGGCTTTAAGGGCTTTCGTTGCGATGCCGCCTACCAGATCCCCGGCCACATCTGGCGGCGACTGATCCAGGACGTGCGCCAGAAATACCCGGACACCCTGTTCACCGCCGAAACGCTTGGCTGCACTGCCGATCAGACCAAGCAGACTGCCCAGGCCGGTTTTGACTATGTGTTCAATAGCGCCAAATGGTGGGATTTCCACGGCGCCTGGCTGATGGAACAATATCAGCTGGTGCGTGAAATCGCCCCATCGATCAGCTTTCCCGAAAGCCATGATACCGAGCGGCTGTTTCAGGAAATGAATGGCAATGTCGCGGCAGTCAAACAGCGCTATCTGTTCACGGCGCTGTTCTCGGCTGGGGTGATGATCCCGATGGGCTTTGAGTATGGCTTCCGCCGCCGCCTGCACGTCGTCAACACCCGCCCGGGCGACTGGGAACAGCCGAATACCGATCTGTGCGAGTTCATCACCCACGTCAACGCGCTTAAGCAGCAGTACGCGATTTTCCGCGAGGAATGCCCGACTACGGTGCTGCCCTACCAGAATCCAAACATCCTGCTGATGTGGAAGGCCTCGACCCGCACCCAGGAAGAGGCGCTGATCATCCTTAACAAGGATCCCTGGAATCACCAGTACTTCTACGCCGAGAACCTGGGCAGCTATATCCAGGCCGGAGCACCGCTGCTGGATGTTTCGCCCGAATACGGCCTTGATTACATCCCGCGGCCGTTTTCCTATGACCTGCGGCCCGGTCAGGCCTTTGTGATGGTCGCCAGCCGCGATCACATGCCCCACTGAACGCTGCCGCCGCGCGCCGCCACTCCAGGGTTCTGGATGCAGCCCAGGGTGGCGTGGCCTACCGGATCTGGCATTGGTAACGAGAAAGGACGGAATTCATGTATATCGTAATGGTTGCTCCCGAATGCGCACCGGTGGCCAAGGTCGGCGGATTGGCCGATGTCATCTTTGGTCTGAGCCGGGAAATGGAAATCCGTGGCAATGAGGTCCACATCATCCTGCCCAAGTATGACTGCATGCGCTATGACCATATCTGGGGCCTGCAGATCAGCATGAAGGATCTGTGGGTGCCCTGGTATAACGGTGCGATTCACTGCACGGTATGGTTCGGTTTCGTCCATGGCCGCAAGTGCTTCTTCATCGAGCCGCACTCGCCGGACAACTTCTTCAATCGCGGGCACTATTACGGTTTCCAGGATGATGTCAGCCGCTTCGCCTTCTTCAGTAAGGCAGCGATGGAGTTCATGCATAAGGACAACCGCCGTCCCGACATCATCCACTGCCACGACTGGCAGACCGGCCTGGTGCCGGTGCTGCTGTTCGAGCAGTATGCCCAGGGTGGCATGCATCGCCAGCGGGTCTGCTACACCATCCACAACTTCAAGCATCAGGGCCTGACCGGCGAATACGCGCTGTGGGCTACCGGCCTGACCAATATCGCCCACTACTTCAACTTCGACCGCCTGCGTGACCACTTCAACCACACCGCGGTCAACCTGATGAAGGGCGGTATTGTCTATTCCAATTTCGTCACTACGGTGTCACCAACGCATGCCCATGAGGCGCGCTTCACCGATCAGGGCAGTGGCCTCGGTCCAACCCTGCATGCCCATCAGGCCAAGTTCGGCGGCGTACTCAACGGCATCGATTACGACGTGTGGAATCCCGAGGTCGACCCGCATATTCCCAGCCGCTATGGTGTCGAGACCCTGGACGACAAGTACGCCAACAAGGACGCGCTGCGTGACCGGCTGTGGCTGCGCAAGGATTACAAGCCGATCATTGCCTACGTCGGGCGTCTTGACAGCCAGAAGGGTGTCAACCTGATTCACCACGCCATCTTCTACGCCCTGCGCAACAATGCCCAGTTCGTGCTGCTCGGTTCCAGCCCCGACCCGCACATCAACCACCATTTCTGGAATCTCAAGCGCCATCTCAACGATAACCCGGACTGCCATCTGGAACTGGGCTTCGACGAGGAACTGTCACACCTGATCTATGCCGGCGCCGACATGATCGTCATGCCCAGCCTGTTTGAGCCCTGTGGCCTAACCCAGATGATTGCGCTGAAATACGGCACGGTGCCGATTGTGCGCGCCGTCGGTGGCCTCAGGGATACGGTGTTCGATAAGGACTATTCCGACAAGCCCTGGGAAGAGCGCAACGGCTACGTCTTTGAGTCTGCCGATCATGCCGGCCTGGAATCGGCGATGAATCGCGCCATTGCCCTGTGGTTTGCCTTCCCGGACGATTTCCGCCAACTGATGGTGCATGGCATGCGCTACGATTATTCCTGGTGTCGGCCTGGCCAGGATTACCTGAACATCTACGAACATATCCGCTGCAAGTAGTCCTGCGCTGCCGCATTCCGCCCCGGGGTCGGCGGCGGATGCGGTACCGGTCAGGATCCGCAGCCCCCAGTTTTCGATCCTCATTATCGAATTACCGTACAGGAGAGCGCTACACCATGAGTCAGCTTCCGGAATACGTCGATGGCCTGCCCAACATCTGCGGCGCCGAGTCGCTCGTGGAAGAGGCGCTGCGCGCCGGCCGCGACCGACCGGTGTTCCTGCCGGAGAGCCGGGTTGATTTTGGCCGTATCCGCAGCGCCTGCGCCGTCGCTCTGCACATGCATCAGCCGCTGATTCCCGCTGGCGGCGGCGATCTGCACAGTGCGGCGATTATCAGCAATCTCAAATACATGATGGACAACCAGGGGATTGGCGATAACTACAACGCCCCGGTTTTCCACTGGTGCTATAAGCGCATCGGCGAGTTCGTGCCGCAACTGATCCAGGAGGGCAGGGAACCGCGGGTGATGCTGGAATATTCCGGCACCCTGTTGCACGGTCTGCGCGCCATGGGCCTGAATGATGTCTTTGACGCGCTCAAGAACGTCACCTGCAATCCAGCCTACCGGCGCGGGGTGGAGTGGCTGGGCTGTCCCTGGGGCCATGCCGTGGCGCCTTCGACCCCGGCGCAGGATTTTCGTCTGCACGTCAAGGCCTGGCAGCACCACTTCGCCGCCATTTTTGGTCTGGAAGCGCTCGGGCGGGTGCGCGGTTTTTCGCCCTCGGAGATGGCACTGCCCAACCATCCCGATACCGCCTATGACTACATCAAAACCCTCAAGGACTGTGGCTATCAGTGGCTGCTGGTGCAGGAGCACACGGTCGAGCGGCCCGAGAATGGCTGGGGTCCGGAACTCAAGCATCTGCCGCACCGGCTGGTGTGCACCAACTCGCGCGGTGAAAGCGTCGAGATCATCGCCATCATCAAGACCCAGGGCAGCGACACCAAGCTGGTGGCGCAGATGCAGCCGTATTACGAAGCCAAGAGCCTGTCACGCTGGACGCTGGCCGGTCAGTCGGTGCCGCCGCTGGTGACGCAGATCGCCGATGGCGAGAATGGCGGGGTGATGATGAACGAATTCCCCGGCATGTTCTTCCAGGTCGCGCATGAAGCGTCCGGTTCGGATACGCCGATGATGAATGCCACCGAATATCTGGAGCATCTGTTCGCCGCGGGCATTCGTCAAAGTGACCTGCCGGCAGTGCAGCCGCTGTTCCAAAAGCGCATCTGGGACCGCTTCCAGCCCGGCGATGGTCCGGAGAAGCTGGAAACAACCATTGCCGAGTTGAAAAAGGAAGATGGCCGCTTTCACATGGAGGGCGGCAGTTGGACCAATGATATTTCCTGGGTGCGCGGCTATGACAATGTGCTCGGGCCGATGGAGAAGGCCAGCGCGCTGTTTTACGAGAATGTTCTGAAGCCCGGTGTGGCGTCCAGCGATCCGCGTTATCGCAATGCGCTGTTTCACCTGATGTGCTCGCAGACCAGTTGCTATCGCTACTGGGGGCAGGGTCTGTGGACCGACTACGGTCGGGAGATTTGCCGCCGGGCGAGCGCGATCGTCGAGGCGGACTTCTAGGCGCGTGGCCGTGGGCGTAGCTGCTGTTCGGCAGCGCGTGCGGCCCGTGTCATCGGCAGTCTAGACAGAACTAGAACCAGGGCGGGCAGTGCCGTGTCCCGGTGCCGTCTGCCGCGATGGTTGATTGCAGGAGAACGATAAATCATGGCAGACACCCTCTATCATGCACTGGTGCTGAGCCTGCACCAGCCGAGTGGCAACCTTGAGCACCTGCTGGCGCACGATGAGTGGGCCGCCCGGGAAATCCTCTGCGCGATGGACCGTGTTCCGCGAAGTCTGGCGGAATGCCCGGACCAGGCCCGAATCCATCTATCGCTGTCTGGGACCCTGCTGGAAACACTATCCGAGCCACGCTTCCAGGAGCGGGCCTATGGCATCGTCGATTGCGGCGCCCTGCTCTGGCAATTGCGCAACACGCCGAGTATCGATGTGCTGGGTACCGGCTATTACTATCCGGTGTTGCCGCTGGTGCCGCCCGCTGACTGGGATGCGCAGGTAGAGCGCTGGCAGGGGCTCGGCGGGCGCCTGTTCTCGCTCAACGAGCAGCCCGGGTTCTGGGCGCCGGAGATGGGCTTCTGCATGGAAATGATCCCGCTGTTGCGCCGCCACGGCTATCGCTATGTGCTGGTCGATAGCGAGCATGTGCAGCCGGTGACCGCGATGCGCTGGGAAGAGCTGCGCTACCGGCCACATCTGGCCCGTTATGGTGGTGCTGAAATCGTAGTGATTGTGCGCGACCGCGAGCTGTCCAGCGCTCAGGCCTCGGGCATGGAACTGGACTGGTTCCTGCGCGAGGTCGGTGAGCGTACCCGGCATTGTAGCTTCCCGCCGCTGGTGACCACCTGCAGTGATGGCGAGAATGGCGGCTGGTTTCGCAACACCACGCCGGGTAGCAACTTCTGGGATGCCTTCTATAAGCCGCTGCTCGGTGCGGTGCAGGCCGGGTCGACCGCTCTGCGGCCGACCTTCATTCATGAGTACCTCGACCGCTTTGGGGTGTATGGCGAGGTGATCGTGGGGCCGGGCGCCTGGAACACTGGCTGGCACGATGGTCGCGATTTCCTGCAGTGGAGCGGATCGCCGGCGCAGCAGGATGCGCTGACCCGGGTGGATGAAATCAGCCAGGCAGTGCAGGCGGCACTGCGCAATGCCACGCACATTGGCTCACGCAATCCGGAGCTGCTGGAGCTACTGGAGGAGGCCCGCTGGCGGGTGTTGC
Source organism: Candidatus Competibacteraceae bacterium (assembly GCA_036834665.1). Classification (GTDB taxonomy): domain Bacteria; phylum Pseudomonadota; class Gammaproteobacteria; order Competibacterales; family Competibacteraceae; genus RXIX01. Next base: position 3,738 of record DAITNL010000115.1, on the reverse strand, counting down.
GCGCCGAAACCAGTTGCAACTTCTTCTGGGGCGACGCATGGGTGATGCGCTGCCATGCCGACCTGGATCAGGCCTGCGAATGCCTGGAACGGGCCAACGCCTGTTTTAACTGACCCGCTCGCCATTTACAGCATCGCCTCGACCGCCGCGCGCAGTTGCGGCATATCGAGCAGACCGAGGCGATACTGCGTGATCCGCCCATCGGGCGAGACCAGCACCGAAGTCGGGGTCAGGCGCACGTTGTCGAACTCGCGGGCGATCTGGCCTTGGCTGTCGAGCACAATCGGATAGGGCAATTGACGCTGATTGACCAGAGCCCGCACCTGCTCCGGCGGATCGTAGGCCATGGCCACGCCGATGATCTCCAGACCCCGGGGCTTGTAATCCCGGTACAGCTCCACCAGATGCGGTATCTCCTCGATGCACGATGGGCAGGTGGTCGCCCAGAACGTCACCAGCACCGGCTTGCCCTGATAGTGCTGTAAGGTCAAGGTGCGGCCGTCAAGGGTCTTGCCGACCAGCGGTGGCGCCGCGCGCAAGCCTTCGGGCATGAACCAGACGGCGGCCAGCGCCACAACCAGAACCAGCACAATGCCGGCGACGGTGGTTTCTTTATTCAGCTTCACGGGACAATCTCCAGCGCGGGGTAACGGAACCGCTGCGCAAATAGCAGGGATCTGATGCCACTATCGGACCACCCGCAGCGCCGAGCGTGCGGGTGCACGGGTGATTATGCCAGAGCGCCGCCCGTTTGCAGGGCTGGCCGGACCTCGTATGATCGACGTTTTTCAGTGACGAGTCCGATAAGGAGTCATGATGATCAAGGCAGGCATTGTCGGCGGAACCGGCTATACCGGGGTAGAACTGTTGCGGCTGCTGGCCGCGCATCCGGGCGTGGAGCTGGCCGCGATCACCTCGCGTGGCGAAAAGGGCCGCACGGTCGCCGATCTGTTTCCCAACCTGCGCGGCCGGGTGGATCTGCGCTTCGTCGAGCCGGATGAAGCAGTGCTCACGGCCTGCGATGTGGTGTTTTTCGCTACGCCCAACGGTACAGCGATGCAGAGTGCGCCGGCGCTGCTGGCGGCCGGGGTCAAGGTGATCGATCTGGCAGCAGATTTCCGCCTGCGCCAGGCCGCCGAATGGGAGTACTGGTACGGGATGAAGCATGCCTGTCCGGAACTGCTGGCCGAGGCGGTCTATGGCTTGCCGGAAGTCAACCGTGAAGCTATTCGCGGCGCCCGGCTGGTGGCGAATCCGGGCTGTTACCCGACCGCTGTGCAACTGGGATTCCTACCGCTGCTGGAAGCGGGACTGGTCGAGCCCGATTCTCTGATCGCCGATGCCAAATCCGGGGTCAGCGGTGCCGGGCGCAAGGCCGAGGTCGGTATTCTGCTGTGCGAGGCTGGTGATAATTTCAAGGCCTATGCTGTGCCGGGGCATCGCCATTTGCCAGAAATCCGCCAGGGCCTGGCAGTGGCCAGCGGCGCTCCGGTGGATCTGGTGTTCGTGCCGCACCTGACGCCGATGATTCGCGGCATCCACGCGACGCTCTACGCCACGCTGCGGGATCCGGGCGCCGCTGTCGACCTGCAGGCGCTGTTCGAGCAGCGCTACGTCAATGAACCGTTCGTTGATGTGCTGCCACCGAAGTCACATCCTGAAACCCGCAGCGTGCGTGGCGCCAATCAATGCCGGCTGGCGGTGCATCGACCGCAGAATGGTAAGACCGTGGTGGTGCTGTCGGTGATTGATAATCTGGTCAAGGGCGCGGCCGGTCAGGCGGTGCAGAATATGAACCTGATGTTTGGGTTGGCGGAGAATGCTGGATTGGACGGTATCGCGCTGCTGCCCTAGCGCGGTTTTAGTGTGCCGCCCGCAAATCATTGCAAACCATTCTTGACCCGAATGGTCAACAATCCGACAATCCAGCTACTTTGTACCCGAGGACCGAGCCATGAGCGCTACCGTAGAAACCTTCACTCCCGCTGACGATCCGCTGTTGTTCACCGATGCCGCTGCCTTGAAAGTCAAGGAGTTGCTGGAAGAGGAAGCCAATCCCAAACTGATGCTGCGGGTGTTCGTCTCCGGCGGCGGCTGCTCCGGGTTCCAGTACGGCTTTACCTTTGACGAGTCGCTGACTGAAGGCGATACCGTGGTGGAAAACCATGGCGTCAAGCTGCTGATCGACCCGATGAGTTTCCAGTATCTGGTCGGCGCCGAGATCGATTACACCGAAGGGCTGGAAGGCGCCCAGTTCGTCATCCGCAATCCCAATGCCGTCACCACCTGCGGCTGCGGCTCCTCGTTTTCTGCCTGATAGCCGCCCGGCAAGGGGGGCGCACTGCGCTCCCGCTAGGTGTTCCGTTCATACTGCCCCAGCCCGCGTGCCGCGACCTTAGGTCAGACGGGCGGGTCTGTTAAAATCCCTTCCTTTTTTGAATCCGGAGGGGATGTTCATGCACTCGCTCGAAGAATCGCTGGAGCATATCAAGCGCGGCGCGGTGGATCTGCTGCTTGAAGATGAACTGGTCACGCGTCTGAAAAGCGGCCGCCCGCTGCGCGTCAAGGCGGGCTTTGATCCGACTGCGCCCGATCTGCATCTCGGTCACACCGTGCTGATCAACAAGCTGCGCCAGTTTCAGGAGCTAGGTCATCATGCGATGTTCCTGATCGGTGACTTTACCGGGATGATCGGTGATCCCACCGGTAAGAACGTGACCCGCCAGCCGCTCAGCCGCGCGCAAATCCTCGAGAACGCCAAGACCTATCAGGAGCAGGTGTTCAAGATCCTCGATCCGGAGCGCACTGAGGTGCTGTTCAACTCGACCTGGTTTGAGCAGATGAAACCGGCCGATTTTATCCACCTCGCGGCCACCCACACGGTGGCCCGCATGCTGGAGCGCGATGATTTCAGCAAGCGCTATGGCAGCGGCCAGCCGATCGCGATTCATGAATTCCTCTATCCGCTGGTGCAGGGCTATGACTCGGTCGCCATGCGCGCAGATGTCGAACTGGGCGGTACTGATCAGAAATTCAACCTGCTGGTGGGGCGCGAGCTGCAAAAGCACTATGGCCAGCCACCGCAGATCGTACTGACCATGCCGATTCTGGAAGGTCTGGATGGCGTGCAGAAGATGTCGAAATCGCTGGGCAACTATGTCGGCATCCGCGACGAGCCTAACGAAATGTTCGGCAAGCTCATGTCCATTTCCGACACGCTGATGTGGCGTTACTTCGAGTTGCTCAGCTTCCGGCCAACCAGCGAGATCGCGCAATGGCGGCAACAGGTCGCCGAAGCGAGGCTAAACCCGCGTGATGTGAAGTTTGCGCTGGCGGAGGAGCTGGTGGCGCGTTTCCACAGTAGCGAGGCGGGCCGGCAGGCACGGGCGGCGTTCATTGAACGGTTCCAGAAAGGTGCGCTGCCTGAGGATCTGCCCGAGGTGCAGGTTCAATCCCAGGAGGGGCGCCTGTTGATCGCCAAGCTCCTTAAGGAGGCTGGCCTGGTTGCGAGCACTTCGGAAGCCTTGCGCATGATCCAGCAGGGCGCGGTGCGGATTGGAGGCGAGCGCATCGAAAACCGTGACTTGGAGTTGGCTGCCGGAACGACCTACATTTGTCAGGTGGGCAAACGCCGCGCCGCCCGGGTGGTGGTGCTGTGAAGATTTTTTGAAGTTTTGATGAAAAAATGCTTGACGGTGATTTTCTCTTGCCTATAATGCGCACTCTCCTTGAGGCGCG
>DAITNL010000114.1:0-10559 GCA_036834665.1 Candidatus Competibacteraceae bacterium | reverse complement strand
GTGCAGAACGTCTATCCCGGCGTCGAAGTCAACGCCAACCTGATCGCGGGCCTGCTCGATCAGAATTTCCGCGTCCGCCCACCCTATGCGGCCGGAGTGGATATGGTGCAACTGCTGCTGGTCGGGCTGCTCGGGGCGCTGGCGGGTTCATTGGCGCCGCTATGGGCCTTGCTGCTGAGCACGGGCACGGCGCTGGCGCTATCTGCGGTCAATCTGGAACTGTGGCAAACACAGGGTTTGATCGTGGCGCTGGCGCCACCCCTGCTACTGCTGCTGAGTCTGTATGTCCTGAACAGCAGCTACAACGTCTTCATCGAAGCGCGGCGCGAACGGCACATCACCCGGCTGTTTGGCCAGTATGTGCCACGGGAGATCGTTGCCGAAATGAGTCGCGGCCAGACCCGCTTCTCGCAGGAGGGCGAGAGCCGGGCGATGACTGTGCTGTTCAGCGATATCGAAGGCTTTACCTCCATCTCCGAACAACTGGAACCGCGCGAGCTGAGCCGGCTGATGCAGTTCTACCTGACGCCGCTGACCCGCATCATCCACGAGCAGCGCGGGACCATCGACAAGTATATCGGCGATGCCATCATGGCCTTCTGGGGCGCGCCACTGACCGATACCGAGCATGGCCGGCATGCAGTACGCGCGGCGTTGGAGATGGTGGCGCGCTTGCGGGCAATGGAACCGGAATTGCGTGCCCGGGGCTGGCCGTTGCTGCGGGCGCGCATCGGCATCAACAGCGGCATGATGAGCGTAGGCAACATGGGTTCGGAGTTCCGCCGGTCCTATACGGTCCTGGGCGATGCGGTGAATCTGGCCTCGCGCATGGAGGGCACCGCCAAGCAGTACGGGGTGCCGATTGTCATGAGCGAATATACCCGGGTGCTGGTACCGGAAATCATATGCCGCGAACTGGACCGGGTGCGGGTAAAGGGACGCAGCCAGCCGGTGACGATTTACGAGCCGCTAGGCCTGGCTGAGGAGCTGGATGATCGCCAGCTTGACGAATTGAACGACTACATGGCGGCGCTGATGCTGTTTCGCGCCGGCGAATGGCCAGAGGCGGAACAGGCGTTTGACCGGCTGCTGGAACGCCAGCCGGGAGCGCTTCTGTACGAGCTGTACTGGGAACGGGCGGTCGCCCTGCGCGCCGCCCCGCCCGAAGCGGACTGGGACGGCGTTTTCGACCTGACGACGAAGTGAGGAGGGGACACCGCTTTAGGGTGAGGCGGGCGGATTGTCCTTGCTGTTATTGTTCTCGACGGCTACACCAACCGCCGCCGCCGCCGCCACGCCGGCTACGATAGCGGTGGTCGTGCCGATGGTGACACCGCCAAGGGTGATGCCACTGGCCACTGCACCGGCTGCACCTGCACCGGCTGCACCTGCACCGGCTGCACCTGCACCGGCTGCACCTGCACCAGCCGCACCGGCTGCACCGGCTGCACCTGCTTCCGCGCCTGCTGCGGCACCCGCACCCGCGCCAGCACCTGCACCGGCACCGGCACCGGCACCGGCACCTGCTCCACCACCTGCGCCGGCACCTGCACCTGCTCCACCACCCGCGCCTGCTCCACCACCAGCACCCGCTCCACCACCAGCACCCGCTCCACCAGCAGCACCCGGTAACGAGAACTCATAAACCCCGCTGGCGTTCTGCCGGGTCAGAATACCGCAGGCACAACTGGCGGTTGCCCGGGGCGGCGCAGTAGCGCTGTCCTGAATGACGGCGCAGGGTGCGCGCAACTCCGGCGCGGGAATGAAGCGCGGCGGCGTGAGCTTGTCCTGTACGAACAGAATCTGACCCGGCGCGGCGACGATACTCTGGCCACCACTGGTCACGACGACATTGCCTTCCCGCACCATCATGCACAGGCTGCCCAGAACTGCAGTGAAGTCAGTGCCACGCACACCGATCGTAGCGACCGGGGTATCGACTTCCACCGCCTGCGGAGTTTCCTTGGCGAGTGCCCCGGAAATGAAGCGCATCCCGCCCTCCACCAGCTCCGCACTGAAGCGGTTCTCCTGCGGCTTGTTGCCAGCGTAGCGATAATCCTTGATCCAGAACACCGACTCGGGACCGACAACGACGGTTTGGCCATCGGCAAACTTCAACACCGCCTGGCTGCTGCTGCCGGTTGCGACCCGCATGCCCAGGCGCAGCTCGGCGCCCGGCGTGACCGCGGCACCGTTGATCTCGACCTTGCCCCGGGACTCAGCCAGGGTGCCGATGGCCTCGGGTGCCGCCAGCGTCGCTACATTCAGCAGCAGGCCGAAAAGAAACGCAAAGGACAGCACCAGCGGTTTGCTGCCCGCATAAAATCGCATGTGCAATTACAGGCCCTCCAGAATATTGAGAACGGGTTGGGGTTCCAGCTTACCCTTAAAGAATATCACCGGACCGGGAATGTCGCGAAAATCTTGCATACCGGCATTCAGGCGCGCGGAAACGGCAACAATCAGATTCGGCATGGCGGCGCGGCGCAGCTTGTCCAGCTTACGACGCAGATAGTCCGGGTGCCAGAACCCCATGATTTCAATGTAGGCAACCCGGCCATCGGTATGGCGCAGGGCGAAATCGGGCACGAACACCGTACCTTTCAGATCGACGATTTCCACCTCGCGCTCCAAGGTCCAGGGCGTGCCCAGCTTATCCCAGCGCAGCGCAAAACGTTCCTCCAGCAGGCTGTCATAGGCCGGCGGTGGCGCGTCCAGCGCTCGCAGCGGTGACCTTGAGTCCAGCTCATAGCGCAATTCCTGGCCATCGCGCTGCAGCACTGCTTCCATCGACCAGCGGCTGACCCGCAGCAGCGCTGGCAGGAACATGGCCATCTGCAGGCCATATTTGCGGGTCTGCCTGAACAGGCTGGCCGGCCCATCGACGTAGATCTGATAGCCGTCATCGAGATGACCCTCGACCGCGTACATCAGGCCATGGAACTTGAGCTGACGGAACAGACGCCGGTATTCGCCGGGCACGTTGCGGTGGGCGATCAGGCGCAGATACAACGCCGAATACAGCAGGCCCTGCGCCTGGGCGAGGTTGTAGCGATCGAGCAGCCGCTCCGGGGTGAAGTCGGGCAGCACGGTGAGCAGGTGGTATTCGGGCAGGTCGGCGTAGAGCGCCTCGCGCAGGGTGGCGGCATCGAGTTGATAGCGGGGCGCAACCGCATCGAGGATCGCCTGGGCAGCGCCTTCGCCATAGCCGCCGCGTTCCGCCGCCAGAGTGAACAGTTCGCGGCGCAGTTCCTCCGGTTGCAGGTCGCCGGTGGCGAGGGTGAACTCGGCGGCATTCAGTGCCAGATGCGCAAAGCCACGCACGATCCGGTAATCGGGCGAGTCGCCTTCCAGCGCGCGCAGCGCCGCCTGCAGTTCACCGCGGCGGCGGTGCTGGTGCTCGCTGATCAGTGCCAGTACCTGTTCGGCCCAGGGCAGATGCTCGCGGCGCAGAAAGCGTGGATACACCTGGGCGCCGCGCCGGTGGGAAAACAGCAGCTCGGAAGGCAGCATCAGCGGTCGGGCTCGCCGGCATCGGCCGGCGGTTCGGACGTCTCGAACAACGCCAGTGTGGCCGCGATCCGTTGCGCCGATGGGTGCGCCTGCGGCACAGCGCGGCGACGGCCGGCAACCCGTTCCTCACCGGTTTCGCGGGCGATCACTTCGTACAGCAGCGCCTGCTTGCCATTGCCACGGCGCAGGATGCGCCCGAGCCGCTGCACGAATTCGCGTGCCGAGGCGCTGCCAGACAGGATCACCCCGATTGAGGCGTCGGGCACATCCACGCCTTCGTTGAGCACATTGCTGGTGACGATGGCGCGGTAGGCGCTGCTCTTGAAACGATCGAGGATGTCCTGGCGTTCCTTGAGCAGGGTCTGATGGGTCAGGCAGGGGATGAGAAACCGCTGCGAGACTTCATAGGCGGTAGCGTTGTCCTCGGTGAAGATCACCGTTTTCGCCTGCGGATGGTTGGCGAGGATCATGCCCAGGACGCGCAGCTTGGCCGGAGTGGCATGGGCGATGCGCCGGGCATCACGATGGGCACGCATGGCGCGGCGCCCGGCACTGCTGCGCGCTGAGCACATCACGAAGCGATTCCAGCCCTCCAGCGTACCCAGGCTGATGCGCTGCGCCTGCAGAAAGGCATTGCGCTCATCCAGGGCCTGCTGATACGCGACGCGCTCGCCGGGCGAGAGATCGACATGGACCGGGCGGATCTGAAACGCTGCCAGCACATCCCCGGCCAGTTGTTCCGGTTGCCGCCGATAAACCACCGGGCCGATCAGCTCAAGCAGATCGGCGTCACGGCCATCGCTGCGTTCCGGGGTCGCGGTCAGGCCGAGCCGATACGGCGCCAGCGAGAATTCGGCAATGCTGCGATAGAACTCCGAGGGCAAGTGATGCGCCTCGTCGAAGATCAGCAGGCCAAAGCGGTCACCGAGGCGTTCGATATGACGGGCGGCGGAATCATAGGTCGCGATGGTCAGCATGCGCGGTTCGTGATAGCCCCCACCGATCAGGCCGATCTCCTGATCGGGGAAGGCGGCGCGCAGCAGCGCGTACCACTGCTGCATCAGGTCCAGAGTCGGCACCAGGATCAGGCCATCGCGGCATGCCCAGCTCAGCGCCAGCAGCCCGAGCAGGGTTTTGCCGGCACCCGTTGGCAGCACCACCACGCCACGCCCGCGCGCAGCCTGCCAGGCGGCCAGCGCTTCCTGCTGATGCGGATAGGGCGTCATCTGCAGCGCGCAATCCAGATCGCGCCGCTGATAGCGGGGGGCGTGATTACGGGTCAGTGCAGACTTGAGCGGGCCGATGATGTCGCTGTAGCAGTGCGCCGGGGCGCGGTAGGCGGCAACGCGCGGGTCATACTGGAACCAGCAGGCGAGCGCGGCGGGCAGTTCGGCGACACCTTCCAGCAGCAGCGTGCCACGATCGAAACGCAGCGCGCGCTCCGTGCTGCCCAGGCCATCGCGGCCGCTGCGATAGATGCCGGGATTGTCCTGAACGTGGTCGCGCGGGTCTTTGCTCACCGGGGCATCGGCTGCGGGGTGCTCAGGCGCCGTTCAGGCCAGCAGCTTGCCGCATTGGGTGGCGAAAAAGCTCACCGCTTCGTCCACGCTGGCCAGCGCCATCTCATAACCACAGGCCTGATAGCCGTAGATGCCGCGCTTGAAACGGCTGTTGCCGGGGTGATAGAGCTGCACTTTCAGTTGCACAGTGTTCTGGCGCGGTCCGGTGCGCAGATCGACGATGATCTTATCGGTGAAGATCCAGAAATAGTTCACCCGGGGGTGGCTCTCGATCAGCGGCTTAAGCTTGCGCACCTCGTCCTTGACCCGCTCAAAATCGCGTTCCAGAGCCGACAGGCCATCGTCATTGCGGGTCTGCTCCTGCTCCTGTCTGCTGCGCTGCCGATCCAGCGCCTGGGCAAATAATTCGCTGATGTCCTGGGCCATCGCGTTGATCTCCTTGATAAGGCAATGCGCACTAGCGGGCCACCACCCGGTTCAAGAGCTGCTGCCGCTTCTGGTGCAAATAGGCGCGGACACTGCGCCGGCGGTTGCCGTCCTCAGCCAGCGCATCCCGCTTGCCGCGATAATCGGGATCGTCCGGGCACAGGCCCAGCATCTTTTCCACCAGTTCGACCGCTTCCTCATAGGCGCCCAGCTCCATGAGCATGTCACTGAGCAGATCGAGGGCCGGCAGATAATCCGGCTCCAGACTGAGCGCCCGCGCCAGCGGCGGCATGATGCCGCTGACAATATCCTCGGATTCATGCAGGCCCAGTTCGACGACCTCCTGCCACTGCCGGTAAACCTGAGCGTACAGTTCGGTGGCCGCTGTGTTCTCCATCGGGAATCCTCGTCTACAATCCTGGCGTTTTTTGGCCACATTTTGACATGTGCCGCCCGGCTTGCAATCGTTCCCTATCGTACGTGGCGGCGCAGCAGCAGTTGCAGCGCGGTCCCGGCCAGGATCAGCGCGAACAGCACAAAGGCCATTGCCGAGGCATAGCCCATGTTCCACCAGCGAAAACCTTCCTCGTACATCAGCAGCACCACGCTCAGGGTACGGTTGGCCGGGCCGCCCTGGGTCATCACATAGGGTTCGGCGAACACCTGGAAGTAGCCGATCATGGTCATCAGGGCCACGAACAGAAAGGTCGGGCCGAGTTGCGGCAGGGTGATATGGCGGAACTGCTGCCCGGCGCTGGCGCCATCGATGCGCGCCGCCTCATAGAGCTGCATGGGAATATTCTGCAGGCCGGCGATGAAGATGATCATGTTGAAGCCAAAATTCTTCCACACCGCCATCAGGATGATCGCCGGCAGCGCCCAGTTTGGATCGCCCAGCCAATCGATCGGCGCGATGCCAAACAGGCTCAGAGCGTAATTGAGCAGGCCGTAGCGCGGGTGATAGAGATAGCGCCAGACCACCGCCACCGCCACCAGCGTGGTCACCACCGGCAGGAACAGCGCCGTGCGAAACAGGCCCGGAAAGCGGTTCAGGCGCGCATTCACCAGCAGCGCCGCGCCCAGCGATACCGCCACCGATAGCGGCCCGCCGATCAGCACGAAATAGCCGGTATTGCCCAGCGCGGTCCAAAACAGCGGGCTTTGCAGCAACTGCGCGTAATTCTCCAGACCGACAAAGCGCAGCCGGCGCAGATCGCCAAGGGCGTAAATGTCGAAATCGGTGAAGCTCAGCAGCAGCGCCGCCAGCACCGGCAGGAAGAAAAATACCGCGATCAGCAGCAGCGCCGGCGCCAGGAAGGCCCAGCCGCTGCGCGCCAGTTGGTGCTCGTAGCTGTTCATGGCGCCACTTTCCGGGCCAGCAGCCAGCGGCGCTTTTCCAGAATGCGATCGACATCCCGGTCCAGCGCGGTCAGTGCCGCATCGACGCTCAGCGCACCGCGCACCGCCTGCTCGGCGTAATAGGCGATGCGGCTGGCAATGCGCTCCCATTCGGGAATCGCCGGCGTCGCGCGCAGAACGCGCAACTGCTCACGAAAGGCGGCGGCCTGACGATTGCCCACCAGCGCCGGATCGTTCCAGGCCGATTGCCGCGCCGGCAGATCGCCGGTCAATTGGTAAAAGCGCGCCTGCGACGCCGGCTCGGCGAGGAATTCCAGCAGCGCCCAGGCGGCATCCTGACGCGGCGAGGCACGGTTCAGCGCCAGACTGGCACCACCGGCCAGCGACAGGCCCGGCCCACTGTCAAAGCCCGGCAGCGGCGCGGTGCTCCAGTGCCCCTGCAGGTCCGCCGGCAGGCGGCGCTGAAATTCGCCGATGTTCCACGGCCCGCTAGCATAGACGGCAAAATAGCCGCGGGCGAATTCCTGATAGAGATTGGCCATCTGGGTATTCCCAACCGGCGGCGCCAGTCCCTGCTCGAACAGGCTCAGGTAGAAGGTGAAGGCTTCGCGAAAGCGCGGCTCGCGAAAATCGCCATATTGATCCTGATCACGCAGCAGGGGCGCGCCACGCTGCAGGGCCAGAATCACCGGCAGTTGCCATTCATTGATCGGCAGCAGCAGTGCATAGCGGTCCGCGCCATCGCGATGCCTGAGCGCAGCAAAGGCCCGCAGCCATTCCGCCCAAGTCGCAGGCGGCGCGGCAAAACCGGCGGCGGCCAGCAGATCAGTCCGATAGAAAAACAGCCGGGTATCGACATACCAGGGCAGGGCGTGCAAGCGGCCATCGAGGCGATTGGTGGCGAGGATGCCGGGGAAATAGTCGGCAAGGGCTGCCGCCGGCCAGGCGCGCACCCGTTCATCCAGCGGCGCGAGGGCACCCAGGGCGACGAATTCGGGAATCCAGGTATTACCAAGCTGGAACAGGTCGGGCAGGGCGCCGCCGGCATAGGCGGTCAGCAGCTTTTCATGGGCGGCGCTCCACGGCACCTGCTGCACACGCACGCGGATACCGGGATGGCGGCGCTCGAATTCCGGCAGCAGCGCCCGCAGCTGTTCGCCCTCCTGACCCATCGCCCAGAAATCCACGGTCACGACCGAGGGGTGCTCGGCGGGCGAGCAACCGCCCAGGCCGATCAGGGCCAGCACCAGCAACAGGCACACATAATGGGTAGATAAGCGCATGGTTCGAGCGGGCCCGTTCTGATTGTTCAGGGATTCGGCAAACTTCAGCCGCTCTGCCCGGGCAGGGTGAGTTCCACGATCACCCCGCTGCCCTCGACACGGTTGTAAAGCCGCGCCTTGCCCCCCACACCCCACACCAGGGTCGCCACCTGCGCCAAGCCCAGGCCCAGCCCGGCGGCCTCACCGGTGAAATACTTTTCGCCCTGCACATAGGGCAGGAACGCCTGGGCAATCTGTTCCGGCGACAGGCTCAGGCCATCATCCTCCACCGTCAGCCGCACCGTTCCGGCAGTGCCCAAGGCGGCGCGCACCTGGACGCGCGGCGTACAGGTAGGATGAAACTTACGCGCATTCTCCAACAGCTCCAGCAGCACCAGATCCAGAGCGCGCGGCGACAGCGCCACCTGAACCGCCTCCACACCGGGCGCCAGATGCACCATCACCCCGCCCAGTTCCAAGGCCGCAGCGGCCTCGGCCACCCGGCCCGGCAGGGCCGCCAGGGCAAAACCACTGCGATCACCGCACAGCACCGACGCACCGATATAGGCCATGATGCCCTGTAGCGCCTGCTGCAGCCGCTCGGCCCCCTCATGGGCAGCGGTCGCCATCTCACGCATTTCCGCTGCCGAAAGCTCCATATCCGGATCGGCGAGCATGTCCAGCCCGCCAAGCAGGCCAAACAGCGGTGTACGCAGCTTGTGCGAAATCAGGCTGTGGAAGGCGCGCATATCCTGACGGGTGAGGATGCGCGCGGTGACATCGCGCAATTGTACGATGCACTCCACGCCGCTGCCCCGTGGTTGCAGCAGAGTGACCTCTACCCAGAAAGCGGTGGCAGTCGCGGTTTCGGCACGCACCAGATAGCGGGGCACGGTGCCCGGTTCTGGCCAGTCCGCCCAGGCGCTTTCCGGCTCGCGCCGGTACTGGCGATCGACCACGTCCAGGAACAGGTCCGCGCCGGCACCCTCCACCAGCCCCAGATACAGTTGTGCCCGTGGGTTGGCGCGGACAATGCGGCCCATGCCATCGAGCAGCACATAGCCATCCGGCGATTGCTCCAGCACCCAGCTCAGCCGTTCGCGCTCGGCGAGCAGGCGCTGGTAGCGATTGAGCCGGGTGATGGTGCGCAGCCGCGCCTGCAGCTCCAGCCGGTCGACTGGCTTGAGCAGGAAATCGTCGGCGCCGGCACGCAGCCCCTCCAGGCGTGCCTCACGCTCATCGAGGGCCGTGATCATCACCACCGGCACTTCCCCAAGCAGCGGATCGGCGCGCAAGCGCCGGCAGACCTCAAAGCCATCCATGTCCGGCATCATCACATCGAGCAGAATCACATCCGGCGGCAGGGTTCGGGCCAGACGCAGCGCGGAGTGCCCATCCCGCGCTACCGCGAGATCATAGTTCTCCTGCGACAGCAGTGCCTCCAGCGTGAGGACAACCACCGGATCATCATCGACAATCAGTACCAGAGGTTGAGCAGACATCAGGGGCTTACTCCAGAAAGAACGGTTAGAACCATGACAGAGGGATGGGCGCAGCGCGCATCAGGCGGAACCGGGCTGCTCCAGTGTCCCCTCCACCCAAGCGGTGATGTTGATATGGCTGACCACTGCGCCGCCACCCTGCTGCAAGGGCGCAGCATGCATCAGGAACCAGCGCTGCTCCCGGTCCGAATGACAGGGATACTGATAGGTAAAGGTATTCCGCTTGCCGGCCAGCACCTCACACAAATGCTGCCGGACCTCTTCCATCTGCGTGATCTCATCCTGATTCATCAGCAACGGACCAGGACCCGACACCCCGGAGAGCTGGCAAGCACTCAGATAAGGAACGCCAATTCCGGTACGGCTTAGCCCCGGATCGCCATTCAGGCGGGCAAAATCGGTCCAGGCGCGGTTGACTCTAACAATGACGCCATCTGCATCCAGCACCGCGATGTGCTCGGGCAGCGAATCGAGCACCGCCTGCATGCGCTGCATATCCTTGAGGTGCGTGACATCGACGAAAGTAGCCACCGCACCGCACTGGCTATGCGGCTGCTCGACATACGGCAGGATGCGGGTCAGAAACCAGCGGCCATCACGCGTCGACACCTCGCGTTCGATCGTGTCGTGCTGGCTGATGGTGCGCCGCAGGTCGGCGATCAGGTCCGGATAATCGAGGCAGTTGGCGAAATCATCCAGCGGCCGGCCAATATCGCTGTCGCGAATCTTGAACAGGCTGGTGGCCTCAGACGTAAAGCGGGTCAATTGCAACTGCGCGTCCAGGAACAAAGTCGGAATCGACACCGCCCGGGTCATGTAATCCAGTTCGGCATTCAGGCGGTTGAGAATTTCGATCTTTTCCTGGTACTCGGAGTTGACCGTATACAACTCTTCGTTAACCGATTGCAGCTCTTCGTTGGTGCTCTGCAATTCCTCGTTGGACGCCATCAGTTCTTCGTTGGTGGCCTGCAACTCTT
>DAITNL010000113.1:0-10721 GCA_036834665.1 Candidatus Competibacteraceae bacterium | reverse complement strand
CCAATCGTCCCAACATTGACGTGCGGCTTGCTGCGCTCAAACTTTTCTTTGGACACCGTACTTACTCCATCCGATTCAAACTTAAACCTGCATCGAGCGTCGCGACTGGACGCATCAGGATGCTTTCTTGATCACTGCCTCCGCGATATTGGCGGGGGCTTCGTTGTACTTGGCAAACTCCATGGAATAGGTCGCGCGACCCTGGGTGGCCGAGCGCAGATCGGTCGCGTAGCCGAACATTTCAGCCAGCGGCACCTCGGCGCGGATCACCTTGCCCGACGGCGAATCATCCATACCCTGGAGGATGCCGCGACGCCGGTTCAGGTCGCCCATCACGTCACCCATATAGTCTTCAGGGGTAACCACTTCGACCTTCATGATCGGTTCCAGCAGCACCGCACCAGCCTTCAGCGCGCCTTCCTTGAAGCCCATCGAGCCGGCGATCTTGAACGCCATTTCGCTGGAATCGACTTCGTGGTAGGAGCCGTCGAAGATGGTGACCTTGACGTCAACCACCGGATAACCGGCCAGCACGCCCTTCTCCATCTGCTCCTGCACGCCCTTGTCCACCGCCGGCACATACTCGCGCGGCACCACGCCGCCGACGATGCCATTGACGAACTCGTAGCCCGCACCCGGCTCGCGCGGCTCCAGACGCAGCCAGACGTGGCCATACTGACCGCGGCCACCGGACTGGCGCACGAACTTGCCTTCCTGCTCCACCGACTTGCGAATGGTTTCGCGATAGGCGACGCGCGGCTTGCCGACGTTGGCATCGACCTTGAACTCGCGCTTGAGGCGGTCGACGATGATCTCCAGATGCAGTTCGCCCATACCGGAGATGATGGTCTGGCCCGATTCCTGATCGGTGTGCACCCGGAACGAGGGATCTTCCTGGGCCAGCTTACTCAGGGCAATCCCCATCTTCTCCTGGTCGGCCTTGGTCTTGGGCTCGACTGCCACCGCAATCACTGGCTCGGGAAATTCCATCCGCTCCAGCGTGATCACCTTGTCCGAGTCGCAGAGGGTGTCGCCGGTGCTCACATCCTTCAGGCCGACACAGGCGGCGATGTCGCCGGCGCGGATTTCCTTGATCTCTTCACGGCTGTTGGCGTGCATCTGCACCAGGCGGCCGATGCGCTCACGCCGACTCTTGACCGGGTTGTAGACCGTGTCACCGGAGTTGACCACGCCAGAATAGCAGCGGATGAAGGTCAGCGTACCGACGAAGGGGTCGGTCGCGATCTTGAATGCCAGCGCCGCGAACGGTTCACTGTCATCGGCGTGGCGCTCGCCTTCGCTCTCGGCGGCGTCATCAAGCACGCCCTTAACTGCCGGCTTGTCGATCGGCGACGGCAGGTAGCGGATCACCGCATCCAGCATCGCCTGCACGCCCTTGTTCTTGAAGGCGGAGCCGCACAGCGCCGGGACGATTTCGCCCTTGAGGGTGCGCGCGCGCAGACCAGCGTTGATTTCCTCTTCGCTCAGCGCCTCGCCTTCCAGGTACTTCTCCATCAACTCGTCCGAGGATTCGGCGGCGGCCTCAACCATCTTTTCCCGCCAGACCAGGCACTCGTCGCGCAGCTCGGCAGGAATCTCGCCGTACTCGAACTTCATGCCCAGGCTTTCCTCATCCCACCAGATTGCCTGCATCTTGACCAGGTCGATGACGCCCTTGAATTGGTCCTCGGCACCGATCGGCAACTGCAGCGGCACCGGGGAAGCCCCCAGGCGACTCTGGATCTGCCCGACCACGCGCAGGAAGTTGGCACCGGCGCGGTCCATCTTGTTGACGAAGGCCAAGCGCGGCACACCGTACTTGTTAGCCTGACGCCAGACCGTTTCCGACTGTGGCTCGACACCGCCCACCGCGCAGAACACCGCGCAGGCGCCATCCAGCACCCGCAGCGAACGTTCGACCTCAATGGTGAAATCGACGTGACCGGGGGTGTCGATGATGTTGACGCGGTGCTCGTCGAACTGGCCGGCCATGCCGCTCCAGAAGCACGTCGTGGCAGCGGAGGTGATGGTGATGCCACGCTCCTGCTCCTGCACCATCCAGTCCATGGTGGCGGCGCCGTCGTGCACCTCGCCCAGCTTGTGGGAAACGCCCGTGTAGAACAGGATGCGTTCGGTCACGGTGGTCTTGCCGGCGTCGATATGGGCCATGATGCCCAGGTTACGATAGCGCTCGATGGGGTTTTTGCGGGCCACAGCTCGATCCTCGCGACTTACCAGCGATAATGGGCGAAGGCTTTGTTGGCTTCCGCCATGCGATGCACGTCTTCGCGCTTCTTCACGGCGGCGCCGCGGCTCTCGGCGGCATCCAGCAATTCGCCAGCCAGGCGGCGGGCCATCGACTTCTCGCCACGCTTGCGGGCGGCATCGATAATCCAGCGCATGGCCAAGGTGTTACGGCGTATCGCACGCACCTCGACCGGCACCTGGTAGGTCGCGCCACCGACGCGGCGGGACTTCACCTCGACCACCGGACGCACGTTATCGAGCGCCTGCTCCAGCAGAGCAACCGGATCTTCCTTGCCTTTCTCGGCAATGGTGTCCAGCGCGCCGTAGACAATGCCTTCAGCGACGGATTTCTTACCGCACTCCATGACCATGTTGACGAACTTGGCCAACATTTCGCTCCCATGCTTGGGATCGGGAAGGATGATGCGCTTGGGGACTTCTCTTCTTCTCGGCATAACCGCCTCAATCTCGATCTGCTAACGCGAACTCAGGACTTGGGTCGCTTGGCGCCGTACTTGGAACGGGCCTGACGACGTTTGGTAACCCCGGAGGTGTCGAGGCTGCCGCGCACGATGTGGTAGCGCACGCCCGGCAGGTCCTTGACGCGACCGCCGCGGATCAGCACCACCGAGTGCTCCTGCAGGTTATGGCCTTCGCCACCGATGTAGCTGGTCACTTCCTGGCCGTTGGTCAGGCGCACGCGTGCCACCTTACGGAGCGCGGAATTCGGCTTCTTGGGTGTCGTGGTATAGACGCGGGTACAGACACCGCGCTTTTGCGGGCAGCTTTCAAGCGCCGGGACGTTGCTCTTCGCTTTCTTTCTGACGCGCGGGTTGCTCACCAACTGATTGATTGTGGCCATTGCCCCCTACTCCTAGAGCTTAAAAATTCGTTCAACCCGGTGGCGGGCCTGCGCTGGTCAAGCATCCGGGTCTGCAAAGAGGCGGAACTATAGGCAGGCAAGTCACTTATGTCAAGGTGAAGCCTGGATGACCGCCGGTTCCCGGTGCATGCCATCAGGCCGGATCGGTCCGTTCGCGCGCGCGCCGCGCGGCCCGTGGCGCTACCCATAGGCGATCGCGCAGCCCCGAGGAGCGCTGCAGCCGCCGTAGCACCGCCTCCGCGAAAACCGTGCCGGTGCCATAAAACACTGCCTGCCGCTTGGCACGGGTCAGTGCAGTGTAGATCAATTCGCGGCTGAGCACCGGCGAAGGCTGGTCGGGTGTCACCACCAGCACCTGCTCGAATTCCGAGCCCTGGCTCTTGTGCACGGTCATGGCGTATACGGTCTCGTGCACCGGCAGGCGCGCCGGAGCGATGCCCCGCAGGCGACCATCGCTGCCCAGGAAGAACACCCGCAGGCGTTCCGGCGCCGTGGCATCAGCCAGGGCAATGCCAACGTCGCCATTGAACAGGCGCAGATTGTAGTCGTTGCGCACGATCATGACCGGCCGGCCCGGATACCAGAGCAGGTGGCTGTCGATCAACCCATGCGCCTGCAGCGCCGCCTCGCACAGCCGGTTCAGAGCTTCGACGCCAAAGGGGCCGTTGCGCAGCGCCGCCAGCACCCGGAAGCGGTTGAAGCACGCGAACACCTGCGCCGGCGATTGATTCGCCTGTACGGCTTCAAGGTACGGCGCGAAACCGGCCACCACCGGTGGTCCCAGCTGGGCGGCCAGAGCGGCCGGTTCGGCCAGATCCCGCCAGGCAATATCCTGGTGCGGGGCGTGCTCGAACAGCTCCAGCGCCTGCGCCGCACGTCCATGATTCACCGCCCGCGCCAAAGCACCGATACCGCTGTCCGCGCCAAAACGGTAACTGTGGCGCAACAGCACGGTGGCATCGACCAAGGGCGAGATCGATTCACGTCCCATGGGCAAGGTCATGCCGGTCAGTGCCGCCAATCGGGTCTGAAAGTCTGGCGAAAAGCGCCCGGCCCCCGCGCACAGATCGCCCAGCACCGCGCCCGCCTCCACCGAGGCCAACTGATCCTTATCGCCGAGCAGGATCAACCGCGCCTCAGCCGGCAGGGCTTCCACGGTCCGCGCCAGCAAGGCCAGACCCACCATCGACACTTCATCGATCACCAGCACATCCAGTGGCAATGGATGATCGCGGTTATAGCGGAACTGGGTGGCATCCGGATTCGCACCAAGCAGGCGATGCAGGGTCGAGGCCTCCTCGGGAATCCGCGCTAGATGGTCAGCATCCAGCTCCAGACCCGGCTTGGCGGCACGAATCGATTCCTGCATGCGCGCCGCTGCCTTACCGGTCGGTGCCGCCAGGGCAATGCGCAGCGGCCGCTCACCACTCTGCCCGGTCAGCAGCGCCAGGATGCGCAGTACGGTACTGGTCTTGCCCGTGCCGGGACCGCCGGAAATCACGCAGATCTGTTTGCAGGCCGCCACTGCTGCGGCCACCTTTTGCCAGTCCGGGCCGCGCAGGTCAGGATCTGGTGGAAATAGCCGATCGAGATCGGCGCGCAAACGGGCCTCATCGTGCAGCGGCGACGCGACGCGGGCGCGGCGCAGCAGGGCCTCGGCCAGGTGCTGCTCATAGGCCCAATAGCGGTACAGATACAGCCGGCCACGTCCATCCAGCACCAGCGGCTGACGCTCGCCGGGACGGCCAACGACCGGACTGGCGCGCAAAGCAGCCAGCCAGTCGCCAATCAGCGGCAGAACCAGGGGTGGTCCGACTGTTTCCGGCTGGGCCTTGCTCCGCCAGTGCGCCCGCCGCGCCCATTGACGCAGATTGACGCAGATATCGCCCTGACCGGTGGCATGGCTGGCCAGCGCCGCCGCCAGCGCCAATTCCGGCGCAGCGCTGGCCGCCAGCCGGCCGATCAGCCGCGCAAAATGCCAATCCAGATCGTTCAGCAGCCCCTGGGCGCGCAACACCGCCAGCGGTGTTTCCGCCTGATCTGCCGTGGACATCACCGGCGTGTCATGCCTGTCATTCATGATTTCGCGACCTCGCCGGTGGCCATCAACTGATCCAGAGCCGCTATCAGGGCTGGCGTTGGGCAATCGTGAAACACGCCGCAGTGCGGGCCGGTCGCCGGGTCCATGCCGCGCAGGAACAGATAGAACACCCCGCCGAAATGCGTTTCATAGGCGTAATCAGCCACCCGCACGCGCAGATAGCGATGCAGCGCCACAGTGTAGATCAGGTATTGCAGGCGATACGCTTCGCGGGCCATGGCAGCCTCCAGACCCTCACGGCGATAGGCCGCCGGGCTTGCGCCCAGCCAGTTGGACTTATAGTCAACCAGATAGAAACGACCGTTTGCCTCGAACACTAGATCGATAAACCCCTTCATGTAACCGTGCAGCGGACTGAACTCCAGGCGTTCCAGGCGCTCGCGGAACGGCCCCGCCATGCAGCCATGCCGCGCCAGCAGCGCGCGCAGGGTCTCGGCGCGCAACCATGCCAGTGGATAGGTGAATTCCAGTTCGTTCAGGCGCTGCCTGCTGCCGATATCCTGCAGGCGCAGACCGGAGGCATTCAGCGGCGTCGCCAGCACCCGCTGCAGCAGCGCTACCACGACCGGCGTCCACTGCGCTGCGTCCAGACCGTGGCTCTCCAGCTTGCGGCTGACCCGTGATTCCAGATACGCCGCATGCGTCGCCTGGGTAAAATCAATCTGTTCCAGCAGCTTATGCAGGCAAATGCCGCTGCGCGCGCCGCGTGGCAATTCCAGAACCGGCGCCACGGTTTCCGCTGTGTCCACAGGCGGCGCGGGTACTTCACTCTCCAGCGTGGGCGGCGCAACACTCAGATCGTGGTCCGGCGCCTCGGCGGCCACGCTGTAACCGGCGGTGAACGCGGTGAAACTGCCCACCCGCCAGAAGTCCAGCAGTGCGCGCGTAAAAGGCCGCGCCCGCCATTTTGGCTCAGCCAGCACCGGCGGCTGATAGCGCGGTCCCGGCTCGTGCGGCAGCGGCAGCAGCGCCACCGTATCCGCCACCGGCGCAAACACCGCGTGCAATTCGCCACGCAGCCCGGAGCCATCCAGCGCCTGGAAATGCTCGGCCACCGCATCCAGCGGCTCCACGCCCGGCCCGATCACTGTCGGCTGATGCAGCAGCCAGGCGGGCGGCGCGGTTTCGGCGTCCTTGACTTTGCCCCAGACCAGATAGCAGCGCTGCTGGGCGCGGGTCAGGGCGACATAGCACAAGCGCAGATTCTCGGCGACTTCCTCGCGGCGGGCATGCTGCCAGGCCGGATCATTTTGGGCGGCGCCCAGGGCCAGCACCGTGCGCTGCGGATCAGCCGGATCGTGATACAGCACGCTGATACTTTTACTGTTCGAAGCCGTACTGTGCAGACGGCCATCCCAGAGAAACGGGCAAAACACCACCGGATATTCCAGGCCCTTGCTTTTGTGCACGGTGACGATCTGCACCAGATTCTCATCGCTTTCCAGGCGCAACTGCTGCGCCTCGTCCTGCCGGGCCGGATCATGGCAACGCTCAACCAGCCACTTGAGCAGGCCGACCCTGCCGGGCCGGGCGCAACTGGCCAGATGCAGCAGCTCGGCCAGATGCAGCAGATTGGTCAAGCGCCGCTCGCCATCGCGAAAGGTCAGCAACCGCTGTGGCACCGCCGCCTCCATCAGCCAGGCACGGAAAAAGCGCATGAATCCATGCTCGCGCCAGATACGCTGATAATCCTGAAACCGCTCCAACCAAGTCGCCCAGCCCTGTTCATCCTCACGCAGCCGGTGCAGCTCGGTGCCGCTCAGACCGAACAGATCCGAAGCCAGCGCCGCGCGCACCTGCCCTTCATCCCCCGGCTCCAGCACTGCCGCCAGCAGCCATTGCAGTTGCCGCGCTTCATCGGCGCTAAACACGTTGTCGTCGGCATGCTGCACGCTGGGCACGCCCAGGTGCAGCAGTTCACGGCGCAGCAGCCGGCCCTGCCAGTGACTGCGCACCAGCACGGCGATATCCCCGCCGGCCAGCGGTCGCGCCCCGATCCGGGCCTGACCACGGGCACCAAGATTGAGCAGGCGGGCAATTTCCGCAGCGGTAGCCCGGGCCACCTGCTCGTTGCTGGGGGTCTTATCGGCGGGCTGACTGCCTTCGTTCTCCAGCAGCCAGAGCCACAGCGGCGCTTCCTGGCGACCCTGCACGGTCAGCGGCTGATGCTGCTTTTGCGTCGCCGGAATCGCTGGCTGGAACGGGATACCGTCAAACAGAAACGGCTGCGCCCCAGCGGCACCGAACAGTGCATTCAGGGCAGTGAGCAGGCGTGGATCGGAACGCCAGTTGACATCCAGCGTGTAGCGTTGCCCGGTGGCACGCCGCGCCGCCAGATACGCGAAGATGTCGGCGCCGCGAAAGCTGTAGATGGCCTGCTTGGGATCACCGACCAGGAACAGGGGCTGCGCAGTGCCGGCATAGATGCGCTGGAAAATCGCATACTGCACCGGGTCGGTGTCCTGGAACTCATCAATCAGCGCGGCGGCATAGCGGCGCTGCAGGGTATTGGCCAAGGCCGCGCCGCGTTGCGGATGCTGGAGCGCCGCATTGAGATTGAGCAGCAGATCATCGTAGGACTGCAGTTGCTGCTGACGCTTGCGGCTGGCCAGTTCACGATTGCACCAATCGAGCAGCCGGGCCAGTATTTGATGCTGGCAATAGTCCTGCAGTGCTGTGATAACCGTTTGCAGCGTTTCGCAGGCATCGAAAAATGGATGCGCAGGCGTCGTCTGGTTTTTTTTGGTCTTGTCGCGCAACTCGGTTGTGGTGAAATGACCGAATTTTTCAAATACGATCAGCGAGGGCGGCCCGTTCAGATAGACGTCCATCTCCGCCAGCCAGTTTGGAATATCGTTCAGCTTATAGGTGTTGCGATTCAGGGCCGGTGATTGCAGCGCTGCTTCAATCGCGCCGCGCTGTTGCTGCCACAGAGTCTTTGCCGCTTCAAAGGCTGCACTAAAGTCACGTTGCAGTGTTGCGTCATCCAGTGTAATGCTCGGCGTGACTACTTGCAGATAGGGCTTGCCTAGATAGCTTTCAATTTCCCGGCGCAGGCGGTCCGGGCTGTATTTCTTCTCCAGCAGATAGTCGACCAGAAATGGCGGAGCCGTATAAAACTCACGCCGCCAGAAATCTTCAATGATTTCCTGCAACAGATCGCTGATATCGGCGCGCAACTCGGTTTCAAAAGTCAGGCCGCTTTCAAAGGCGTTATCGCCAAGCGCGCGCTGGCAAAAGCCGTGGATGGTGTAAATGGCGGCCTCGTCGAAACCGCGCACGGCATTGTGCAAGCGGCGTAGTGCAATTTCGCGATCCGGCTGTAAATCCAGCAGGCGCGTGGCCAATTCATCATCGAGCGCATGGCCGCGCAGAAACGCGGCGCGAATTTCACTGAGCCGAGTGCGAATGCGATCACGCAATTCCTTGGTCGCTGCCCGGGTATAGGTGACCACCAGAATACGCCTGACCGGCAATGCTGCCTCGACCACCAGCCGCACATACAGCGCGGTAATGGTGTAGGTTTTGCCGGTGCCGGCACTGGCTTCAATCAGGTTGACGCCGCTGAGTGGCGTATATATCGGGTCAAGCGGTTGCAGGCTCACGCGTATTGTCTCATTTGCATTGTGAAGCGAGGATACTGCGCCCGGCCCTGCAGGCAGGTGCAGTACACAATCTGCACAGGGTGCAGCGACTGTTGCAACGACGGGCTGCGTGCGGGAACTTGCGCGGCCGCGAAACCCTCAATGAAAACGCAATCCGGGCGCTGACCGGGTGCGCAACAAACCCCGCCTACGGCCTAATACCGCAATGCACACTGGCGATGCGAATAGAGAGGAACAGCCATGTCAACTCCGACTTCTGCAGACCGCTTCCGGGGCGCCCTGTGGGGCATGTTCGTCGGCGATGCGCTGGCGATGCCGGTGCACTGGTACTACACCATAGCTGCCCTGCAACGCGATTTCGGCACAATCCGCGACTACCAGGCTCCCAAGGATTTCCACCCGAATTCCATCATGGCCCTGGCCAGCACAGCCCGATCCGGGCGCGGTTCGCAGGAAGGCGACGTGATCGGCGGGGTGATCCTCAAAGGCAAAAAGCCCTATTGGGGGCGGCCCAATACCCACTACCACCGGGGAATGCAGGCCGGTGACAACACCTTGAATCTGTTGTGTGTCCGGGTACTGATCCGGGCCATGAATGCGGCCGGGCGCTACGATCCGGCCGATTTCCTGCGCGATTACATCGCCTTCATGACCGCGCCGGATAGCCACAACGACACTTACGCCGAATCCTACCACCGCGATTTCTTTGCTCACTATGCCCGTGGCCTGCCGCCCGAGCGTTGCGCCGGCGCAGAAGGCCACGACACCGCCTCGATCGGCGGGCTGGTGTCGCTGCCGCCGGTGATCTTCGCAACCGTGCGGACCGGCGACCGGACGGCACTGGATGCGGCGCTGCTGACCCAGTTGCGCTTGACCCACCGTTCTCAGAAGCTGGAACGCTATGCGCGGGCACTGGGCGAACTGCTGGCGCGGCTGGTCGAGGATTCCGAACCTCAAATCGGCATGCTGGCCAGCGCCCTTGCCGAACGGCTGGGATTTCCAGCGGCGGCGGTGCTTGCGCAGGTCGAGCGCGAGCGCAAATCCGATCTCGACGTGATCGGCGGCCGCCTCAGTTCCGCCTGCTATATCGATCAGTCCTTCCCGGCGGTCCTGTATCTGGCGGCGCGTTATGCGGACGATTTCGAGGCGGCGCTGATCGCCAATACCAACGCCGGCGGCGACAATTGCCATCGCGGCGCCGTGCTGGGGGCCATTCTGGGTGCAGCGCTGGGCTATGAGGCGATTCCCGAGCGCTGGATTCACGGCCTGCGGGCGCGCGCCGAACTGGAACAGGAAATCGAGACCTTCATTGCCCGATTCGCCTGTTGATCGTTCCCACGCTCCAGCGATCGTCGCGAACCTTGTAGAGCTGCGCCAGAAGGCTTTCCGCATAGCCGGTCGCCATGCCGAGCAGGGCCACGACCCACAAAACAGCCATGTTCGTAGCAACACGGATGGACGCCAGATTTTTAACCGCGCTCGCCGTGCCTCGGCCCGCCCCTGCGCTGGAGGAGACCGGACTACCAGCGTTCCGACCGGGACCGCTGCCGGCCGAATCGCTCCGGGTTTAATCCGCGTCCCTGCCCCTGCCATTCGCGGCCCAGACGCGGCGAGGGGAAATCCGACCGGCGTCCGAACTCCCGCAGCCGCTCGCCCCGCCAGACGTTCCG
The DNA here is from genome assembly GCA_036834665.1 of Candidatus Competibacteraceae bacterium. Lineage (GTDB taxonomy): Bacteria > Pseudomonadota > Gammaproteobacteria > Competibacterales > Competibacteraceae > RXIX01. The sequence goes on along the minus strand of DAITNL010000113.1, from coordinate 215 downwards.
GCGCTCCGCGTCCTTCGCCAAGTCTCTCTCCCAGACCCGCCGCTCCGCCCCGTCACGCCGGGTCAGTGCGGGCGGTACCGGGTCCACACGGGGCGCTTCCCAGCGCAGTTGCACCGGACTAGGCGCGGCCTCGGCACGCGGCGTCGCCGGTTTAGCCGTGGCTGATTTTGGGGATTGTACCGGCAGCGGGCTGGCTTTAGGCGCGGCGGCAACCG
>DAITNL010000112.1:0-10726 GCA_036834665.1 Candidatus Competibacteraceae bacterium | reverse complement strand
TCCCGGGCCACATAGCTGCGCGCCATCGGGATCACCTCGACCGGCAGCGGAAAGGTGCCCAGCACGTCCACCAGCTTGGACTGATCGGCGATGCACACGAACTGCTCGCTGGCAGCCGCTACGATCTTCTCGCGGGTCAGCGCCGCGCCGCCGCCCTTGATCAATTGTAAGGAGTGGTTGGACTCATCGGCACCATCGACATACAGTGGCAACGGACCGGCCGCATTCAAATCCAGTACGGGGATATGATGGGCCTTCAGGCGCTGGGCCGACGCTTCCGAACTCGATACCGCACCCTCGATACGGTGCTTGATGCGCGCCAGCGCATCAATAAAATGGTTCACCGTCGAGCCGGTACCGACCCCCACGATCATATTGTCTTCGACATATTCCAGCGCCGCCTCGGCGGCGCGTTTTTTCAGGTCATCACTGGACATGCGGGCACTCTCCTGCGGCGATATTGCGCGGCGCGTGACAGCTGCATGGCGGCTTCCGCGCCAAGCCGGCCCCAGTCACCACTTCAACCATCAGCGCTCTGACGCGATTCAGGGCCTCACCTTATAGCCGTTATGCACGACTACATCAAAAAGATTCTCACCGCCCGCGTCTACGATGTTGCCATCGAATCGCCGCTGGATCTGATGCCACGGCTGTCGCGGCGCCTGAACAACCGCGTACTGCTCAAGCGTGAAGACCTGCAGCCGGTGTTTTCCTTCAAGCTGCGCGGCGCCTACAACAAGATCTCCGGCCTGCCCCGTGCTGCCCTGGACAAGGGCGTGATCTGTGCCTCAGCCGGCAATCACGCCCAGGGCGTCGCCCTGGCCGCGCAACGGCTCGGTGTCAAGGCCACCATTGTCATGCCACGCACCACGCCACCGATCAAGGTGCAGGCAGTGCGCGACCGGGGCGGCAAGACCATCCTGTTTGGTGATACCTACGACGAGGCCTATCAGCACGCCCGGCAACTGGAAGCGGAACGGGGTCTGACCTTCATCCACCCCTACGACGACCCCGACGTGATCGCCGGTAATGGCACCATCGGCATGGAAATCCTGCGCCAGCATCCCGACCCGATCGATGCCGTCTTCATTGCCGTCGGTGGCGGTGGTCTGATCGCGGGCGTCGCTGCCTATATCAAGTTCCTGCGCCCCGAGATCAAGATCATCGGCGTGGAACCGGATGATGCCGCCTCAATGCACGACGCGCTCCAGGAAGGGCAGCGGGTGATGCTCGACCAGGTCGGCATCTTTGCCGATGGCGTCGCGGTACGTCAGGTTGGCGAGGAAACCTTCCGCCTGGCGCGGCAACTGGTGGATGAAGTGATTGTGGTCTCCACCGACGAGATCTGCGCCGCCACCAAGGACATTTTCGACGATACCCGCTCGATCGCCGAACCGGCTGGCGCCCTCGGCACTGCGGGTCTGAAAAAGTATGTAGCGCGCACCGGTATCAGCGGCGCTAATCTGATCGCGATCAACTGCGGGGCCAATATCAACTTCGACCGCCTGCGCCATGTCGCCGAGCGCGCCGAACTCGGCGAACGCCGCGAAGCCCTGCTGGCGGTCACCATTCCCGAACAGCCCGGCAGCTTCCGCAAGTTCTGCAACAGCATCGGCAAGCGCGCCATCACCGAATTCAACTATCGCTATGCCGATACCCGTCAGGCGCAGGTATTCGCCGGAATCCAGCTTAGTGAGGGTGAAGAGGAGAAGAGCCGGATCATCACAACCCTGCGCGAAGCGGGCTATCCGGTGGTGGACATGAGCGATAACGAGATGGCCAAGCTGCATGTGCGCTACATGGTCGGCGGCCATGCTCCGGGGATTCGCGACGAGATTCTCTACCGCTTCCAGTTTCCCGAGCGGCCGGGCGCTTTATTGAAGTTCCTGACCGGCATGGCCCATGGCTGGAATATCAGCCTGTTTCACTACCGCAACCACGGGTCCGACCATGGCCGGGTGCTGGTCGGCATTCAGGTGCCGGAAGCGGAGCGGCCACAGTTCCAGCAATACATCCACACGCTCGGCTATCCCTTCAGCGAGGAAACCGCTAATCCCGCCTACCGATTGTTCCTGGACGGACGCAGCTAGGCCGGCGGCGCCGCTGCCAGATCCAGGATACAGGCCCACTGCGCCGCGCTCACCGCCAGCACCGACAGACGGTTGCCGCGACGCAGCAGGGCAAAATCCGCCAACGCCGGACAGTGTTTCAATTCGGCCAGGGTTATCGGCCGGCGCAAACGCTCGATCAGTCGCACATCGACGCAATACCAGCGTGGCGCCTGAGGGGTACTGGCCGGGTCGTAATAGGGACTGCTGGGATCAAAGGCGCTGACATCCGGATAGGCGGCCCGCGTCACCTCGACAAGACCGACGATCGCCGGCTGGGCGATGCTGGAATGATAGAAAAACGCCTGATCGCCGATCCGCAGCCCATCGCGCAGGAAATTGCGCGCCTGATAATTGCGCACGCCTTCCCAGGCCGTGGTCTGCCCCGGTGCTGCCGCGAGATCGTCGAGACTAAAGCTGTGCGGTTCCGACTTCAGCAGCCAGTAGCCCATCGTAGGCGCCCTCCTCCGTGTTAAACACCGTCAGCCCCTGCTCGGTCACCACCGCGTGCAACGGCACATCCCAAGGCTGCCGGGCCAGGTTTTCGAGCTGCTGAAACGCATAGCCCACGCCCAGCAGGCAAGGCCGCGGACCGCGATAGTGCGGATCGCGCAGAAAAGCAAAGCTACGGTCATAGAAGCCGCCACCCTGGCCCAGGCGCGTGCCGGTCCGGTCAAAGGCCAGTAGCGGCGTCAGCACCAGATCCAGTTGCGCGGGCGCCAGCAGCTCTGCCGGCTGCACATCAGGTTCAGGGATACCGAAACGGTTGCGACGCAGCGGCATGCCGGCCTGATACGGAGCAAAGTGCAGCGCGTCGGAACTATCTTCCGCCAGCACCGGCAGATAGATTGCCCGGCCCGCAGCGACCACGTCATACAGTGCCGGTACCGGGTCCAGCTCGCCGCCGCAGGCCCAGTAAGCGGCGATCCGGGCCGCCGCGCCAAACACCGGCCATTGCCGCAAGCCCTCAGCAACCGCCAGCGCCGCCTGCTGGCGTATTGCGGCCGATAAACCGCTGCGCTGGACACGCAGACGCTGGCGCAATTCAAAAACGGATTCCCGCGAACTCATAGGCGCTCATGGACGTCGACATAAAATAAAAAAGGCGGTGCTCGCGCACCGCCCGGTCCTGCTCAAAGAGGGGGGCGTCCTCCGCCTGTGCCGTCTCGGACCATCGCCCTTGAACCGTGGTGGTTCAAGTGGGGGAACAGGCAGCGTATCAGGCTTTCCGCAACGAAGGCGGACATGCACACCTACGCCAACAGCTGCACTCCCTGGGTATTAACATCTAGGATCAAGGGGTTACCCGGCCCACTACTCGAACACCGCAGAGAACGCCCAAAACGCATAAATAAAGCTATGTTCAGGAAAATTATAATCCAGCGGCAGCGGCTTTGCTAAGCAAATCGTCAACTTTTTGCAATAAATCCTGGGTGTGATGCCGTAAAACCGTATCCTGTTCAGTTAACTGCTGTTGCTGCTGAATCCATTCATAGCTGACATTCAAAGCACTCATGACTGCAATCGCGTCCGGACTCAGCAGCTTGCTGCTGTGGTCGCGCACTTCGCACATCTTGCTGTCCAGATGGTGTGCCGCCGCGATCAGTCCAGCGCGTTCGTCGCGATGGCAGGCAATCCGATAGTCGATGCCCAGCAGCTGCACCGTAACGCCGATCACGTCCTGATTCATCGCGTTTTACTCCAGACCCTTAATGCGTACGACCATGGCCTCGATGCGGGTGCGTAGCCGTTCATTATGTTCCTGCAGCGCATCGCGCTCGGCGCACAGTACCCGCGCCTGCTCGCGCAGGGTTTCGTTGTCCTGCATCAGACGCTCGCACAGCGCTATCAAGCGCCCCAGGCGACCGGTGAGCAGCACCAGATCCCCCATGGCGCTGCCCGCGACCCTGTCGGCTTCCAGCGCGGGCGCGCTGTCGGATCCCGCTACATCAGCTACGACTGGCGTATCGTCTGCGCCAGCCGCCCCCCCGACAGAGGACGCGGGCAGGCTATCCGGCGCGACATCGCTCAGAGTTTCAGGCGGCAGCGACGGCTCGGCGGGCGGGGTGAGGTCTTGCGGATCATGGTCTTTCATGCCAGTTACTATAGAGCGCCTTTTCCAGGCTGGTCAATTCAACCGCGCTTTCGGGGATAATGCGCAGGATGGTAGGATTAAATAAATTTTGCCACGCACCCAGCATCGCTATCCATGTCCGCCACCTTTCCGCTGTGTTTCTCCGACTTCGCCACGCTGCTCGCACCACTCGATGCGGTGGAACTGCACGGCCTGCTCTGCGGTCTTCTTTGCGCTGCCCCGGATCTTGATGCCAGGCGCTGGCTGCACCATGTCGCCCATATCGTCGACGCGCCCAGTACGGATCAGGCCGCGACCCAGCGTCAGGGCTTGATCATGCTATTTGAGCATACCGCCGCGCAGCTGGGCAGCGCCGATACTGCCATCACGCTGCTGCTACCCGACGATGACACTGAACTGCCCCAGCGGGCCGCCGCTCTCAGCATCTGGTGCCAGGGTTTGCTGTATGGTCTGGGGCTGGAACTCCAGCACACGCGCGCCAATGCACAGCTGTCGGCGACCAGCCAGGAATTCCTTAACGATGTCGCCGAGATCGCCCACGCCAGCATTGATGCAACTGATGCCAGCGAGGATGCTGAAATCGCCTATGCCGAAGTGGTCGAATATCTGCGGGTAGGCCTGCTGACGATTCAGCAGGATCTGCTGGACTCCATCGCCCCAGCGGCGCCACGTCTGCACTAAACCGGGAGACGCCCGCCGATGCTTGCTCGCACCATACCGCCTGCCACCTTCGCCCGCCGCCGTCGCACCCTGATGGAGCGCATGGGCCCTGGTTCGATCGCGCTGCTGCCGGCAGCATCACAGGCGCCCCGCAACCGCGATGTCCATTATCCCTTCCGCCAGGACAGTGATTTCTATTACCTGACCGGCTTTCCGGAACCGGAAGCCATTGCCGTGCTGGTGCCGGGCGGCGAGCAGGAATTCCTGCTGTTCTGCCGCGAGCGCGACCCGCTGATGGAAACCTGGCACGGGCGGCGCGCCGGTCCAGAAGGCGCGATGGCGCGCTACGGCGTCGATAACGCCCACCCGATCAGCCAGCTCGATACGCTGCTGCCCGGGCTGCTGGAAAATCGCGAGCGGGTGTTTTACGCCATCGGCCACAACCCGACCTTCGACCAGCGGGTCATGGAGTGGCTGAATCAGGTGCGCGGCAAGGCCCGCACCGGGGTGCATGCGCCGGTGACCTTCGTCGCTCTGGACCATCTGCTGCACGCCATGCGCCTGCGCAAGGAGCCGGACGAGATCGCGGTGATGCGCGAATCGGCGCGCATTGCCGCTAGCGCCCATCAGCGGGCGATGCAAGCCTGTCGACCGGGCATGATGGAATACGAACTGGAAGCGGAGATTCTGCACACCTTCCTGCGCAACGGCGCCGGCTGGTCCTATCCATCCATCGTCGGCGGCGGCGATAACAGTTGCATCCTGCATTACACCGAGAACAACGCCCCGCTGCGCAACGGTGACATCGTGCTGATCGATGCCGGTGCCGAGCTGGACGGCTACGCCTCTGATATCACCCGCAGCTTTCCGGTCAATGGCTGCTTTTCCGCCGAGCAGCGCGCCCTGTATGAGGTGGTGCTGGCAGCGCAACGGGCCGCCATCGCCGAGGTGCGCCCCGGTCAACCGTTCAGCGCGCCGCACGATGCCGCAGTGCGCACGCTCACCGAGGGCCTGGTGGCATTGAGCCTGTTGCAGGGCGATGTGGATGAACTGATCGCCCAGGAAGGCTACAAACCGTTCTACATGCATCGCACCGGACACTGGCTGGGCATGGATGTGCACGACGTCGGCGACTACAAGGTCGGCGACGATTGGCGGCCGTTCGAGCCGGGCATGGTGACCACCATCGAACCGGGTCTGTACATTGCCGCCGGCAGCGCCGGTGTCGAGGAGCGCTGGTGGCGTATCGGCATCCGCATCGAGGATGACGTGCTGGTTACCACCGAGGGCCATGAGGTGCTGACCGTGGCCGCACCCAAAGCTATCGACGCCATCGAAGCGCTGATGCGGCCCTGATGCGGCACGCAACGCTGGCCAACCCATCACCCTCCCCATGAGCATCCCTACCGACTACGATTACGACCTGCTCATCATCGGCGGCGGCATGGTTGGCGCCAGCCTGGCCTGCGCGCTGGACGGTCTGGATCTGCGCATCGGCCTGGTCGAGGCGGCGCCGCTGACCGTCAGCGCCCATCCCGGCTACGATGACCGCACCCTGGCCTTGGCGCAGGGCACCCGGCGCATTTTCCAGACCCTCGGCCTGTGGCCAGCGCTTGAAGCGGCGGCAACGCCCATCGAACGCATCCACATTTCCGAACGCGGTGCGCCCGGCTTTGCCCATCTCGATTGCCATGAAGAAGGCGTCGAGGCGCTGGGTTACGTCGTACCGGCACGGGCGATTGGCGCGGCGCTGCTGGCGAAACTGCCGACGCTGCGCGGTGTTGAACTGCTGTGTCCGGCACGGCTGGAAACACTGCACCTGAGCAGCGATGCCGCCCGGGCGACGCTGTGCGATGCTGCCGGGCGCCGTGTCGAATACCGCGCCCGCTTGCTGATCGCTGCGGATGGCGCAAACTCGGTGGTACGCGAACAACTGGGCATCGCTGCGCTGCGCTGGGAGTATGGCCAGCAGGCGGTGATCGCCAACGTCACCCCGACCCTGCCGCACAACAATGTGGCTTACGAACGCTTCACCAGCGATGGCCCGGTGGCCTTTCTGCCGATGAGCGATAACCGCTGCGCGGTAGTGTGCACGGTTGCGGCGGACGCAGTTGCTTCGGTCCTGGCGCTGGACGATGCCGGTTTCCTGGCTCTGCTGAAGCAGCGCTTTGGGGAACGGCTCGGGCCGCTGCACCGGGCCGGCCAGCGCCAGGCCTATCCGCTGTTCCTGCTCAAGGCGCGCGAACATGCCCGCCAGCGGGTGGCGATCATCGGCAATGCCGCGCATACCCTGCATCCCATCGCTGGCCAGGGCTTCAATCTGGGCATCCGCGATGTCGCGGCACTGGCCGAGGTGATCGCCGACGCCCGGCGCGCGGACGCCGATATCGGCACGCTGGCGGTGCTGAATCGTTACGCCGATTGGCGCCGCTGGGACCAGCGGCAGACGCTGGCCTTCACCGATGCCCTGACCCGGCTGTTCACCAACCCGCTGTGGCCGGTGCGCGCGGCCCGTAATCTGGGCCTGCTGGCCTTTGACCTGCTGCCACCGATCAAGCACGCCTTCGCCCGCCAGACCATGGGCCTGGATGGGCGCCTGCCGAAGCTGGCGCGCGGCCTGACGCTCTAGCGCAGGCAACAGACTCCTCGACATGACCATGAACAGCACAGCTCTGGATTACGACCTGATCATTGCCGGTGGCGGCATGGTCGGCGCGGCGCTGGCCGGGGCGCTGGGCGCAAGCGACCTGCGTATCGCCCTGCTGGAAGGCGCAGCGCTGGAGCACACTCGCCCGGATGCCGAACCGGATCTGCGGGTCTCGGCGATCAACCGCGCCTCGCAGCGCCTGTTTGCCGCCCTGGGCGCCTGGGAGGCAATGTGCGCCTGGCGGGTCAGTCCATTCCGTGACATGCGGGTATGGGATGCGACCGGCTTTGGCCAGATCCATTTCGATAGCGCCAGCATCGGCGAGCCGCTGCTGGGCTGGATCATCGAAAACCGGGTGGTGCAAACCGCCCTGCTTGAGCAGACAGCGCGCTGGCCGGCGGTGGAACTGCTCTGCCCGGCGGCACTGGAGCGGGCCGAACCGCTGCCCCACCAGGGCTGGCGGGTACACCTGCAGGATGGGCGCTGTTTCACCACCCGGCTGCTGGTCGGGGCCGATGGTGCCATGTCCCGGGTACGCCAGCAGGCCGGTATCGACACCAGCGGCTGGGGCTATGGCCAGAAGGCACTGGTTGCCAACGTGCGTACCGCCCAGCCCCATCAGGAAACCGCCTGGCAGCGCTTTATGCCCAGTGGACCGCTGGCCTTCCTGCCGCTGCACGATGGGCGCTGCTCGATCGTCTGGTCGACCACGCCCGCCGAGGCCGATGCCCTGCTGGCCATGCCCGAGGCCGATTTCGCCCAGGCACTGGCCACGGCCTTCGACCACCGGCTGGGGGCGATCACCGGGATCGGGCCGCGTGCGGCTTTCCCCTTGCGCCTGCAACACGCCCAAGCCTATGTGCAGCCCGGTCTGGCCCTGATCGGGGATGCCGCCCATGTGGTGCATCCGCTGGCCGGACAGGGTGTAAACCTGGGTCTGCTCGATGCGGCAAGCCTGGCTGAGGTGATCCTCGATGCACTGGCTGCTGGCCAGGATTTCGCATCGCTGGCTACGCTGCGCCGCTACGAACGCTGGCGCAAGGGCAACAACCTGCTGATGCTCGGGATGATGGATGGCTTCAAGCGCCTGTTTGGCAACTCGCTGCCACCGCTGCGCCTGTTGCGCAACCTGGGTCTGCGTCTGACCGATGCTGCCGGGCCGGTGAAGCAGGCCCTGATCCGCCGGGCGATGGGCTTGGATGGCGATCTGCCGCGACTGACGCGGGCGGCGTGCTAGCCGTGGCCGAGCAGCGTCTCTGCCGCCTTGATGCGCTGACCGAAGGTCAGAGCAGGGGTTTCATGCTGCGACCGGATGCCCGCTATGCCGATCTGATCGTGGTGCGCACTGCGCGCGGCCTATACGGCTATCGCAACCGCTGCCCACACACCGGCGCACCGATGGAATGGGAACCGGACCGCTTCCTCGACATCAGCGGCACGCTGATCCAGTGCGGCATTCACGGCGCGCTGTTTCGCATCGAGGACGGCTACTGCATCAACGGCCCCTGCGCACGGCAATCACTGCAGGCGGTAGCGTTGATCGCGCGCGACGACTGGCTGCTGGTCGATATGGATACGGAGCAGCGCCGTGACTGACACGCCCGCCGCTGCACCTGCACAGCGGTCGCGGCCTATAAAAGCACCGCGCAGATGCGATCGGCGATTGCACAGCCCGGCGCGCTCAAGCACTATTAAAAGGCTGTAACCGCTCCGATGACGCGCCGCACCACTCAAGGTTGGCGCGCGACCGGTGATCGCTGCTGCGGCAACCGGCTATAAACCACCACCACTCAAAAGTGAGGAACCTTTTCATGCGACTGATTCTGCTAGGCGCCCCGGGCGCGGGCAAAGGAACCGTGGCGAAACTGCTGACCCAGGTTGACGGCTCGGTGCAAATCTCCACCGGCGACATCCTGCGCGGCGCAGTGCAGGCCGGCACGGAACTGGGCAAGCAGGCCGACGCCTACATGAAAGCCGGCGATCTGGTCCCGGATTCGCTGATCATGGGCATCATGGAAACGCGCCTGCAGGAACCCGACTGCGCCCAGGGCTTCCTGCTCGACGGCTTCCCGCGCACCATTCCCCAAGCCGAGGCCCTCAAGATCCTGCTCGGCAAGCTCGGCATCAAGCTGGACGTGGTCGCCAATATCGACGTGCCGCGCGAGGAAATCCTCAACCGCCTCACCACCCGCCGCACCTGTGCCAACACCGCCTGCCAGGCGATCTACAACGTGCGCAGCCAGCCGCCCAAGGTCGAGGGCATCTGCGACAAGTGCGGCAGCCCGGTGGTACAGCGCGCCGACGAAACCGAGGAAGCCATTAGCAAGCGCCTGGATATCTACAACGAGAAAACCGCGCCGCTGGTTGATTTTTACCGCGCCGAAGGCCTGCTGCTGACCATCAATTCACCCAGCAGTGAAGGCGTGGTCAACGCCATCCGCGAGCGCACCGCCGGCTAAGGCTACCGCACCCGTTCCGCCCGGACCGGCGCTGCCGCCAGCCCGGGCACGGCGCTATAATCGTCGCCCCCATAACGACAAACACGGGTTGCGACGACAGGCATGAAACGACGGGAGTTATTAACGCGGTTGCTGGGATTGGCGGCTTGCGGGATGCTGCCGGCACCCCTGGTCCAGGCCGCCATCAGCAGCAGTGCCAGTGACCGGCCTGGCGAGGGCCAGCCGTTTAGCAGTGACTGGCTACTGGATACCGCCCGGCGTCTGGCCAGCGCGCCTTATCAGGCGCCCGCTGATGCCCGGCCGCCCTGGCTGGCAGCGATGGACTATGACCAGTACCAGGCGCTGAACGTCTTTCGCCCCGAGCATTCACTGTGGGCCGGCGGCGAACTGCCCTTCCAGGCACGCTTCTTTCACCTCGGTCTGTACTTCCACCACCCGGTCAGCCTCTACGAAGTCGCCGACGGCATCGCCCGACCGATCCACTTTTCCCCAGACCTGTTCCAATACAACCCCAAGGTCAAGGACAAGGTCCCCGCGCAGATCGGCGATCTGGGCTTTGCCGGCTTCCGCGTCAACAGCCGCGCCGACTGGCAACGCGACATGTTCTCGTTCCTCGGCGCCAGCTATTTCCGCGCGGTCGGCGCCAGCAAGCAGTACGGCCTGTCCGCCCGTGGCCTGGCCATCGATACCGGCATGGAGCGGCCCGAGGAATTCCCCGAGTTTCGCGCCTTCTGGCTGGAGCGGCCCGCGATCGACG
>DAITNL010000111.1:0-10843 GCA_036834665.1 Candidatus Competibacteraceae bacterium | reverse complement strand
AGAAAGTGCTGATCACTGCCAAGGGTCCGGTACTGGCCACGGCGGGCGTGCCCAGTGTGCTCGCCGATCCCAATCTGACCCTGTACAACAGCGCCGGGAAACCGATCCAGTTCAATGAGAGTTGGCAGAGCGCCAGCAATGCCAGCGAGGTCGCTGCCCTGGGTCGCGGCATGCGTACCGACTTCCCGCAGGAAGCGGCCTTGTTGACCACTCTCAACCCCGGTGCCTATACCGCCATCGTGCGCGGTGCGGGTACCACAACCGGCAATGCCCTGGTCGAGGTGTTCGATCAGGATTGATCCCCGGCCATCTGTAAAACATCAGCCCCGCTCCGGCGGGGCTTTTTTATGCCCAGGTGCAGGGCTTGGCCTGGTGTCCAGCCGTCGCCCGGTAGGCCGGATACCGTACAATACGCCCCTCAACGACATTGCCCGTTAACGGATTTCGTCCACCATGCCACACACAGTGCCACGCATTTTCCTGATCGGCCCGATGGGCGCTGGCAAGACCACCATCGGCCGCCGCCTGGCTCAGGTGCTGGATCGTGAATTCCTCGATAGTGACCACGAGATCGAACAGCGCGCCGGCGCCAGCATCCCGTTGATTTTCGAACTGGAGAGCGAAGCCGGTTTCCGCGCCCGCGAAAAAGCGGTGATCGCCGAACTGACCCAGCGTCCCGGTATCGTGCTGGCCACCGGTGGCGGCGCGGTGCTCGACCCGGATAATCGCCGCTGTCTAGCCGGGCGCGGCTTCGTCGTCTACCTGTACGCCTCGGTCGATGAGCAACTCCAGCGTACCCGCCACGATACCCAGCGTCCGCTGCTGCAAACCGCCGATCCGCGCGCCCGTCTGGCCAGCCTGCTCGAACAGCGCGACCCGCTCTACCGGGAAATCGCCGATCTGGTGGTCAGCAGTGACGATCAGCCGCTGCGCGCCATCGTGCAGCAGATTCTCGATCATCTGCCGTCCAGCCTGCCGCGCTGAGCGCGCGCGCTCACCGTACCCTTTTCCCTTTTGGCCCGGACTTGCCCAAGCCCATGAAAACCCTGCACGTTGAACTCGGCGATCGCCGCTATCCGCTCTATATCGGCCCCGGCCTGCTCGGTCAGGCTGAACTGTTGCGCCCGCATATCGCTGGCCGGCAGGTGCTGGTGGTCAGCAACACCACCGTTGCGCCGCTGTATCTGGAACGGACCTGCGCCGCGCTGCAAGGCCTGCGCTACGAGGCGGTGATTCTGCCTGATGGCGAGCGCTACAAGACCCTGGAAACCCTGGATGCGGTGTTCACCGCGCTGCTGGAAAAGCGCTTCGACCGCTATTGCACCATCCTCGCCCTCGGCGGCGGGGTGATTGGCGATCTGGCCGGCTTTGCTGCAGCCTGCTATCAGCGCGGCGTGGATTTCATTCAGGTGCCGACCACGCTGCTGGCCCAGGTCGATTCTTCCGTCGGCGGCAAAACCGCAGTCAATCATCCGCTAGGCAAGAACATGATCGGCGCCTTTTATCAGCCGCGCTGCGTGCTCGCCGACACCGAGACCCTGAACACGCTGCCGGATCGCGAGCTGAGCGCCGGGCTGGCTGAGGTGATCAAGTACGGGCTGATTCGTGACCGGCCGTTCCTGGAGTGGCTGGAGGCGAATCTGGATGCGCTACTGATCCGCGATGCCGCCGCGCTCAGCGAGGCGATTGAGCGCTCCTGCCGCAACAAGGCCGAGATCGTCGCCGCCGACGAACGTGAAACCGGCGAGCGCGCCCTGCTCAATCTTGGCCATACCTTCGGCCATGCCATCGAAACCGGCGTCGGTTATGGACAGTGGCTGCATGGCGAGGCGGTCGCGGCCGGTATGGTGCTGGCCACCGAGCTGTCGGCGCGGCTGGGTTGGCTGAATCGGGCCCAGGTGGAACGGGTGCGGACCCTGCTGGCCCGTGCCCACCTGCCACTCGATCCGCCGCCGCGCCTGACCACCGATGATTTCCTGCGGCTGATGGCGGTGGACAAGAAGGTACAGGATGGGCGGCTGCGCCTGATTCTGCTGCGCGAACTGGGCCAGGGCGTGATCGCCAGCGATGTCGATGCACAGCGCCTGCGCGAAACGCTCGATTACGCACTGCGCCAGCATTGAGGCCCGATCAGGGCGCCTGATCGCTGAACAGGGTGGCGAGGCCGGCCTGTTCCAGCTCGGCGTAGGTGGTGGCACCTTGTGCCGGGTCGAGGTCCAGCCCCAGCAGCAGGCCGATCTGTGACAGCGAGAACAGGCCGCGCACCGCCGGCCGGCCGGTGGCGGGGTCGTTGTCCACCACCAGGGCATGCTGACGGTTCATCTGGCGCAGGGTGGCGAGTACATCGCCGACCCGTGCCGCCCGCACATCCTCCAGGCGCAGTACATCCAGCCTGGGTTGCAGGGTCATGATGTCAGCGACCAGCAGATCTTCCCAGGCGCCGCCCGCCTTAGCCAGAATGCGCGTCGGCCGCTCGCCGGTCAGGTCGCGACTGGTGATCAGGCCGATGATTTGGCCGCTGGCATCGCGCACCAGCAGCATGCGCACTCGCCGGCGGATCATCATGTCCAGCGCCGTGCTCAGCGGTGTGGCCAGTTCTGTCGTATAGGCGGTGACCTGACTGAGATCGGTCATCACCGTCAGCGCGGGATCATCGCCGCTGACATGGTTGGGCAGTTGCTGCTGGGGGCGAAAGTAGCCGGCGCCGGCGTCCAGGTGGTGCAAGGGGAGTGGCTGGTAGTGGTTCATGCTGCAGTTACTCCGAGCGGTTGCCTATTCCGGGGCGGCGAACCGCCAGGGTCACGCCTCAGCGCCGCCGCGCGCTCTGACCCAGGATGGGATCGCTCCATTCCAGAATCGCCCGCACCCGCGGGGTCAACATCGACCAGGCTTCATGGCGATTAACCCAGCGGAACTCGCTGTGTTCCGGTCGGCCCAGTTCCGGGTTGGGCGGCAGCCAGACCGCTGTGCTGGTGGTCTCGGCGACGTAGTAGCGGGCGACCTTGCGGCCCTGGTTATAGGGTTGGGTTTCCCGGTATTGCTCACCCCAGCGAAAGCGCAGCTCAGTCAGCGAGGTTTCTTCCTCGACCTCGCGGATGGCGGCCTGCAGCGGGGATTCATTGGCTTCGACCACGCCCTTGGGGAAGTCCCAGTAATTGTAGGCGCGCAGCAGCAGATACTCGTAGTGATCGCGCTGCCAGTGCACCACGACCACGCCGCAGGAGAGGATGCGCACGCTGGATGGCCGCGCCATCGCTCCGGTTGCCGGCGGCTGCTGCGGTTCACGCCCCGGCACGCGCATGACCCGCGGCTGTGCTGAGCTCATGGACTGCCTCGATCAAAACCCGGGCATGTTCCGGATCGACGCCGGGCTGGATGCCATGACCAAGATTGAAGACATGGCCAGGACCGGGACCGTAGTCGGCGAGTACCGTGGCGACCTGCTCGCGAATCCGCGCCGGACTGGCGTACAGCACCGCCGGATCAAGATTGCCCTGCAGCGCGACCTGTGCGCCCACGCGTTGTCGCGCCGCGCCCAGATCCACGGTCCAGTCCAGGCCGACCGCGTCGCAGCCGCTGGCGGCGATGTCTTCCAGCCAGGCGCCGCCGCCCTTGGTGAACAGGATCACCGGCACCCGCCGGCCCTCGGCCTCGCGGCGCAGTCCGGCGACGATGCGCTGCATATAGGCCAGCGAAAATTCACGATAGGCGCGCGGGCTGAGAATGCCGCCCCAGGTGTCGAACAGCATCAGCGCCTGCGCGCCGGCCTCGACCTGGGCATTGAGATAGGCGGTGACTGCGGTCGTGGTCACGCTCAGCAGCCGGTGCAGCACCGCTGGCTGCTCGTAGAGCAGGCCCTTGACGCGGGCGTAGTCCTTGCTGGAGCCGCCCTCGACCATGTAAGTGGCCAGGGTCCAGGGGCTGCCGGCGAAACCGATCAGCGGTACCCGCCCGGCCAGTTCGCGGCGGATCAGGCGCACCGCGTCCATGACGTAGCGCAAGTCCAGCAGCGGATCGGGCGCGCCCAGCCGCTCGATATCGGCGACACTGCGCAGCGGCCGGGCAAAACGCGGCCCTTCGCCCTCGCTGAACGACAGACCCAGGCCCATGGCATCGGGCACGGTGAGGATGTCCGAGAACAGGATGGCGGCATCGAGCGGGAAGCGCGCCAGCGGCTGCAGGGTGACTTCGCAGGCCAGCTCCGGCGTCTGGCATAGGGTCATGAAACTGCCGGCGCGGGCGCGGGTGGCGCGGTATTCGGGTAGATAGCGTCCGGCCTGGCGCATCAGCCAGACCGGCGTAACATCCACCGGCTGGCGGAGCAGGGCGCGCAGCAGGCGTTCATTGTGGAGTGTGGTGGTCATGAATGTGATCTTTTCGAGCGGCCTACTCGACGGTGAGGCATGGCCTGGCAAACGCCACCGGTGCAATCCGGTTAAAATTCCGCCAAGTGTGCCAAGTTTCCGTGGTAGCGTCCATGCCTTCCACCACCCCTCCAGCCGGTTCAGATCTCCAGATAGTCGAGAATACCCTCCGCAGCCTGCCGGCCTTCGAAAATCGCCGTGACCACCAGGTCGGAGCCGCGCACCATGTCGCCACCGGCGAAGACTTTCGGGTTGCGGGTCTGGAACTTGAAGGCGGCGGTGGCCCCGGTTTGCACCCGGCCGCGCGGATCGACGCTAATGCCAAAGGACTCGAACCAGGGTGCCGGGCTGGGCTGGAAGCCAAAGGCAACGATCACCCGGTCAGCGGGAATGATTTCCTCGGAACCGGGAATCACCTCGGGCATGCGCCGGTTGCGGGCGTCGGGTGCGCCCAGTCGGGTGGTGCAGACCTTGACGCCTTGCACCTGCTGGTCGCCGATGATTTCGATCGGCTGGCGGTTCCACAGGAACTGCACGCCTTCCTCCTTGGCATTGCTCACCTCGCGCCGCGAACCGGGCATGTTGGCCTCATCGCGCCGGTAGGCGCAGGTGACGCTGGCCGCACCCTGACGAATGGCAGTGCGGTTGCAGTCCATGGCGGTATCACCGCCGCCCAGCACGACCACCCGCTGGCCGCGCATGTCGATGAAGTCGCGCGGATCGCGCTCCATGCCCAGCAGGCGGTTGATGTTGGCGATCAGGTAGGGCAGGGCTTCGTAAACGCCGGGCAGATCCTCGCCGGGAAAACCGCCCTTCATGAAGCGATAGGTGCCCATGCCGAGAAATACGGCATCGTACTCGTCGAGCAGTTGCTGGAAGGGCAGGTCGCGGCCGATTTCGACCCCGAGGCGGAACTCGATGCCCATGCCTTCCATGATCTCGCGCCGGGTCTGTATCACCTCTTTTTCCAGTTTGAACGGCGGGATGCCGAAGGTGAGCAGGCCACCGATCTGCGGATAGCGGTCAAATACCACGGGCTGCACGCCATTGCGCACCAGGATATCGGCACAGCCCAAGCCGGCCGGCCCGGCGCCGACGATGGCCACGCGCTTGCCGGTGGGTGTGACCTGGGACAGATCCGGCCGCCAGCCGGCTTTCAGGGCTTCATCGGTGATGTATTTTTCGATCGCGCCGATGGTGACCGCACCAAAGCCGTCGTTCAGGGTGCAATCGCCCTCGCAGAGCCGGTCCTGCGGACACACCCGGCCGCACACTTCCGGCAGCGAGTTGGTGCGGTGCGACAGTTCGGCAGCCTGGAACAGGTTGCCCTCGGCGATCAGTTGCAGCCAGTTGGGAATGTAGTTGTGAACCGGACATTTCCATTCGCAGTACGGGTTTCCGCAATGCAGGCAGCGCCCGGCCTGCGTCGTCGCCGCCGCCGGGTCGAAGGGTCCGTAGATTTCCTTGAATTGCAGCGCCCGTTCGCGGGCCGGGGTCTTGGTAGGATCCTGGCGTGGGGTTTCAATGAACAGCAAAGGTTTGGCTTTCGACATCGGTGCATCCAACGGCAAACGGTGATGAAATGGGGTGGCCGAAGGCCGGGCGTGGCGCGCAGGGCCACGACTCGCGATCCAGCCGCCCGCATCCCCAATCCCCTCTCCGTGGCGGGGAGAGGGGCGTTTGTGCAGCGGCGCTCAGGCGGCTTCGCGCAGGGTATCGAGCAGCGATTCCAGATCGGCGGCTTTCGGCTTCACCAGCCAGATGCGGCTGGCGTAGTAGCGAAAATCGTCAAGCACCGCCTGACCCCAGGCACTGCCGGTCTCGGCCACATAGTCCTCGATCAGGGCCAGCAGATAATTGCGCTGCGGCTCCATGTTCTCGGTGGCAATGCGGTGGATGTCGATCAGTTCATGGTTGTAGCGGTCGACAAAGGCGTTGTGCTCATCGAGCACGAAGGCGAAACCGCCGGTCATGCCCGCACCGAAGTTGACACCGGTTTCGCCCAGCACCACCACCACACCGCCGGTCATGTACTCGCAGCCGTGATCGCCGACCCCTTCCACGATCGCCAGCGCCCCGGAGTTGCGCACCGCGAAGCGCTCGCCGGCGGTGCCCGCAGCATACAGGGTGCCACCGGTGGCGCCATACAGGCAGGTGTTGCCGATGATCGGGGTGTGCTGGCTGGCGAAGCGGCTGTTTTTGGGTGGATAAATCACCAGCTTGCCGCCGGCCATACCCTTGCCGACATAGTCGTTGGCATCGCCTTCCAGGTACAGCTGCAGGCCGCCGGCGTTCCACACCCCGAAGCTTTGTCCAGCAGTGCCGCTCAGGTGCAGCTTGATCGGGCTGTTGTCCATGCCCAGATCGCCGTGGCGGCGGGCAATCTCGCCCGACAGCCGCGCGCCGATCGAGCGGTGTACGTTCCGTACCGTGTAGTGGAACTCGCCGCCGCTTTGCGCCACGATCGCCGGCAGGGCATCGCGCACCATCTGCTCGGCCAGTTCGCCCTTGTCAAACGGTTCATTGCGCGGCTCGATGCAGAACTGCGGCCGCTCCAGCAACAGCCCGGCGTCGGAGAGAATCGGCGACAGATCCAGCCCGGCATGCTTGCTGGTGGTGCCGGGCAGGATCTCCAGCAGCTCGGTGTGGCCGATCAGTTCCGCGAAGCTGCGGATACCCAGGCTGGCCATGATCTCGCGGGTTTCCTGGGCGACGAAGCGGAAGTAGTTCATCACCTTCTCGGCGGTGCCACGGAAGTGATTGAGGCGCAGCACGTTGTTCTGCGTAGCGACACCGGTGGCGCAGTTGTTGAGATGGCAGATGCGCAGGTACTTGCAGCCCAGCGCCACCATCGGTGCAGTGCCAAAGCCAAAGCTTTCCGCGCCGAGCATAGCCGCCTTGACCACGTCGAGGCCGGTTTTTAGACCGCCGTCGGTCTGCAGGCGCACCTTGTCGCGCAGATTATTGAGGCGCAGGGTCTGGTGGGTCTCGGTCAGGCCCAGTTCCCAGGGGCTGCCGGCGTACTTGACCGAGGTCAGCGGGCTGGCGCCGGTGCCGCCGTCATAGCCGGCAATGGTGATCAGGTCGGCGTAGGCCTTGGCGACGCCCGCAGCGATGGTGCCAACCCCGGCTTCGGCGACCAGCTTCACCGAGACCAGCGCCTGCGGATTGACCTGCTTGAGGTCGAAAATCAGCTGCGCCAGATCCTCGATCGAGTAGATGTCGTGATGCGGCGGCGGCGAGATCAGCGCCACGCCCGGCCGCGAGAAGCGCAGCTTGGCGATGGTGGCGTTGACCTTGTCGCCGGGCAACTGGCCGCCCTCGCCGGGCTTGGCGCCCTGGGCGACCTTGATCTGCAGCACCTCGGCATTGACCAGGTAGGCCGGGGTGACGCCAAAGCGCCCTGAGGCGACCTGCTTGATCTTGGAACTCTTTTCGGTGCCGTAGCGGGCCGGATCCTCGCCGCCCTCGCCGGAGTTGGAACGGCCACCGAGGCGGTTCATGGCCATGGCCAGCGCTTCATGCGCTTCCGGCGATAGCGCGCCAAGCGACATGCCGGCGGAGTCGAAGCGCGGCAGGATGGCCTCGATCGATTCAACTTCGCTCAGCGGGATCGGTGCGCGCGCCGGCTTGAACTGGAACAGGTCACGCAGGGTCGCGACCGGACGTTCATTGACCTGCCGGGCATAGATCTGGTAGTCGCGGTAATCGCCGCTGTCGACCGCGCGCTGCAGGGTCTGCACCACGTCCGGGTTGTAGGCGTGGTATTCGCCACCGTGAATGTACTTGAGCAGGCCACCGGTCTCGATGGGCGCGCGGCGCTTCCAGGCCAGCGCGGCCAGTTCGGCCTGTTCGGTTTCCAGATCGGCGAAGCGCGCACCCTGGATGCGGCTGACCGTGTCCTTGAAGCACAGCTCCACCACTTCGTCATGCAGGCCGACGATCTCGAACAGTTGCGCGCCGCGATAACTGTTGAGGGTGGAGATGCCCATCTTGGAGATGATCTTGTACAGGCCCTTGTTGATGCCCTTGCGGTAGTTCTCGACCAGGGTCGGGTAGTCGCCCTTGCTGATTTCGCCTTTGGCGCGCAGATCGCGCAACAGATCATAGGCCAGGTAGGGATGCACCAGGGTGGCGCCGTAGCCGAGCAGGGTAGCGATCTGATGCGGGTCGCGGGCGGTGGCGGTGTCGATGATCAGGTTGGCGTCGCAGCGCAGACCGTCGCGCACCAGGCGGTGATGCACTGCGCCAGTGGCCAGCAGCGCATGCGCCGGCAGCCGTCCTGGGGCAATGCCGCGATCGGAGAGCACCAGCAGGACCGCGCCCTCGCGCACCGCGGCTACCGCCTCATCGCAGATGCGCTCCAGCGCGGCGCGCAGCCCTTCGCCGACCGGGTAATTGAGGTTGAGTAGGGTATGCGGATAGCGGCCGTCGGGATTGGCCAGCAGCGCCTGATAGCGGCCTTCGGTCAGCACCGGTGAATTGGCGGTCAGGCGCGGCGCGTAGCTGGGGCTTTCCTCAAACAGGTTGCATTCGGCGCCGAGGCAGGTTTCCAGCGACATCACCACTGCTTCGCGCAGCGGGTCGATCGGCGGGTTGGTGACCTGGGCGAACTGCTGGCGGAAATAGTCGTAGGGCGACCGCGGCCGGGCCGAGAGCACCGCGAACGGGGTGTCGTCGCCCATCGAGCCGACCGCTTCCTGGCCGGCCTCGGCCAGCACGCGCAGTACCTGGTCGCGCTCTTCGAAGGTGACGCCGAACAGCTTCTGGAAGCTGTCCAGGGTGGTGGCCGGCAGCGGCGCCGGTTCCGGTTCGTCGCGGTACAGCGAGCGCAGGCGCTGCACATTGCCGCGCAGCCAGCGCCGATAGGGGTGGCGGCTCTTGAGGTCGTTGTCGATATCGGCCGGGGTCAGCAGGCGGCCGGTTTCGACATCGACGGCGAGCATTTCGCCGGGCTTCATGCGCCCCTTGGCGACCACCTGCTCGGGCGTGTAGTCATAGACGCCGATTTCCGAGGCGATGGTGATGTGGCGGTCCTCGGTGATCACATAGCGGGCCGGGCGCAGGCCATTGCGGTCGAGCACGCAGCCAGCATAGCGGCCATCGGTGAGCACGATGCCAGCCGGGCCGTCCCAGGGTTCCAGGTGCATCGAGTTGTATTCGTAGAAGGCGCGCAGATCCGGGTCCATGTGCTCGACATTCTGCCAGGCTGGCGGAATCAGCAGACGCATGGCGCGGAAGATGTCCATGCCGCCCATGACCAGCACTTCCAGCATGTTGTCGAGGCTGCTGGAGTCGGAGCCGTGCATGTTCACCAGCGGGCGAATCTCGGCCATGTCCGGCAGCAGCGGGCTGGAGAAGGTGTGGCTGCGCGCCTCGGACCAGGTGCGATTACCGCGGATGGTGTTGATCTCGCCGTTGTGCGCCAGATAGCGGAACGGCTGCGCCAGCCACCACTGCGGCAGGGTATTGGTGGAAAAGCGCTGGTGGAACAGGCAGATCGCCGATTCCAGGCCTGCGTCGCTGAGGTCAGGGTAGAACAGCGGCAGGTTGGCCGGCATCACCAGACCCTTGTAGCTGATCACCCGGCCCGACAGCGATAGCACATAGTAGACCGGGTCGCGGGCGCGGATGCGCTGGTTGGCACGGCGGCGGGCGACGAACAGGTGGCGTTCCAGCGCCTCGGCTGACATCGCCGCCGGCGGGTTGACGAACAGTTGTTCGATGTGCGGCAGGGTCTTGCGCGATTCCTCGCCGCAGGCCTCGGGATTGACCGGTACCGGGCGCCAGCCGGCGACGATCAGACCTTCCCGCTCCAGTTCCGCCTGCAGGTCGGCGCGCGCCGCCTCGGCCAGGGCCGGGTCGCGGTTGAGGAACACCATGCCGACCCCGTAGTGCTCGCCCAGGGTCATGCCGGCCGCGGTTGCGACCTGGCGCAGGAAGCGGTCGGGTTTCTGCAGGAGCAGGCCGCAGCCATCGCCGGACTTGCCATCCGCCGCGACCGCGCCGCGGTGGGTCAGGCGGGCCAGGGCGGCGATGGATGTCTGCACCAGCCAGTGACTGGGCCGGTTGTCCATCTGGGCGATCAGGCCGAAGCCACAACTGTCTCGTTCAAATTCGGGCCGGTACAAGCCGGTAGTGCGCGTCTGCTGCATGAGTAGGTTCGCTTGCTTGCGGGATAGAGATCGGGAGAGCAAAGACAAATGACGTGCCACTGATGGGCCGCTGGCCCAGCGCGCAGCGAAAATTTTGAGTCATGCCACCGCCGATATGGAAATCCAGCCCTTTCATAATGATAAACAGCCATTGAAGGGGGGTGGAGGACAAGACAGGGTGGTTTCGAGTATAGCCAGCGACAGCAAATGGGGCAAACCGGGTCTGGTTGACCCAAAAATAGTGCAACACGCCCGGTGGAGCGCGCCAAGATGGCGCATCCGGCCGTGGCCGATGCGCCAGGATAAAGTCGGTCCGCGCCGGTC
>DAITNL010000110.1:1288-10846 GCA_036834665.1 Candidatus Competibacteraceae bacterium | reverse complement strand
CTATCCCGAGGGTCTGGCCGGCGATGCGATTCCGATTGCCGCCCGGCTGATGGCGGTGGCCGATGTCTATGATGAGCTGACCGGTCGCCGCGTTTACCGGGTCGCGCTGCCGCACGAGCAGGCGGTAGAGGTGATTCGCGCTGACCGGGGCAGGCATTTCGATCCGGATGTCGTCGATGCCTTCCTGGCCATCGCTGACACCTTCAAGGGCATCGCTGCGCGGCTGGCTGACGATGAGCGCGAACTGCAGCGCAGCATGGCGCAACTGGAAGCGGCCCTAGCCGAGGAGCGCATCGTGCTGGGCAGCGGCGCCGACGAGTAGCCGGCCCGGCCCTTGCTCAGACCCGCCAGATCAGGCTGGCCATGCGCCCGGTGCGATGTTCACGGCGGTAGGAAAAGAACAGCTCCGGTTCGCTGAAGGTGCAGTGTTCGCCACCGTAAATCGCGTCGATGCCCAGCGCGCGCAACTGCCGTCGCGCCAGTTCATAAAGATCCGCCAGCCAGCGCCCCGCCGGCGAGGGCTGAAAACCGGCGGCATTGCCGGCATCCAGCGCCAGGAAAGCAGCGCGCACCTCATCGCCCACCTCGAAGGCGCGCGGCCCAATCGCCGGACCCAGCCACGCTAGCAGGTCTGCTGCGGGCGTATTCATCCGCGCCACGGTCGCGCCGATCACGCCGCCAGCCAGTCCGCGCCAGCCGGCATGCGCCGCCGCGACCACGGTTCCAGCCCGATCGCACAGCAGCACCGGCAGGCAGTCTGCCGTCATCACCACACAGGCCCGGCCCGCTGCCCGGGTCCAGGCGGCATCGGCGGCTGGTGGCGTGGTCACGGTGTCCGCCGCAATCACGCTCACGCCATGCACCTGTTCCAGCCAGGCCGGTTCCAGGGCCAGATCCAGGGCCGCGCGTAGCCCTTGCCGATTGGCGGCGACGCAGGCCGGATCATCACCCACATGCCCGGCCAGATTGAACCGGTCATAGGGCGGCCTGCTCACTCCGCCCTGCCGCGTGCTGCTCACGGCGCGCACGCCTGGCGGGGCTGGCCAGTCGGGAAGAATCAGGTGCTCAAGCAGGGCTTCAAACATGGGTGTGCTCCGCGTCATCTGCGAGAATGGCCAACAGTTGCGCCAGATCGGCGGGAAGGGATGCGCGCCATTCCCGCCATTCGCCGCTGAGCGGGTGGCTCAGGGCCAGGCGCTCGGCGTGCAGGGCCTGACGGCGGAAACCCTGAATCGCCTCGATGCAGTGTGGCGATGCCCCAGGCGGCAGGCGCGGCCGTCCGCCATACACCGGATCACCGAGCAGCGGCAGGCGGATATGCGCCATGTGCACGCGAATCTGATGGGTACGGCCGGTGTCGAGCTTGACCTGCAGCAGGCTGTGGCCGCGAAAGCGCTGCTGTATCCGGTAATGGGTCACCGCCGGCTTGCCACCCGGGGTAACGGCCATGCGCTGGCGATCCACGGGGTGACGACCAACTGGCGCATCCACGCTGCCGCCGGCAATCGGTAGACCGTTCACTACCGCCAGATAGTAGCGCTCGATGCGCCGCGCCTGCAGTTGTGCAACTAGCGCAGTGTGCGCGCGCAGACTGCGGGCCACCACCAACAGCCCGCTGGTGTCCTTGTCCAGGCGATGCACCAGCCCAGCGCGCGGCAGCGTCGCCAGTTCCGGCGCATGATGCAGCAGGGCATTCACCAGGGTGCCATCGCGATTGCCGGCGGCCGGATGCGCGACCAGCCCGGCCGGCTTGTCGATCACCAGCAGATCAGCATCCTCATACAGGATGGTGAGCGGAATCGCCTGGGCAACGGCAACGGTTTCCACCTCGCGCGGCAGTGCGCCGCGCACATGCTCGCCGCCCTGCACCGGGTCACGCGGCCGGCGCGGCTGACCGTCCACGCGCAGATGCCCGGCCTTGAGCGCCTGCTGCAGGCGGTTGCGCGAATAGGCCGGCAGCAGTTCGGCCAGGGCCTGATCCAGGCGCATTCCGGCGCAGGCGGCGGGGATTTGACAGTCGATGGCTTCAGCGGGTGGCATGATGGTTTTTAACGGTCCGGGCGGTATACTGACTTGCATCATTCTACTCCCGACAACCGCTGTCACATGCCGTCATACATGCGCCGCATTTCGAAACTGCTTCTCGCCGGCCCGCTGGCCGCCGTGCTGCTGGCCGGCTGCTCCCTGCTCCCGGACAAGATTGATGAAACCAAGGGCTGGTCGGCCCAGCGCCTCTACAGCGAAGCCAAGGAAGCGATCGGCGAGGGCAACTATCGCACCGCGCTCGAATACCTGGACAAGCTCCAGGCCCGCTACCCATTTGGCCGCTACTCGCAGCAGGCACAGCTCGACACCATCTTCTGCCAGTACCGCGACAACGAGCCGGATGCCGCCATCGCCGCCGCCGACCGTTTCATCAAGGCCAATCCGCGCCATCCCTACGTCGATTACGCCTACTACATGCGCGGCCTGGTGAATTTCAACCGCAGTAACACCCTGATCGACCGGCTGGCCCCGGTTGACCGCGCCAAGACCGATACCAACACCGCCCGGCAGTCCTATAACGACTTCTCCGAGCTGATCCGTAAATTCCCTGACAGCAAGTACGCCGAGGATGCCCGCCAGCGCCTGCTGTTCCTGCACAACAGTCTGGCCATGTATGAAGCCAACGTTGCGGACTTCTACCTGCGGCGTGGCGCCTATGTCGCGGCGGTCAATCGCGCCGCCTATGTGCTGCAGAACTATGCCCGCTCGCCGGCGACCGAAAACGCGCTGGGCATCATGACCCAGGCCTACGTCAAGCTGGGCATGCCGCAACTGGCCGCCGACAGCCTGCGGGTGCTGGAGCGTAACTATCCGCAATCGCCGCAATTGCCGACGCTCAACGCGCTGGTCAAGGGCGCGGGTTAGGGCGGGCGGACCCGCGGATCGCCATTTTCTCCACTGCTTTGCGAGGATTGCGCCATGTGGGATTTCTTCACCACCGTTCGCCATCGCCACTCGGTCCGCAAGTACCAGCCGGACATGCCGGTCGAGACCGAAAAGCTGCACGCCATCCTGGAAATGGCCTGTGCCGCACCATCGGCCGGCGATCTGCAGGCTTATCGCATCGTGGTGGTGCGTGATCCAGCCGAGCGGCAGGCTCTTGCCGGGGCGGCCAGCGCGCAGACGTTCATCGCTGAAGCGCCGGTCTGCCTGGTGTTCTGCTCTGATCCGGCCCGTTCAGCGCAGACCTTCGGTGAGCGTGGCGCCCGGCTGTACGCGCTGCAGGATGCCACCATCGCCGCCGCTTATGCGCAACTGGCGATTGTCGCCGCCGGCATGGCTTCGACCTGGGTCGGTTACTTCGACGAGGCGCAGGTGTGCGCGGTGTTGGGCCTGGAGCCGGGACTGGTGCCGCTGGCCCTGCTCAGCCTGGGTTATCCGGCGGAACTGCCGGAACCGAGCACGCGCCGGCGCCTGGATGAGGTTGTGACTTGGCGGTGATGGCGCTGGCTGGAGTGCGGGTTTGTGTTGGTCTTGACCTTCTCTCCGCCCTTCAGGGCAGGGAGGAGGTTAAGGTGCTTAAGCGTATGCAGTCCTGCTCAGACCTCTCAGCGGTCGCGCTAAAAGTGCGCCGCTGAGCGTTTCTCACCGCGCCCGTTGCAGCGCCCGAATCCCCTGTTCCAGCCCTTCCAGAGTCAGCGGATACATGCGCTCGCCCATCAATTCACGCACCATCTGGATCGAGGGTACATAGCTCCAGCGGTTTTGCTGTAGCGGGTTCAGCCAGATGGCGTGCGGCCAGGCCGTCAGCAGCCGGCCTAGCCAGACATCGCCGGCCTCGGGATTGAAATGCTCAACGCTGCCACCCGGATAGGTGATTTCATAGGGACTCATGGTGGCATCGCCGACCAGGATCAGCTTGTAATCCGGGCTGAAGGTGCGCAGCACCGTGGCCGTGTCCATCTTCTCGGTGTAGCGGCGGCGGTTATCCTTCCACACCCCTTCATACACCATGTTGTGAAAATAGAAGTATTCCAGGTGCTTGAACTCGCCGCGCGCCGCCGAAAACAATTCCTCGCAGGCGCGGATGTGATCATCCATCGAACCGCCCACGTCCAGAAACAGCAGCACCTTGACCGCGTTATGCCGCTCCGGGACCATTTTCAGATCCAGATAGCCAGCATTGCGCGCAGTCGAGCGAATGGTGTCATCCAGGTCCAGTTCCTGGGCAGCGCCCTCGCGGGCAAAGCGCCGCAACCGGCGTAGCGCCACTTTGATATTGCGCGTACCCAGTTCCACCGTGTCGTCGAGATTGCGAAACTCGCGCCGGTCCCAGACCTTGACCGCGCGGCGATGGCGCGACTGCTCCTGACCGACACGGATGCCTTCCGGGTTATAGCCGTAGGCGCCAAATGGCGAGGTGCCCGCCGTCCCGATCCACTTGTTGCCGCCCTCGTGCCGCCCTTCCTGCTCGGCCATGCGTTCGGCAAAGGTCTGCATCAGCTTTTCCCAGCCGCCGAGCGATTCAATCAGCGCCTTGTCTTCATCGCTCAGGGTTAGCTCAGCCAGTTTGTGCAGCCACTCCAGCGGGACCCCGGCGCCGATGATGTCATCAAAATGCGCCGCCAGGCCCTTGAAATGGCTGGCGAATACCTGATCGAAACGATCATAGTGCCGCTCGTCCTTGACCAGGGCCGCCCGCGCCAGATAGTAGAACTCCTCGACGCTGTGCGCAGTCACTCGCTGATTCAGCGCCTCCAGCAGGGTCAGGAACTCGGTCAGCGTCACCGGAATGCTGGCCTGGCGCAGCTTGAAGAAAAAATCGGTCATCATCGGCGAATCTCCTCGGCTCCGATCCACTGCCGGTCGTGGGTGCGCAACCGGCGCAGGTGCAGCGCTTAGTCCTTTTTGCGTCGGCTCATAAACATCAGTCGCTCGAACAGATGTACATCCTGCTCGTTCTTCAACAGCGCGCCATACAGCGGTGGAATCGCCTTGCGCTGATCGCCACGCAGGGCCTCGGGCGGAATATCCTCGGCGACCAGCAGCTTGATCCAGTCGAGCAGTTCCGAGGTCGATGGGCGCTTTTTCAGCCCCGGCACCTCGCGAATCTCGAAGAAGGCCTCCAGTGCCTCGCTCAGCAGGCGCTTTTTCAGATCCGGGTAATGCACCCGCACGATCTGCTCCATGGTGTCCTTGTCCGGGAAGCGGATGTAATGGAAAAAGCAGCGGCGCAGGAACGCATCCGGCAATTCCTTTTCGTTATTGCTGGTGATGATGATGATCGGCCGCTGCCGGGCCTTGACCGTCTGCCGGGTCTCGTAGACGTAGAACTCCATGCGGTCGAGTTCCAGCAGCAGATCATTGGGAAATTCGATATCGGCCTTGTCGATCTCATCGATCAGCAATACCGGCTGCACCTCGGAGATAAACGCCTCCCAGAGCTTGCCCTGGACGATATAGTGGCTGATGTCCTGCACCCGCGCGTCGCCCAGTTGCGAATCGCGCAGCCGCGAAACCGCGTCGTACTCGTACAGGCCCTGCTGCGCCTTAGTGGTCGATTTGACATGCCACTGAATGAAGGGCCGGTTCAGGGCGCTGGCGACCTCCTCGGCCAGTTGCGTCTTGCCCGTGCCCGGCTCGCCCTTGACCAGCAGCGGCCGGCCCAGGGTCACGGCCGCGTTGACCGCCATCATCAGGTCATCGGTAGCAACGTAACGCTCAGTGCCACGAAAACGGTTTTGGGACATCTGCATGCTCCTGTCGAGGCCGCTGGCCACACGTGTCATGTTGTATTGGGTTATAAAAAAATGATTTATTATTCTTTATCATTGTTCGTCAAGCCTGCTATGGTTGCAGAACCATCAGTCGCCACGCATCGCGGTGCGACCCTATACCCCGGTCAGGAGAAGCAGGAATCATGAAAGCTCATACCATTCTCGATACCATCGGCAATACACCCCATGTCCGCATCAACCGGCTTTTCGCCGATCGCAAGGTTGAGGTCTGGATGAAGCTGGAGCGCGCCAATCCGGGCGGCAGCATCAAGGACCGCATCGGCCGGGCGATGATCGAGGATGCCGAGCAGCGCGGCCTGCTGCGTCCGGGCAGCGTGATCGTCGAACCGACCTCTGGCAACACCGGCATCGGTCTGGCGATGGTCGCTGCCGTCAAGGGCTATCGCCTGATCCTGACCATGCCCGAGTCGATGTCGCTGGAGCGGCGCCGTTATCTGGCGGCGCTGGGCGCGGAACTGGTGCTCACTCCCAAGGAAAAGGGGATGCCCGGTGCGATCGAAAAGGCCCAGGAACTGGTGCAGAGCACGCCGGGCGCCTGGATGCCGCAACAGTTTGAGAACCCGGCCAATGCCGAGGTTCACCGTCGCAGCACCGCCCGGGAAATTCTCGCCGACTTCCCCGATGGCCTCGATTATCTGATCACCGGCGTCGGCACCGGTGGCCATATCACCGGTTGTGCCGAAGTGCTCAAGGAGCAGTTCCCGCACTTGAAAACCTTCGCCGTGGAGCCGGCCGCCTCGCCGGTGCTCAGCGGTGGCCCGCGCGGCCCGCACCCGCTGCAGGGCATCGGCGCCGGCTTCGTGCCCGCGGTGCTCAACACCGGGATTCTCGATGGCATCATCCAGGTCAATCATGACGATGCCTTCCGTTACGCGGTGCGCTGCGTCAAGGAGGAGGGCATCTTCATCGGCATTTCCTCCGGCGCCTCACTGGCGGCAGTCGCCCAGAAGCTGCCGGAAATCCCCGAGGGCAGCCGGATACTGACCTTCTGCTATGACACCGGCGAGCGCTATCTGTCGGTGGCGGGCCTGTTCGACTGAACGGACGGCGGCGCGGCATCCTGTTCCGGTAGCCGCGCGCACCATCCGGCACCGCGCCTAAGCGAGATGGGCGCGGATAAAGGCGTATTCGGCCTGCATGGCCTTTTCGGCATCGCTGCCGACGAACTCCGCCAGCTTGCCGCCGACCAGGGGAATCCCGCACTTCACGTCCAGCGTCACGTCATTGACGCAGCCATTGCCCTCGGCGCGCAGTTCCATAGCGCCCTTCATCGTCACCGGCACCCCGGCGATATCGATCTCGAAGCTGCAGCGATAAGGGCCGCCGGCGGTTCCGCTCCAGCTTTCGCTTTGCACTAGCGTATTCCAGGGATTGAGGAATTTCTTCAGCAGCGCCGGTACATCGGCCGGCACCTCGCGCTTGATTTTGACCGTGTAGCGGCCATCGCTGCCGCTGCATTCCGGTACCTGAATGTTGCGGGCGCCGATGCCCTCGTACTTGGTTTTCATGAACGCTGGATCGTGAAACAGGCCGAAAACCGTATCGACGTCCCGGGAGTACTGATGCAATGCTTTTATTTTCATGATTTATCCTTGGGTGAAGGTGGGGGCGGGCGCTGCGATTGAAATGGCGATGATAGCGGCCGGACCAGCGCTGTGCTGGCACGTTCTTGCGATCCGCGCCCCGATCGCGCCCTCAGTCGGGAACGAACATCTGCAGTAGTTCGTTGAGAAAGCGTAGTCCCTGCGCAGTCGCGCGCAGTCGCTCCGGGTCGTTTTCCAGCAGACCGCGCTGCCGCGCCGGCTCCAGCAGCGGTTGCAGCGCCTCCAGCGTCAGGCCGGTGCGGGCACTCAGCAGTGCCGCTGGCACTCCATCCAGTAGGCGCAGGGCGTTCATCAGGAATTCCAGCGGCAGATCGGCGTGCGCAACCGCTGCATCAGCGCCGATCGCGGCGGGCGTGCCAGCATGGGCCAGATAATCACGCGGGTGTTTAATCTTCCAGAGTCGCCGGATCTGGCCACTCGCTGCATCGCTGAGCTTGCCGTGGGCGCCGGCGCCGATGCCCAGATAGTCGCCAAATTCCCAGTAGTTGAGATTGTGCCGGCAGCGCCGCCCAGCGCGGGCATACGCGGACACTTCATAGCGCGCGTAGCCATGCCGGGCCAGGTCCGCCTCGGCCTGCTGCTGCATCCGGTCGCACTGTTCATCGTCGGGCAGCGGCGGCGGCGCGTCGTAAAAAGCGGTGTGGGGTTCGAGGGTGAGCTGATAGTAGGAAATATGTGCCGGTTGCAGGGCGATGGCATTGGCAATATCGGCCCGCGCCTGCGCCGGGGTCTGCCCAGGCAGGCCGAACATCAGGTCGAGATTGAAATTATCCAGACCGGCAGCATGAGCGGCCTCGGCGGCGGTGCAGGCTTCGCGGCGGCCGTGAATGCGGCCCAGTCGTTGCAGCGCAGCCTCGTCGAAGCTTTGCACGCCGATTGACAGCCGGCTGATGCCGGCGGCGCGAAACTCGGCAAACTTGCCTTGCTCGACGGTGCCCGGGTTGGCTTCCAGGGTGATTTCCAGATCCGGGCGCAGGGGCAGCCGTGCGCGTAACCCAGACAACAGTCGATCCAGTGCTTCAGCCGACAGCAGACTCGGCGTGCCGCCGCCGATGAACACGCTTTCGATACGCCGTCCCCAGACCCGGGGCAGATCCTGTTCCAGATCGGCCAGCAGGGCATCGACATAGGCCATGTCCGGCAAGGGGCCGCGCGCCTCGTGGGAGTTGAAGTCGCAATACGGGCACTTGCGCACGCACCAGGGAATATGGACGTACAAGGCCAGCGGAATCGCTTCGGAAAACACTAACATCGGGTGTCCTGGCATAGAATGAGCAAATCCAAAAAATGAAAACGGGCCAAAGCCTGTCCGTATGACTGTCCTGATACCGGCATGCAGCGGTTGCCACCACCTGCGGGAGCGTTATGGAACTCAATCAGGTCTATTTCAAAACCAGCAAGGGGCTGGAGGAAATTCAGAATCGGACCTATAAGCTGGCCGCCAGCCTGCGCCGGCTGCTGATTATGGTCGATGGTCGTTCCACTGCCGCCGAGATGATTCAGCGTTTGACCACGCTCGGTGACGTGGCCATCGCCCTGGGCGAACTGGAAGTGGGTGGGTTCATCGCCTCGGGAGCCAGTGCCGAGGCCAGCGCCAGCAGTCAGATCGGGGTGCAGCCGCCAAAATCGGTCACGATCCGCCCGCCCGCCGCACCGGCTGGCACTCGCGCGACCCCGACCCAGAGCCCGGCGCCAGTCGTCAACAGGACGCCTGCCCTGTCCGAAGGCGCGATCATGCAGGATATCTGGGGTGGCGAAACCAGCGCCGCTCCCAGCCCTGCGCAGCCGCTGGCACAGTCCGGGCAGCCAGCGTTCAATCTCGACAAGGCCAAGAGCTTTGTGCGCTTTACCCTGCTCGGTGCGATGGGTCCGGCTGCCGGTCGCCGGGTCGAGCGCATCGAAGCGACCCATTCCGCTGAGGAACTGCGCGTCGAACTCGACGCCATCCGCGACATGCTGCCCAAGGTGCTCTCCAAGCGGCAGGCGGAACTGGTCTGGCGTCAGCTCGAACCGATCATGCTGTCGCTGAATCAGCCGCCGCTGTGAGCAGGGTCCAGAACGCCGGGTGCTGCTGCAGGGCCTGATCCAGCTGGGCCAGCGCCCGGCCGCGATGACTGATCTGGTTCTTGCTCGCCAGATCCAGCTCGGCCGCGCTGCAGGCCCGATCAGCC
>DAITNL010000110.1:0-1278 GCA_036834665.1 Candidatus Competibacteraceae bacterium | reverse complement strand
CCGCCGCTGCCGCGTGGCGCCTCCAGTACCACGCCTTCCCAGCTGGCCTGGCAGATCAGCGGCGCCGGGTCGGTGGCATGGCGCAACAGGGCCAGCGCGCAATGGAACCGGGCGCTGCGCCGCGCCGCCGGCATCCCGTGCAGGGCCTGCAGCAGGCGGGCGATATTGGCCTGATCAGCGGCACCGGGACCGGCATAGCGGGCCGAGTAAATCCCCGGCGCGCCGCCGAGTGCATCGACCACCAAGCCGGAATCATCAGCCAGCGCCGGCAGGCCGGTCTGCTGGGCGGCATTGCGGGCCTTGAGCAGGGCGTTCTCGACAAAGCTCAGCCCGGTTTCCTCAACTTCGGTGACGCCCAATTGCGACTGCGGCACGATATCCAGCGCCAGATCAGCCAGTGCCGCGGCGAACTCTCGCACCTTGCCGGCGTTGCCGGTGGCCAGGACAACGCGCTGCCGGCTCATAGTCCCAGTGCCTCACGCTGCTTACCGAGCAACTGCTCGATACCGCCGCGCGCCAGATCCAGCATCGCCTGCAGTTCTTCCATGCGGAACGCGTGGCCCTCGGCGGTGCCCTGCAGTTCAACAAAGGCGCCGGCCTCGTTCATGACCACGTTCATGTCGGTTTCGGCCTCGCTGTCTTCGGCATAATCCAGATCCAGCACCGGCACACCCCGGTAAATGCCCACCGACACCGAGGCAATCTGGCCATGCAGCGGGTTTTTCTTAAGCTGCCGGCGGGTCATCAGGTGCCGGATCGCATCGGCCAGGGCGACGAAACCGCCAGTGATGGAGGCGGTACGGGTGCCGCCATCGGCCTGGATGACATCGCAATCCAGTGTAATGGTGCGCTCACCGAGTGCGCTCAGATCAACCACCGCGCGCAGCGAGCGGCCAATCAGGCGCTGGATTTCCAGGGTGCGCCCTTCCTGGCGGCCGCGGCCGGCCTCGCGGGCCGAGCGGGTATGGGTGGCGCGCGGCAGCATGCCATATTCAGCGGTGACCCAGCCCTGGCCCTTGCCCTTGAGGAATGGCGGTACCCGTTCCTCAACGCTGGCAGTGCAGATTACCCGGGTATCCCCAAATTCCACCAGCACCGAGCCTTCGGCGTGCTTGGTGAATTGACGGGTGATGCGGATGGGGCGCAGTTCATCAGCGGCGCGGTGGCTGGGGCGCATGGATGGAGTTCCTGTGGTCGGTCGCGGGCGGGCGGAATGATGAGCCAAGTGGGGGCGCACTATAGCAGTTGGAGTTTCACCGTGATTGATTTCGCCTCGGT
>DAITNL010000109.1:10461-10855 GCA_036834665.1 Candidatus Competibacteraceae bacterium | reverse complement strand
TTCAGTAGCAGCGTCATGTACACGGCCATCAGACGGTGGCGCAGGCGTTGCCGGCCCGGTCTCCAATGACCGGCTGCCGGACGGATCGCCATTGCCGCCAAACCCCCTGGGATCGGCTGGCTGTTCCGGCGGTGACACCCGCCGACCCTCGGCCTTGCGGGTGGGCTCAGGATCGCGCTGCACATCCGTCAAGGGATGCGGGACCGGCGCTACGACCCGGGTCGGCAGCGTCTCCTCATCGACAGCCGGGGGCGGTGCGGGCGTCACGCGGCGGGTCATGGTATCGGCATCCAGCACAGGCGCAGGCCCATCGGCAACCTGATCCAGCGCTGGAATCGGCATATCCGGAATCGGCAGATCCGTACCGGCCAGTTCCGGCACGGGCGGTGGCACG
>DAITNL010000109.1:3659-10451 GCA_036834665.1 Candidatus Competibacteraceae bacterium | reverse complement strand
CGGGCCTGTAGTGACCCGGGTACCACCGACCGGGCGCCGCTCGCCACTCGTGGTGCCGTCCTCAATCGCCAGTTCCAGCGGCCAGACGAAGGTAACCACCACGGTTTCCGGCAGGCCCTGACCACGCACCGCCAGCCGATAGGGCATGTTTTCAAGCTGGAAAACCCGGTCGGGATCCAGCACGAACTTCAGGGCATCACCGCTGTACCAGGCCTCTTCGGGCTGCAGCCAGCATTCCGCGCCCTGCCAGCCCTCGGCACCGAGATGATTGGCCGCAAAGCCATGTCGGCTCAGCGCAAATTCAAAGGTTTCCAGCGAGCGCGGCAAGCCTTCCAGGGTCACGATGGCGTGCCCGAGCGGGCGGCTGGGGTCTTCCGAGACGCGAACCGAAAGCGTGGACATGGTGCTCTTGAGTCTCCAGGCGAGCCAGGAACGGCGAATCAGCGGGGCTATCCCGGCCTCCATCCGCCGCGCCAGCAGTCAGCATAGTGTAGGCCGGATTCATCCCGCGCGGCATGGGCCTCAGGCCGCCGGCGCCAGACGCGCCAGCAGCTCGCCCAGACGCTGATTGGCGGCCAGGTCAACCTCGGCGCCATCCCGGAAACGGGCATTGCGCTCGACCAGATCAAGAAAGGCGCGAATCCAGTCGGTGTAATAGTCCTGATCGTAGGTTGACTGCCGCTCGGCCAGTTGCGGCCCGCCGCGTGGCACCGGCCGGGGCGGAAATACCGGGCGCGGCCCACCCTGCACCGGCAGGGTTGGGCGCTGCGGCAAGTCCAGACGGTCATAACCGAGGAAATCGACATAGCGATTGAGCAGATTGGCGGTCAGCCGCGCCGGCAGGGCCACAATCTGTTCAAACTTCATGCGGAATCCAGTCACCTGCCGCACCCGCGCCACAATCTGTTCTTCCAGCTTCAAGCGCTGCGCGCCGCTGATCATTTCCTTGGCGAAATCGGCCATCAGGGCCGCCGGCACCCGGTAATAATCACAGCGCGAAGCATCACCGGCCAGATCCTGCACATCGCGCATCCACTCGGCGACCGCCTCGCGCGCAAACAGCGCTGCGTCATCCTCGCGTGCAGCGGTCTCGGCCTCCGTTGCCGGCGCAGTCAGGCCCAGCAGCGCTTTCATCTGTCCGGTATCGACTGCCGTGCCAATGGTCGGCGCGCGCACTGCCTGCTGCGCATCGGGCAGACGGGTCTCGATGCGGTAGTAAATACCTTCTAGCTCATCGCTGTCAGCCTGCAAGGCGCGCAGCAGTTCACCAAAACGCTGTTCGCCGGCGCAGTCGATCAGTCGTGCCGCAATCAGCCGCGCCGCATCCAGGCGCCGCGCCAGTTCCTGTTCGGGGTTGTCACTGACGTAATAGTGGCCGATGCGCTCCGCCATCTGCTCGCGCAACTGGGTCAATTGCGCGCGCAACTGCTGCTGCTTGAGGGCCGGATTACACAAGGGGCGCAGGTTCTCGGCCAGATAACTGATGCCGCCGTCGTTGAGCGCAAAACCGGCCTCCCAGGCTTGGGCCGGATTCTGGAAATGCGCGCACACCCGGGCATCGCTCAGGAACGCCTGCTGGAACTGCTCGATGCGCTTGCGCTCGCCGGGCCGAACGTTCAACTCCTGACCATTCTCGTCGTAATCGAAAATGTTCTTGGCCTTGAAGTTGGGATTGCGCAGCCAGAAGCTGTTGCGGAACGGGCCTTGCGTATCCCAGTGCCGCGGCCAGTCGTGCTGCTTGCCGAAGAAATTCAGCAGCGAGCTTTCCATGCGGGTGATCCAGCGGCTTTCCGGGGAGCGCTCGCCGGCCTTCTCCTCGAATTCCATATCGAACTTGGTCAGCACCAGAAACAGCGCGGTCGGCTGCTGGGCGCGCTGTTCCGGGGTGGCGCCATGCGTGCTGCTGATCCAGTCGAACACCATTTCCGGCAGGGTTTTGACCTCCTGGTTGCTGGGCCCGATGCACAGCAGCATGCTGGTCAATTCCTGCTCGGCGCAGTAGCGCTCGAACAGGTAGGCGACCTTGCCGCGCAGAAACAGGTTCTGCAGGGCCTCGGCACCCTGCAGAAAGGCCGGCAGATCCTTGATCTGCTCACGCGAGCGGGCGCCGGGGAAATCGAGCAGATCGGTATGCTCGAAAAAGTCCCAGGGCTGTTCGGCAATCACGATGCGCAATTCGGCAATCAGCGCCGCCACCTCGCTACGCGGCAGGCTGACCCGTGCGCCATTGTCGCCCAGCACGCTAAGCGTACCTCCGCCGCCGCTGCCCAGACCCTTGAGGGTCTGCACGTCGATGATGCTCTGCTCGCGCGGCAGCAAAGCATCCAGCCCGGCGCTGGCCTCGCTGGCGAAGTTCAGCCCCTGCAGGCCGGCATACAGGCGCAGATACAGCGCGCTGAACGCCTCGACGCCGCCCCAGATCACCGCGAACAGCCGGGCGCGCTCGCTGCTGCGCAAGCGTGGCGCCAGTTGCGCGGCCTGTTCCCAATAGCCGTTGCGCAACAGACGCACCCGCTCGTAGCCCTTGAAATAGCGCTCGAAATAAACCTGCAGGTCGTAGACATCCTCGGCGCTGAGCGGATCGACCGGCATGGCCTGCGCGGCCGGCGTCAAAGCTTCGAACAGCTCGTTCAGCGCCGCCGGGGTCAGCGAATCCTCTTCGCTGTGGTCGCAGTCGGCGTAATAGGCATTGCCGATGATCTTGACCAGATCGGTCTGGGTGAGCAGGCGCATGCGCACCGGCGTGGCCGGGGCAACCGGTGCGCCCGGCTGCAGGCTGAAGCGCGTCACCAGACCGGTGGATTCGCGGCCGCCTTCGGGATTGATATCGCGAATGAAGTCGATGCTCTGCCCGGCGAAATCGGCCATCAGCGGCGCTTTGCCCTTGCGCGCCAGTGCCGAGATCAGATAGGACTTGCCCGACTGGCTGGGCCCGAACACGCCCACGCACATCGGCCGGCGTGCGGCCTGTTCCAGGCGCCGCGCCTGGGCGGTAAGGCGGCGAAAGTCCTTGGTCAGGCCGGCCTTCTCCTGGCGAACCCGCTCGGGATTCTCATCCAGCCAGGCCAGGAAATCGGTGCCGACCCGGTCCAGGGTCTGGCAGGCGCTGCTCAGGGTGGCGTCGATAGCGGTCATGGGCGTTCGCGGTCGCGGCGGTGGAGTGTCGAATACATGCGCATAGTGTAACAGCTCAAGACTCAGAAGCGGCTGGCCAACACCGCCAGGGCCAGCACCAGGATCAGCAGGCCAAGGGCCAGCCCCTGCAGACGCCGCTGGCGCTGTTGATAGGCAACCGGGTCCACGACCTTGCCCAGCCAGGGATCGCCGCTGGCCGGCAGCGCCACCAGTTCACCTTCTGCGGCCAGCACCCGGCAGTACAGGTCCACCTGCACCTCCTGCACCGGCGGCGTGCTCCAGCGAATGGTCGGATTGAGCAGCGCCTGCGGCACCACATCCCCAGGCGCGGCACCGGCCAGCGGGCGCCCTTCGACAGGCTCAGGCCATCGCAGCGCGACCAGCGCACCCTGCCGACCCGCAGCACGCAGCGGCGCCAGGGTCATGGTGACCGGCTCACACTCATGCAACAGGGCATTGGCCCGCTGCAGACTGCGCTCCAGGCTGCGATCCAGCCACCACAGCAGGCCACCGCACAGACCGGCGATCGGCAGCATCACCAGGCCCATCAGGGCCAGCAGCAGCAGATTGGCGGCCTCGCGACTGGTCATGGCAATGGCCATTGCATACAGCACGGTACCGGCCATGGTCAGGAACAGCAACAGGCCCAGCAGCCGCAGACGGCGATGCTGCGCATTGCCCAGCCGACGCAGGCGCGGATGCAGGGAAAGCTCGGGAGTTTCAGTCATGTTGGCGTAGCGCCTTGCAAACCATGGGAAAGTGCGTTGCGGCGTTCAATGGCGCGGTGCCTCGCCGGCGCGGGCGGAAATCGAAAAAATCCCGGTGTCCAGCCAGTAGCCATATTCATCCTTGAGGGTCTGCAATTTCAGCAGCACCACGCCCAGTGGCTGCTGGTTGCCCTGGGCATCGGCCACTTCGGTGACCTTGAAATCCAGATCGACATTCTCGTCGGTAGAGCGCTCCAGGGTCACCTTGAGCGGCAGTGCGCGGGCGCGGGCATCCTGCGGCTGGGCAAAGGTGATCCGGTACAGCGGCGAGGCCGGCCAGCGTTCGACATTCAACTGGCGAAAGCCGAGAAACACCGGCGCGTAGAAATCAAAGCGCGCTTCCGGCAGGCGGGTCTTGCGATCTTCCAGTTCCAGATTGGCGAACAGCACGTTGTCCTGCTTGAGGCGACCGGTCTGCTCCAGCACGCCAATAAAGCGCGCGGTGGATTTCATGCCCAGTTCGCGGCTGCGCAGGTTGAATTTGTATAACTGCCCTTCCGACAGCGCGCAGACCATGGCGCCGACGGCAGCGGTGGTTTTCGGATCGGTCAGACGCCCGCCGACCGAGCGGAACGGATACCAGTCGCCCACCCGGTAGCTATGCAGGCTGATGATGCGATCCGGCGGCGCCGGCAGCTTGGCCAGAATCGCCGCGCGCACCGCCGGCAAGCGGCAGGGCCGCCCGGAAATCAGCAGATAGTCGCAGTCATACAGATGCACCACTTCGCATAGATCGCTGAGCACCTGACCGAGAATGCGCCGCACCGTGGTATCCACCGCCAGCGTGGTGGTGGCGAAGGCCACCGTGGCCAGACTGAAATTCTGCCCGCCCGCCGCGCGCACCGCCTCTTCCAGAAAGGCCGTGACCTGGGCATGGGGACCGGCGCCGGGCGGATAGACATCGGCCAGGGTCAGAGTCAGCGCTTCGTTACCACCGCTGGGATCGGCATTTTCATAGCGGTGCAGCAGTTCCAGCGCCAGCGGCAAGGCCACCTGATTGGCGAACTGCCGGCGCAGGGTGCGCTCGCGCTCGGCCTGATCGCCGCGATTGGCGCCGAGCAGCCGCGCCAGCAGTTCCTCGGCATTGGCCGCGCCGCTCTGGCGTATAGCGTCGAGCAGCGCCGGCAAGACATTGCGCTCAACCAGCCCGCACAGCACGTCGTCGCCGGCGATATTGAAGCCTTCGCGGAATTCCTGGATCGGCTTGAGCGCGGTGCCGCCTTCGAGCTGATAGCTGCTGATGATCAGGTCAGTGGTGCCGCCGCCAATGTCGATACTGGCCAGCCGCAGGCAGGGCAGCTCGCCATAGCCCTCGCGGACGCGGCCAAATTCCTGGAAGAACAGCGCGGCATCGCCCTGGAAATTGTTCTGCACCTCGTTGTAGAGGAACACGATCTGCGTGCCGGTGGCCTCGTCCCATTGCAGGAACGGCTCCGGCGCCTGGCTCTCGTCCAGGCCCAGTGCCCGCCAGGTAAGACGAATGGCGGTAGCAACGCGACGCGTGAACAGCTTGCGCTCGGCCAGCGGCATCGCCGTCGGCAGGGTCAGGATCACCCGGCGCAGGCGGCGCGGCGCGTCGGAATAATGGCGATCAGCGCGGCGGGCCGGGGCATTGGCCTGCACGAAGGCCTGCAGCAGCACCTCGGCGACAAAGAACCCCATCAGCGAGCCGCGCGAGAACAGCGCGGTCACAGCCGGCGGCTCGCCGGGTGCCAGTTCCTCGCCATCCTCGCGCAGGTGACCGACAAAAGGCCCCGTGGTCACCGGGCCGCTGTCGCCACCCAGGCCATCGGGACCGGCATTGAAACGCCAGGCGTGATGACGGGCATCGCTGTCCCACAGGTAGCGCTTGGGACTGGACAGACCGGTGTTGCCTTCGGTGCCGTGGCTGAAATAGGACAGCGCCTGCGCCTCGAAGCCGACCCGGGTCACCGTCGGCCACAGGAAGGCGCTGCTGCGACCGCTGCGCCGTGACAGCTTCTCGTCGCCAAAGGCGCTGCGCACGAATTCGATACGGCTCGGAAACGGTTCGTTGTACACCTGCTCGGGATGGCTGAGATCGCGCAGTTCCAGCCGGTAGCTGTCGTTCATGTCCACCGGATCATCACCGCTGGTTTCCATGAGCATGCCGCAGGTGCGCGAGTTGCCAATATCCAGCACCAGATCGACATCCACCGGCCGGTTGAGGCGCGCGGTCGGACCGGTATCGACAAAGGTAAAGCGCAGGCGCGGCAGGTGCAGCGCCCGGCGCAGCAGGCTGAGCAGGGTCAGATAGGCGGCCAGCGCTTCGGGATTCTTGCGCAATTCCGCCTCATCAACCCGGCGTGGCGCGCGCCGGCGCAACTCGAAGGCGTGGAAACGCTGATACAGCCACTCGCGTACCCATTCCTGCTCGACAAACCAGCCGGTATCGGCTTCGGCATCAGTCAGGGCGAATTCCTCACCGGACTGCATGTCGAGCGGACTGGGCGCCAGATAGGGCCGGCCCTCGCGGGTCGGCAACAGTTGCGTGTCGAAGGCCAGGGTGATGCGGTGGGTATTGCCCTCGGCATCGGCCACCGGCAGTTCCACCAGCCGCGCCCGCGCCCAGTTCACCGGACCCTTGTCAAACAGGTGGAAGCCATCCGGGCGCGGCTCACGCACCCGCAGAAATGGCAGCGGCAGCCAAGCGCCATCCAACAGCGTAGCGGCCTTGGCGGCATTGAGCGAAAAGCTCTGCTCGGGCTTGACCGCACGCCCATCCTGGGTGACGAACTGGCCACTGGCATCATCGTTGTACAGCGGGGTCAGGACCGGGCGACCCTCGGCGCTGCTCTCAACCAGGAAGGCCCGCGACAGCCGGGTCGCATTCAGGTTGCAGCCGAAATCCAGAAACTGGATCGCGGTGTTG
>DAITNL010000109.1:0-3649 GCA_036834665.1 Candidatus Competibacteraceae bacterium | reverse complement strand
TGTTGGGAATCAGGTTGACGAGCGGACCGTAGTTCTTCAGTGTTGCCAGCATGTTTCCCGCCTTCGCGCGTTTGCCAGGGGTTCCGGGTCCATCATTCTACCGAAGCGCGCGCCACCCGCCACGATTTTGCGCCATGTCCGTCAGCGCCCGCCGCCGCCGATACACCCGATCTCAATACGCCCGTGCCTGTTCGGCCCGTTCCGCCATTTGTTCGGGACTGTGATGGACCTTGCGCGCCAGCAGGGTATAGGCCACCGGCACCACCGATAGCGTCAGCAGCGTGCCCAGCAGCAGCCCGCCGACGATCACCCAGCCGATCTGTTGGCGGCTTTCCGCACCAGCCCCTACTGCCAACGCCAACGGAATCGCGCCCAGAATGGTCGCCAGCGTGGTCATGAGAATCGGCCGCAGACGCAGCGTCGCTGCTTCGACCACTGCCGCACCGCGCTCCAGGCCGCTTTCACGCAACTGGTTGGCGAATTCGACGATCAGGATGCCATTCTTGGTGATCAGCCCGACCAGCATCACCAGACCAATCTGGCTGTACACGTTCAGCGTGCCGCCGGTCAGGAACAGCGCCAGCAGCGCCCCGGTCACGGCCAGCGGTACGGTCAGCATGATGATCAGCGGCGCGATGAAGCTCTCGAACTGCGCCGCCAGCACCAGATAGATAAACAGCAGCGCCAGCACAAAGGTCACATACAGGCTGGCGCCAGACTCGCGGAATTCGCGTGATTGCCCATCCAGCGCCGTGGACGCATCGGCACCGAGCACCTCGGTCACGGTCTGGTCCATGAAGCTCAGCGCCTCGCCCAGAGTATAGCCGGGCGTCACGTTGGCGGAAATCACCGCAGCGCGCTGCCGATTGAAGTGGTTCAGTTCCTTGGGCGCCACGGTTTCGCGCACTTCGATCAGATTGGCAAGCTGCACCAATTGGCCGTCGCGGCCACGCACAAAAATTGCCGTCAAATCGGTCGGGCGCTCGCGATCCTGCTCCTTGAGCTGCACGATCACGTCATATTGCTGACCATCGCGCTTGAAGCGGGTGATCTGTCGGCCGCCCAGCAGTGTTTCCAGGGTCTGGCCGATCGCCTGCACATCGGCGCCAACTGCAGCGATCTTGTCGCGCTTGAGCACCACTGACAGTTGCGGCTTGTTCAGGCGCAGATCGGTATCCAGATTGGCCATGCCCGGATATTGCCGCGCCTTGGCCAGCACCTGATCAACTTTTTTCTGCAACTCGGCATAGCTGCTGGCCTGAATCACGAACTGCACCGCCGGATTACGGAAGCTCTGGCCGAGCGACGGTGGATTGATCGGGAAGGCCAGCACGCCCGGCAAGCCGCCAAACATTTTTGGCGCCAGTTCCTTGGCGATAGCCTGCTGCTTGCGCTGGCGCTCCTCCCAGGGCTTGAGGCGCACAAAGGTCAACGCGCTGTTGACCGGATTGGGCCTTTCCAATCCAGGCGCAACAATGGAGAAATACGAGCGCACCTCGGGAATGCCCTGATAGAGCTGTTCCAACTGCCGGACATGCCGGTCGGTGTAGTCGAGGGTTGCGCCTTCCGGAGCAACGACCACGCCGATGATGGTGCCGCGATCCTCCAGCGGCGCCAGTTCCGCTTTCAACTGCAGGAACAGCCAGGCCGCGCCAGCGCCGCTGCCCAGGAACAGCAGCACCACCAGCCAGCGCCAGCGCAAGGCCCACAGCAGCGCATGGCGATAGCCCTGGTTCATGGCCAGAAAAAAGCGCTCGCTGAGCTTGAACAGCCTGCCGTGCCGCGCTTCATGGCGCAGCAGCTTTGAGCACATCATCGGCGTCAGGGACAGGGCAACGAAGCCCGAGACCAGCACCGCTGCCGCCACGGTAAAGGCGAATTCGGTGAACAGCCGCCCGGTGTTGCCGCTCATGAACGCCAAAGGCGTGAACACCGCCGCCAAGGTCACGGTCATGGCCACCACTGCAAAAGCGATTTCCTTCGACCCCTGCAAGGCAGCGCGAAAGGGCGGCATGCCATCCTCGATATGGCGATGAATATTCTCCAGCACCACGATGGCATCATCCACCACCAGGCCAATCGCCAGCACCAGCCCGAGCAGGGTCAGGGTATTGATGGTGAAGCCGAGCGCATAGAGGAAAACGAAGGCGCCAATCAGCGAGACCGGAATGGTCACGAAGGGAATCAGCGTCGCCCGCCCGTTGCGCAGGAACAGGAAAATCACCGCCACCACCAGCACCAGCGCCTCGACCATGGTGCGATAGACGGATTCGATCGACCTTTCGATGAACACCGAGCCATCGTAGGCCACCGTGATGCGCATGCCTTCAGGCAGAGTGGCTTCCAAATCCGGCAACAGCGCCTTGACCGCCTGCGCCACGCTCAGGGTATTGGCCGTGGACTGCTTGACCACGCCCAGACCCACCGAAGGATTGCCGTTGACCCGCACCACATTACGTTCGTCAGCAGCGCCAATCTCGGCATAACCGATATCGCGCAGCCGTACCGGATAGCCCTTGCTTTCCTTAAGAATCAGCTCATCGAATTGCGCCGGCGTGCGCAGATCCGATTCGGTCAGCACAGTGAATTCCCGCTGGCGCGATTCGATGCGCCCCGAGGGCAATTCGATGTTCTGCGCCTTCAGGGCGTCTTCCACATCCTGTGGGGTCAGGCCATAGGCAGCCATGCGGTCGCGATCCAGCCACAGGCGCATCGCATAGCGCCGCTCGCCGCCGATGATGACGCTGGCCACGCCCGGCAGGGCCTGCAGGCGATCGACGATGTTGCGGTCGGCGTAATCGGTGATCTCCAGGGCGCTATGCCGGGTGCTGGAGAACGCCAGCCACAGCACCGCCTGGGCATCGGCCTCGACCTTGGCCACCACCGGATCCTTGGTTTCAGTCGGCAACTGGCCGCGCACCCGCGCTACCCGGTCGCGCACGTCGTTGGCGGCAGCATCGACATCGCGTTCCAGCAGGAATTCCACGGTGATCTGACTGACTTCCTCGCGGCTGACGGACTTGATGGTGCGGATGCCCTCGATGCCGGCCAGCGAATCCTCCAGCGGTTGCGTCACCTGGCTTTCCATGATCTCAGCACTGGCGCCGGGATAGACGGTGCGCACCGATACAATCGGCGCGTCGATATTGGGATATTCGCGCACCGGCAGGCGCAGAAAGGAAATCACCCCAATCAGGATGATGGCCAGACTCATCACCGTCGCCAGCACCGGGCGCTTGATGGAAAGCTCGGGCAGAAACATCGCGCCTATTCCTTAGTCGTATTCGCCGGCGGCGGCGAATTATCTGCTGTGGGCAGTACCGTCACTGCCGCGCCATCGCGGATTTTCAATTGCCCTTCGGTAATCACCCGATCGCCGGCGCTGACACCCTGCACGATTTCCACCGCGCCGGGCTGGCGCAGGCCTAGTGTGACCGGAGTCATGGCCGCCTTGCCCTCCACCACCCGATAAACGAAGGTTTTCTGTCCCTGTGGCACGATCGCCTGTTCCGGCACCACCAGCGCGTTTTCACGCCGCTCCAGCACCAGACCGACCCGCGCGAACAGCCCCGGTCGCAACTTGCCGCCCTTGTTCGGCAGGCGCGCGCGCAGCAGCACGGTACGGGTTTCCGGGTCCAGCGCCGGGTCG
>DAITNL010000108.1:8764-10915 GCA_036834665.1 Candidatus Competibacteraceae bacterium | reverse complement strand
CATCGACCGAAGCGGAAGCAGTACCCGAAGCAGCGGCATCGACCGAAGCGGAAGCAGTACCCGAAGCAGCGGCATCGACCGAAGCGGAAGCTAGTGCTGAGCAACTTCCCGTCCGCTGATCGCAGGC
Source organism: Candidatus Competibacteraceae bacterium (assembly GCA_036834665.1). Taxonomy (GTDB): domain Bacteria; phylum Pseudomonadota; class Gammaproteobacteria; order Competibacterales; family Competibacteraceae; genus RXIX01. The sequence goes on along the minus strand of DAITNL010000108.1, from coordinate 10,788 downwards.
AGCATGGGAACCCTGACGCGAAATTGTTCTTCCAAAGGCTCGGTTTTAATATAATGTATAGATATTGCATAATGATTGAAACGGCCACCAGCCGTTACCGACGCCGATCAATGAAGAGGGAGCATGGTGATGTCAGTTGCGAGCATGATGGGGGAGCATACCGCTGAGCTTTGGCGGAAAAACCTGCGTGGTCAGTCGTTTATTGAGCTTGTTGGCGCTCGTCCGGCTGCCTGGTGGACGGGACACGCCCCGGATGATTGCCCCGGTCGCCAGGCTGATGGCACATTCACCGCGTTGCCATTGCCCGACCTGGCGATCTGTACTCGCCAACAGGTTCTGGATTACTTCGACAATACTTGGACATTGACCGAAATTCTGTTCGCCGGCCTGCGCGGTGAGGAGGCGTTTTTTCGCCCGCCCTATCATCATCTGCGTCACCCGATGATCTTCTACTACGGCCATCCGCCGGCGTTGTACATCAACAAGCTGCGCGTCGCCGGCCTGATCGAGCAGCCGCTGAATGTCGACTTTGAACGGCTGTTTGAAACCGGCGTCGATGAAATGCGCTGGGACGACATGTCCAAGAACGAGATGCTCTGGCCGGAGATTGGCGCGGTGCATGCCTACCGCCAGCAGGTCTATCGCATCGTGCGCGGCGTGATCGAAACCCATCCCGGACTGGCTGCCGGTCATGCGCCGATCACCCAGGATCAGCCGCTGTGGGCGCTGTTCATGGGCTTTGAGCATGAGCGTATCCATCTGGAAACCTCGGCGATGCTGATTCACGAATTGCCGCTGGAATGGGTACAGCGGCCCGCCGCCTGGCCGGCCCTGCATCCATCGGCGGCCTGCCGGGTTACGGTTTTCCCGCCGCGCCCAGGTCAGAATTTTCCCGACAATGCCGCGCTTGCCGTGCCCGCCCAGACCGTGACCCTGGGCAAGCCGGTCGATTGGCCCTCCTACGGCTGGGATAACGAATACGGTCAGCGCGAGACGGCCCTGCAGCCGTTTCAGGCCAGCCGCTATCTGGTCAGCAATGGCGAATTTCACGCCTTCATGGTTGCTGGCGGTTACCGGGAGCGCGCCTACTGGTCGGACATCGGCTGGGACTGGCGCGGCTTTCGCAATATCAAGTGGCCGACCTTCTGGGTGCCGGAGGGTCCGGCCGGCCTGCACCGCTTCAAGCTGCGCACCTTGTTCGAAGTCATCGATATGCCCTGGGATTGGCCGGTCGAGGTCAATTATCACGAGGCCCAGGCCTATTGCGCCTGGCGCAGCGCCCGGGAAGGTGTGCGCTACCGCCTGCCCAGCGAAGCCGAGCATCAGGCATTGCGCGGCGCCGCGCAGCGCCAGGCGCGCAGCCTGGGCGTTGTCGCCGATCCGGTGATGCAATGCGATGGCGTTACTCTGGGGCGCGAGTACGGCTGGAATCTGCATCTGGCGCACGGATCCTCCTGTCCGGTGCAGGTCGGCACGCCCACCGAGGCCGGTTTTTACGACGTATTCGGCAACGTCTGGCAATGGCTGGAGGATCATTTCAATCCGCTGCCCGGCGCCCGCGTCCATCCCTATTACGATGACTTCAGCTCGCCCTGCTATGACGGTCAGCACCAGATGATCATTGGCGGCTCCTGGGTCTCGACCGGCGACGAGGCCAGCATCTGGGCGCGTTTTCACTTCCGCCCGCATTTTTACCAGCACGCCGGGTTTCGCTGGGTGCAAAGCGCGGGCGATGGCGGCGCAGTGCGGCTCGATCAGGCCGGCGCGGCGGGTCAGGTTTACGAAGATCCGCAGGTGCTCAATGAATACCTGCTGCTGCACTACGGTGCGCCCACCGAGCAGATGCCCTACGCCTTCGGGCCACGCGCCGCAGTCGAATTCCCGGTGCGCTGCGCGCGCTGGCTGCTTGATGCCGCCCGCAAATACGCTGTGCCGACCGGCCGCGCCCTGGATATCGGCTGCGCGGTGGGCCGCTCCAGTTTTGAACTGGCGCGCGGCTATGGCGAAGTGCTGGGCGTCGATCT
>DAITNL010000108.1:628-8754 GCA_036834665.1 Candidatus Competibacteraceae bacterium | reverse complement strand
CCGCACCTTCATTGATGCCGCTGACGTGCTGCGCCGCGAAGGCGAACTGCGCTATTTCCGCAAGGACGAGGGCCAACGGGGCGCGACCGTAAACGCAATGATCGACCCGGCCATCGACCGGACCCGGGTCGCCTTCCGTCAGGCCGATGCCTGTTCACTGCCGGCGGAACTGGTCGATTTCGATGCGGTGCTGCTGGCCAATCTGCTGTGCCGTCTGCCCAGCCCGAAGGCGCTGCTTGGCCGGCTTGGCGGTCCGCGCGGTCTGGTGCGGCCCGGTGGTTTGCTGGCGCTGTTCTCGCCGTACAGCTGGCTGGAACAGTTCACTCCGCCGGATGCCTGGCTGGGCGGCTTTCTGCGCGACGGGCAGCCGGTCAGCAGTGCGGCAGCACTCAAGGCGCTCTTGGTCGCCGAAGGCTTCGAACTGCTGCGCGAGGATGAGGAACCGCTGCTGATTCGCGAGCACGCCCGCAAATATCAGTACATCGTCAGCCACGCCCTGTTGTGGCGGCGCATCCGCTAGTACTGACGTCGCGGCTGGCGATGTTGCTGGACAGGGCTGCCGCAGTTGGGAATCACGGCTGCCCAGCCAGCGGCAACGCCAGCCGGATGGCAACCTGCAAGCCGCCATCTGGGCGATTGTGTGCCTGAATGGTGCCGCCGTGGGCGAGAATGGCCCGCCGGGCAATGGCCAGCCCGAGACCGAAACCGCGCGTTGCCGGGCTGGTCTCGCTGCGATAGAACGGCTCGAACACCGTACCCAGCTCATGTTCCGGAATGCCGGGACCGCGATCATCGACCGTGATGCACAGGCATCCCGCAGCGGGCAGTTGCTCGACCGTCACCTCGACCATGCTGCCCGGCGCGGTGTACTTGACCGCGTTGCGCACCACGTTTTCGATCGCCCGATACAGCAACTCGGCGCGTGCCTTGACCACGACCTCGCCCGTACCGCGAAAGCACAGTGCTCGCCCGCTGGCTTCGGCCTCGAAACGGGCATCCTCAGCGATGCCCCTCACCAGCTCCACCAGATCGACATACTGATCGAGTGGACCGCTGACGCCCGCTTCCAGCCGCGATAGCGTCAGCAGTTCGCCCACCAGGGTATCCAGGCGGCCGGCTTCGCGCTCGATGCGTTCCAGCGACGCTTCACGCTGTTCCGGCTGCTGGCGGGCCAGGCCAATAGCCGCGTGCAGGCGCGCCAGTGGCGAGCGCAATTCGTGCGAGACGATATGCAGCAGGCGGCGCTGCGAACCGATCAGGCTCTGCAGGTGCTCGGCCATGTGATCAAAATCGCGGCCGAGATCGGCGATCTCGTCGCGGCGGCCACGCATGCGCAGTCTCACTCGGGTGTCGAACTGGCCAGCGGCCAGGGCTGCGAACGCTTCGCGCAGGTGGCGCAGGGGCCGGGACAGATACCAGGCCAGCAGGGCGCTGCAGATCAGGCTGGCCAGCAGGCCCATGCCAATCGGTAACAGCGGCGATGCCGGATAAGCCAAGATCTTGAATGGACGGTTGTCGAGCGCGCTGCCCCGGGCCGGGACGAAAAACAGGTACTGCCGTCCGCCCACCGCCATCTCACGGGCGATGCCCGGCAATGTGTGCTCATCCACGCGCCGGCGGGCCAGAGCCAGCGTCTCGGCCGGCACTGCGCGCCCGAGCAGGTCCTGCCCGGCGTCATCGACCACGAACACATGGGCGCCGCTGCGCTGCTGCCAGGCATTCAGCAATTCACGCAGCGCGCCCAGGCCACCGTGGCGCAGGGTGGCCACGGTCGAATCCAGCATGAACAGAATCCGCGGGCCATCGGCCAGGTCCTGTTGATATTCGACCACGGCCTGCTGACGTAGCCACACCGCCGTGCCCACGCCCACCCCCACCAGCAACAAAGTCAGCCAGAAGGCGAGCAGGAATTTCCAGAATAGCCGCCCACCGTTCAGTGCCTTCAGGATGGGCTGGACCCGCATCGCCAGCCGGTGCAGGGTGGGTCGGAGGGACCATGGCCCTTGTGCGGCCCGCTCGTGCGCTGTACCGGCTGGCGGCTCAGTCATGGCGCACATCCAGAACGAACTGATAACCGATACCGCGTACCGTCTGAATCCAGGCACGGTCAGCGCTGCGCGTGTCCAGTTTCTGGCGGATGCTGCTCATATGCACGTCGATACTGCGATCAAAACGTGCTAGTGGCCGGCCCAGGCCCTGTTCGGACAGCTCCGCCTTGCTGACCACCCGGCCGGCGTGGCGCAGCAGAGTTTGCAGCAGGTTGAACTCGGTGCTGGTCAGTTCCAGCAGTTGCCCAGCCCATTCGGCGCGGCGCTGCGCCGGCCACAGCGTCAGCGGGCCAACCACGAGCGGCTCGGTTAACACGGGCGCTGCCAGCGCAGCACTGCCGCGCCGCAGAATGGCGCGCAGGCGTGCGACCAGTTCGCGCGGTGTGCAGGGCTTGGGCACATAGTCATCGGCGCCCAGTTCCAGACCGACGATGCGATCGATATCCTCGCCCTTGGCGGTGAGCATCAGCACCGGGATGCGGCTGTGCATGCGGATGCGGCGCAGTGCTTCGATGCCGTTAAGGTGCGGCATCATCACATCGAGCACCACGATCGCATAGTGCCCGGACAGCGCCTCAGTAACGCCGCTTTCGCCATCGCCGACCGTCGTCGCGGCGAAGCCTTCCCGTTCCAGATACTCCTTGAGCATGCCGCTCAGCTCAATATCGTCGTCAACCAGCAGCACGGTGGTCATGGGTATGCGCGTTACTCCGCAGTTGTAGCAGCGCTGATGATAGCAATGCCCGGACATCGGCCAAGCGCCTTTACCGGCTTTTACCGAGTTTTACATCCGGGTAACCGCGTTTAACCCGCGCCGGGAACAGGATGACGGACCTTGAAAGGCGGCATTGCGATTCCGTGTGCCGCGTTGCATATCCCGGAGGAAAGGTCTGATGTTGAAGGGCATGATACAAAAACGAGGGTTGACGAAGGTTCACCGCTGGCTGTCCCTGCTAGTGGCGCCGGTTCTGCTGCTGATCCTGCTGTCCGGAGCGGTGCTGGCCTTGAAGCCGATTGTGCAGCCGGAGGCGGTGGCGGTCGCGCCGCAGGCCGTGGTCAGCACGCTGCGGGCCATCGATCCCCAGGGCAGCGCCAATCGGCTGACAGTGGCGGCGGATGGGCGCAGCATTGAAGTGCGCGCGCCCGCTGCCGGTGTCAGTGGCCGCTTTGATCTGGACAGCCATGCGCCGCTGAGCGCCGCGCCGTCTTTCGATCCGTTTGCCTTTGCCCTCGACCTGCATAAAAACCTGCTGGTGGGCGCTGGTTTCGTGGTTGAGGTCGCTACCTATGCCTTGGTGGCAATTCTGCTTATTGGCCTGCTGCTGGGCTGGCCGCGGCTGCGTAATACCCTGCTCGGCTGGCATGGTGGTCTGGGCTGGCTGGCGCTGCCGCTGCTGGCGTTGCCGCCGGTGACCGGATTGCTGATGGTGTTGCATATCGGCGGTCCGGCACTGCCGCCGCCTAACCCGGCGGTGCCGGCACCTTCCCTGGCCCGGGCCATTGAAATCGCCGCGACGCAGGGCGAGCTGAGTGCGGTGAACAAGGTGCGTGTGCTGCGTGGCCAGGTGGTGTTGCTGCAGGGACAGAGTACGCAGGGTCCGGTGCAGTATCTGATCCACGGCGATAACCCGCCCGAGCTGCTGCCCGCCGGCCGCAACTGGGTCAAGGAACTGCACGAGGGTACCTGGGGCGGTGCCGGTTCGGGGGCGCTGGCCCTGTTGGCGGCGCTGGGCCTGCTGACGCTGAGCGGCACCGGCTTGTATTCCTGGCTGCGCCGGGTGCGGCTGGCCGGGCAGCGCTCGGGTGATCGCAACGCCTCGATTCTGGTTGCCTTCGCCAGCCAGACCGGTACCGCTGCGCGGCTGGCCGAGGCGACCGCGCAGGCCTTGCGCAGCGCCGGTGAAGCGGTGATCTGTGCCTCGCTGGCAGCACTGGATCCGCGTGAGCTGGCCGGTTTTCGCCACAACCTGCTGATCGTCTCAACGACTGGCGATGGGGATGTGCCCGATACGGCCCGTCCTTTTCTGGCGCGGCTGGGCGATGCGGATCTGAGCGGGATGGGCTTTAGCCTGCTGGCGCTGGGCGATTCGCACTATCCGACCTTCTGCGGCGGCGGCCGGCAGGAGCGCGAGGCGCTGCTGAAATACGGTGCCCGCGAAACGGGTGCATGGCAGCGCGCCGACGGTGAGCCTGGCGCAGTCTGGCGGCAGTGGCTGGAAGAGAATGCGCGCACCCTGGGGCAGCGCCTGGGTGCGGTAGAGACGCCGGATATTGATCAGCCGCTGACCGTGACCCTGGTGGAGCGCGAGCGGCTCGACGATCCGACGCGGGGCAATACCCGCGAAACCTGGCGGCTGGCCTTTGAGGTGGTCGGTGCGCACCCGGAGTTCCGGCCCGGCGATCTGCTGCTGTTCAGTCCGGCAGAGAGCGAAGCGGCGCGCTGCTATTCGATCGGCAGTTCCGCGTGCGGCGCTGAGCCGCGTATCGAGCTGACAGTGGGGCTGCACAGTTGGGAAGATGCCGCCGGTAACCATCGCTTCGGGCTGGCCTCGGGCTATCTGTGCCGCCTGCTGCAGCCGGGCACGTCGATCGCGGCGAAACTGCGCCATCATCCGGGTTTCAATCCGCCGGATGACCTGAGCCGGCCGCTGCTCCTGGTGGCTACGGGTGCCGGTGTCGCTCCGTTCCCCGGTTTCATCGCGGAGCGCGTTGGCCGGTCGGATGCCGGGCCGGTCTGGATGCTGTTTGGCAACCGTTATCGGAATGGTGACTTTTTCTATCGGGCGCGTTTTGAGGAATGGCAGCGCGCCGGCGTGCTGACCCGGCTGGATACTGCGTTCTCCCGCGATGCCGGCGACGGTTGCCACATTCAGGCGCGGATCGTCGAAAACGGCGCCGAACTTCTGCGCTGGCTGGTGGAGCGGCAGGGTGTGCTCTACACCTGCGGGCGGGCCAGCACGATCGGCAATGCCGTTGAGGAAGCGCTGCTCACGGTGATTCGTCAGCACGGTGCCCGCTATGGCCTGCTGCAGGCTGAGGCGACCCTGGCTGACTGGCGTGCCCGGGGCACCCTGCGCGTCGATGTGTTCGGCTAGGCGTCGACCTGGGCAAGCTGCGCAAAGCGCACCGTGATCCGCAGGCCCGGCGCGGCATCGTCAAGCGTGATCTGGGCTCGGTGGCGGCTGGCGATGTGCTGCACGATCGCCAGTCCCAGGCCGCTGCCGGGGGCGCGGGTGCCGGCCGCGCCGCGATAAAAGCGGTCGAACACCCGCGCGCGCTCCGCCGGGGCGATGCCCGGCCCGGTATCGCGGACGCTGAGCACGGCGACAGTGCCCTCGCGATCAATGCCTACGTCGATTTGACCGCCGGCCGGGGTGTAGCGCAGGGCATTGTCGACCAGATTGCTCAGCAGAGTCCGCAGCTCGGCCGGGTTGCCGGCGACGCTGACGGTCGCGCCGGGCAGTAGACCCAGATCAAGATCGCGCGCTGCGGCGATGGCTGCCTGTTCGGCAACCACGTCCCGCGCCAGCGCGCGCAGTTCCACCGCTTCCAACACGGTTGGCGGTGGCGTGGCATCAAGCCGCGCCATGGCCAGCAGTTGCTCGACCAGGTGGCGGATGCGCTCCAGCCCGGCGCGCAGGGCCTCCAGTGCCGCCGCACGGTCGGCATCAGTGCCACGCCGCGCCAGTTCAGCCTGCAGATAGAGCGCGGTCAGCGGCGTGCGCAGCTCGTGGGCGGCATCGGCGATAAACCGGCGCTGGCTGTCCAGGGTCTGCGCTAGCCGCGCCAGCAGTGCATCCAGAGCCTGAACGAGCGGCACGATTTCCAGCGGTGCGCGCTGTCCCGAAGCCAGTGGTTCCAGGGCATCGGGGCGACGCTGGCGCAGATCCTCGGCGATGCGGCGTAGTGGCCGCAATCCAGCGCCGACCCCGAACCAGACCACCAGACCCATCCCCGGTAGCAGCAGCAGAAACGGTGCCAGATTGCGCAGGGCAATATCGGCGCTCATGCGTCGGCGTACCTGTACCGGCTGCGCCACCTGGATGATGCGTTCACCGACATACAGGGCGAACAGCCGCCAGGATTGATTGCGCCAGTCCAGATCAGCAAACCCGGGCCGCGCCGCGAAGGGCAGTTCAGCGGACCTGCGCGACACATAGAGCAGGCCACGGCCACGATCCCAGACCTGTAGCAGCAAATCGCTATCACCCTCATCCTCGCCGAGCACCAGGCTCAGCCAGTTCTGATTGCGCAAGGCCAGTGCAGCCTGCTGCAACTGGTAGTCGAACAGGGCGTTGACCTCGGTGCGGGCCTGACGGTAGGCAACATAGCCGCAAGTCGCCAGCACCAGAGCCAGTCCGGCCAGCAGCCCGAGCAGCAGGCGCTGGCGGATCGAATGCATGATCACGAGGGATCGCCCAGCCGGTAGCCGACGCCGCGCACGGTGCGGATCAGACCGGGGGCGAGCTTGCGGCGCAGGTTGTGGACGTGGACTTCAATGGCGTTGCTCTCGACTTCCTGACCCCAGCCGTACAGGCGGTCTTCCAGTTGCTCGCGCGATAGCACCGCGCCAGGGTGTTCGAGCAGGGCCTGCAGCAGGCTGAACTCGCGCGCCGATAGCGCAACCGGCTGGCCATGATAGGTGAGGGTATGGCGGGCCGGGTCCAGTTGCAGCTTACCGTAGTCGAGTACGGTTTGCGCCCGTCCGGCGTGCCGGCGCAGCAGTGCACGCATGCGCGCCAGCAGTTCGTCGAAATCAAAGGGTTTGACCAGATAGTCATCGGCGCCGCTGTCGAGACCGCGCACCCGGTCGGGAATGGCGTCACGGGCGGTGAGAATCAGCACCGGCAGGGTGATGCCCCGCCGCCGCCAGTCGCCGAGCACAGCCAGGCCGTCCTTCTTCGGCAGTCCCAGGTCGAGCAGCACCAGTGCATAGGGATGGATGTCCAGGGCCTGTTCGGCAGCGCGGCCATCCTGGACCCAGTCAACCGCGAAACCCTCGGCGCGCAGCCCTTGGCGCAGGCTGTCGCCGATCATCGGGTCATCCTCCACCAGCAACACGCGCATCAGGATCGCCATGTCCGATCCTGATGGCGTGCCGTGGCGGACGGCGCTGCTGTCAGGGTCTTGACATGTCGGGGATCGTAATCGCCAGGTGGGGCGATCACGGCTTAATGGGTCGGGTTGCGCAACCGGCGAACGGTGGCGAGCCACTCATGCGCCAGGCGCTGCCGTTCCCGTTGTGGGCGGTTTTGCGCGGTGGCGGTGAAATAGGCATGCATGGCGTCCATGGCAGCCCGGGTCTTTTCCTGGTCCTGGGCGCCGCTGGGCGACGGGGGGAGGGTCATGGAGAGCATCATTAGGCACCTCAAAAAATGGAATGCACGTTCAGGTGTCGGGTGGCGGCCCCGCGGAGCCATCATGGTCATGTGCCGGACCCCGGGCGTCCGTGCTGCCCGAGCGAGCGAGGAATTTGCGGATGAAACGCCGCACTTCCCGGGAAGCCGTGGTGTCCATCGACTGGCAGGTTTCGATGAAGGCATCGCGTAGTTCCGCCTCGATCCGTACCACCAGTTTCACGGTATCTTCCTTATCTTTCTGCTTTTTTCTTTTGCCCATAAACAGGTACTTGTTAAACAGTGTATATACGCAATAACTACAATATAGGTATTTTTTTCCTTGTCAAGAGTGGATGTTCAGCAAATCCGGTTCGGACGACTTATCCACAGAATCTGTGGATAACTTTGCAAAGGGTCCGGCCAATGGCAGCAACACACCTTGTAAAAACCGACTCTTGTCGCGATACCTGCGGTGTGGTTAAAAAATAATCTTTTTCGCAGTATGCAAAATTGGTCGTGTCCGATGACGGGACCGGGTGTGCCGTTGTCCATATCTGCCAGACAACCCATAAAGAGGCCATGGACCCCAATGCCATATCGATTCCGTACCGCCGCGCGGCTCGCCATCGCCGTGCTATCCACAGTCGCGACCCCGGTCTGGGCCGAGGCCGTCGCCGGCCATGTGCATGAACAGGAGGCTCATCATGCCCCGGCACCGGCTACGATTCGCGCCACGCTT
>DAITNL010000108.1:0-618 GCA_036834665.1 Candidatus Competibacteraceae bacterium | reverse complement strand
CCCCGCCGCTCAAGATCGGTGAGGCGGCGATCCTGACCCTGTCGTTGCTGAACCAGGAGGGTAAGCCGGTGCTGCTGGATGACCTGCGGCTGGTGCACACGGAAAAGCTGCATCTGCTGATCATCGATCCCAGCCTGAGTGATTATCAGCATGTGCATCCCACTCCGGGTGCGATCCCGGGCAGCTACACATTTGCCGTCACAGCGCGCCAGGCAGGCGACTACAGGGTTTTTGTCGATCTGCTGCCGGAGGCGAGCGCGCGCCAGGAATACGCCATCACCAGCTTCCATGTGGCCGGAACGCCAGGCGTGCCTAAGCCGGTGGTAAACGACAGCGCGACCGTGGACGGCTATACCTTCACGCTGCAGTTTGCCGAGCCGCCCCGTGCAGGCCAGCCGGGTCGGGTCCGGCTGAGCGTGGCTGGCGCTGATGGGCAACCGTTCAGTCAACTGCAACCGGTGATGGGTGCATTCGCGCACATGGTCGGTTTCAACGTTGAGCGCAGCACCGTTGTGCATCTTCATCCGCTCGGCAGGGAACCGGAAACAGCTACGGAACGCGGCGGGCCGCATCTGGATTTCATGGCCGATTTCGCCACGCCCGGCTACCAGAAGCTGT
>DAITNL010000107.1:0-10916 GCA_036834665.1 Candidatus Competibacteraceae bacterium | reverse complement strand
TTCAAGCCCTGGAAGGACGTAAACCCGGAACTGCCGGCCAACAAGATCGAAGTGCTCGGCCCGCCGCCGACCTCCGGCACCCGGGATGCCTTCGTGGAACTGGTCATGGACCAAGGCTGCAAGAAATTCTCGGTGATCAAGGAGCTGGAAAAGAGCGACGAAAAGAAGGCCAAGGCGATCTGCGGCACCGTGCGTGAAGACGGCGCCTACATCGAAGCTGGCGAGAACGACAACCTGATCGTCAACAAACTGGTCGCCAATCCCAACGCGCTCGGCATCTTCGGCTACAGCTTCATGGAAGAGAATCTGGACAAGATCCAGGGCGAAACCATCAACGGCGTCGCGCCGAACTTCGAGAGCATCGCCGACGGCAAGTATCCGGTCTCGCGGCCGCTGTTCTTCTACGTCAAGAAAGCCCATGTTGGCGTGATTCCCGGCATCAAGGAATTCATCGCCGAGTTCACCAGCGAAAAAGCCACCGGTGATGAAGGCTATCTGAGCAACAAGGGCCTGATCCCGCTGCCCAAGGACAAGCGCAAGCAGGTCGCGGCCGACGCCAACGGTCTTAAGACGCTGGCCCCGTAACCGGGATCCCTCTCCAATGCCACCCCGGGCTGAAGCAGCAGTTCTTCGGCCCGGGGTGGCGTTCTTCATACGGATCACCGGGCCATGTCGTTCTATCTGTTCCTTAGTCTCCTCCTGTTGAGTTCTGGCGGTTATTACCTCGGTCGTCGGCGCGCCTTCACGGTCGCCGGCGATCATGTCCGCAACCTGCATTCCCTGCCCAGCTACTACGGCGCCTACACTGCGCTGTGGTGCGGCCTGCCGGCACTGCTGGTGTTCGCCGCCTGGACAGCCCTGCAGCCGAGCATCATCCTCGAACTGGTGACCAACGCGCTGCCACCAGAGCTGCGCGCGCTGCCACCGGGCCGTCTGGACCTGGTGCTCAACGACATCAAGAATCTGGTCAGCGGCAACATCGTCTCCAGCACACCCGATCCGGCCATCCTGGCCGCCGCCGACCACTACCGTAACCTGCGGCTGATTGGTAACGTTGCGCTGTGGATCGCAGTGATGAGCCTGGCCATCGCCGGCGTCGCACATGCCTGGCGCGCGATCTCGCCGAAGCTGCGCGCCCGCAACCGCGTCGAGCAGGTGGTCAACCTGTTCCTGATCGTCAGCTCGACCATCGCCATCTTCACCACCGTCGGCATCATCCTGTCGGTGCTGTTCGAGTCGCTGCTGTTCTTTGGCAAGGTGTCGATCAGCGATTTCCTGCTGGGCCTGCAGTGGAGTCCGCAAACCGCGCTGCGCGCCGATCAGGCCGGCTCCTCGGGTGCCTTTGGCGCCGTGCCGCTGTTCGCCGGTACCCTGCTGATCTCCGGTATCGCCATGCTGGTCGCGGTGCCGATCGGTCTGATGTCGGCGCTGTACCTGTCCGAGTACGCCACCCCGAAATTCCGCGCCACGGCCAAGCCGGCGCTGGAAGTGCTGGCCGGCATTCCCACCGTGGTCTATGGCTTCTTCGCCGCCCTGACCGTAGCGCCGCTGCTGCGCGACATCGGTACGGCCCTCGGCCTGCAGGTTGCCTCGGAAAGCGCGCTGGCCGCCGGGCTGGTCATGGGCATCATGATCATTCCCTTTGTCTCCTCGCTGTCCGACGATGTGATCAACGCCGTGCCGCAGTCGATGCGCGACGGTTCCTACGCCCTCGGCGCGACCAAGTCGGAAACCATCAAGCGGGTGCTGCTGCCAGCCGCCCTGCCCGGCATCGTCGGCAGCATTCTGCTCGCCGTATCGCGCGCCATCGGTGAAACCATGATCGTGGTCATGGCCGCCGGCCTGTCGGCCAACCTGACCGCCAATCCGCTGCAGGCGGTGACCACGGTCACCGTGCAGATCGTCACCCTGCTCACCGGCGATCAGGAATTCGATAGCGCCAAGACCCTGGCCGCCTTTGCCCTGGGGCTGGTGCTGTTCGTCGTCACCCTGATTCTTAACATCATCGCCCTGCATGTGGTGCGCAAGTACCGGGAGCAGTATGAATAAGCCCATCGCCCCCGCCGCGCCGGCCCGCCCGGCCCGCGATATCAAGGCCATCGTCAACGCCGGTCTGGCGCGCCGCCACGCAGCCGAGCGCCGCTTCCGTCTTTACGGCCTGGTTGCCATCAGCCTCGGCCTGGCCTTCGTGGTGCTGATGTTCGCCAGCATCATCAGCAAGGGTTACCCGGCCTTCTGGCAGACCTATATCGAGCTGCCGATTGCCTTCGACGCAGCGGTTATCGATCCCGAAGGCACGCGCGACCCGAAAGCGCTGGAAAACGCCGATTACGCGGCGCTGGTCCGCAGCAGCCTGCGCAGCCTGTTCCCGCAGGTCGAGGGCCGCCGCGAACTGCGCGCCCTGTACGCACTGGCCAGTTCCAGCGCGCCGCTGCAACTGCGCGCCGCAGTGCTCGACAACCCGGACCTGATCGGCAGCACGCAACCGGTCTGGGTGCTGGCCAGCGCCACGGTCGATACTTTCGTCAAGGGCAATATTGACCGCTCTCTCGATGAAACCCTGCGGCCGATCAAGGATCAGGACATCGCCTGGGTGGACAAGCTGCGCGCCGATGGCCGGCTGGAGCAGCGCTTCAACAGTATCCTGTTCAACAACGGCGACTCGCGCGAACCGGAGCAGGCCGGCATCCGTGGCGCCCTGATGGGATCGTTCTATACCCTGCTGGTCACCTTCCTGCTGTCCTTCCCGATTGGCGTGGCCACAGCGGTCTATCTGGAGGAATTCGCACCCAAAAACCGCTGGACCGACCTGATCGAGGTCAACATCAACAATCTGGCAGCGGTGCCGTCGATCGTGTTCGGCCTGCTCGGGCTGGCGGTGTTCATCAACTTCTTCGGGCTGCCGCGTTCGGCGCCGCTGGTCGGCGGTCTGGTGCTGAGCCTGATGACCCTGCCGGTGATCATCATTGCCGGGCGCGCCGCATTGACCTCGGTGCCCCCGTCGATCCGCGAAGCAGCGCTGGGCATGGGGGCTTCGAAGCTGCAGATGGTCGGCCATCATGTGCTGCCGCTGGCCATGCCGGGCATGCTGACCGGTTCGATCATCGGTATGGCCCGCGCCCTGGGCGAATCGGCGCCGCTGCTGATGATCGGCATGGTGGCCTTCATCGTCGATGTTCCCAAGGGCATGTTCGACCCGGCTACGGTGCTGCCGGTGCAGATCTATCTCTGGGCCGACCTGCCAGAACGGGCCTTTGTGGAACGCACCTCGGCGGCGATCATGGTACTGCTGGCGTTCATGATCCTGATGAACGGTCTGGCGATTATCCTGCGCAAGCGCTTCGAGCGCCGCTGGTAAGCCTGCGCTGCCCTCACTTCCATCACGAGCCTTGCGATATGAGCACAACTCCTCTCGAAATCAACACACCTCTGGACGGCGCGACCACGGCCAGCCGCGCGTCGGGTACTCCGCTCTCCAGCACCCAGATCACCGATTACGACCACCGGCAGACCGTCGGCAAGATCACCGTCGATAATCCGAAAATGACCTGCCGTGCAGTCGACGTTTATTACGGCGCCAAACAAGCGCTCAAGAACGTCAGTCTCGACATCGGCGCCAATGAAGTGATTGCCTTCATTGGCCCGTCCGGCTGCGGCAAGTCAACCTTCCTGCGCTGCCTGAACCGGATGAACGACACCATCCCCGGCTGCCGGGTCGCCGGCGAGATTCGCCTCGATCAGGAGGACATCTACGATCGCAGCCTGGACGTGGTGCAATTGCGCGCCCGGGTCGGCATGGTGTTCCAGAAGCCCAACCCCTTCCCCAAGTCGATCTATGAAAACGTCGCCTACGGGCCGCGCATTCACGGCATGGTGCAGAGCAAGGCCGAGCTGGATGCCCTGGTCATTGCCAGCCTGGAGCGCGCCGGGCTGCTCAAGGAAGTGGAAAAGCGCCTTGAAGAACCCGGCACCGGTTTGTCCGGTGGCCAGCAGCAGCGCCTGTGCATCGCCCGGGCGATTGCCGTCAATCCCGAGGTGATCCTGATGGACGAGCCCTGCTCGGCGCTCGACCCGATCGCCACCGCCAAGATCGAGGAACTGATCGACGAGTTGCGCGAGAACTACACCATCGTCATCGTCACCCACTCGATGCAGCAGGCGGCGCGGGTCTCGCAGCGCACCGCCTATTTCCATCTCGGCGACCTGATCGAGATTGGCGAAACCGACCAGATTTTCACCAATCCGCGGCACAAGCTGACCGAGGATTACATCACCGGCCGCTTCGGCTGATACCTTCCTGACCGACGCGACGGGAGTACCGCATATGCCTATCAGTCACGACGCTCACACCGTCAAGCAGTTCGATATCCAGCTCGCCAACCTGCGCAATCTGGTTCTGGAAATGGGCGGGCTGGTCGAGGATCAGATTCAGCGCGCGATCCAGGCGCTGGATGACGAGGATCTGAGCGAAGCGCGCGAGGTGGTGTCGCGCGACCAGATCATCAACGGCCTGCAGGTCAAGGCTGACGAGGATTGCATCAGCATCATTGCCCTGCGCCAGCCGGTCGGGGTCGATCTGCGCATGATCATGTCACTGTCCAAGGCGGTGACCGATCTGGAGCGGATTGGCGACGAGGCCGAGAAGATCGCCCGGATGACGGTCAAGACCTACGACGGGGTCAGCAGTCCGCCCAGCGCCAAACTGCTGCGCGACATCGCGCCCATGGCCAAGTTGGCGACCAGCATGCTGCACGGCTGTCTCGATGCGCTGGCCCGCCTGGATGTCGAACGGGCGGTGCAGGTCGCGCGCGGTGATGATGAGCTGGATCAGGAATTCCAGTCGGCGCTGCGCCGGCTGATCACCTACATGATGGAAGACCCGCGCACCATCGGCCATGCCATCAATGTGATCTTCATCATCAAGGCGCTGGAGCGGATCGGCGATCATTCCAAGAACATCGCCGAGTACATCATCTATCTGGTCAAGGGCAAGGACGTGCGCCACGTCAAGACCGAAGACCTGAGCAGCGCGGCCAACGAGCCAGAATAAGTCAGCCTGCAAGCCTCGGCAGACTTCTCAGCCGCCGCTCCGGGACCGACCCGACGAGCGGCGGTTTTTTTCATGCCGCGTGACCCTGCGCCTGCAACCAGGCGGCGTGCTTGACGCGAATATCGGCCAGCACCTCCAGGTCGATCAGCTCATCGTCGCGGATGCGCTCGTCATAGTTCTCCCAACCCATGAAGTCGCGCAGCGCCCGCAGCAGTTCGGCATCGCACACGCCATTGACCACCCCCTTGTAGAAGCCGCGCGCGTGCAGGATCTGCTGCACTTCGTTGGCAATGGCGGTATCGATCCGCGCCAGTTGTTCCGGCTCACTGCGGAAATAGGTCAGACGGTGGATGGCGTACAGCCGCTCCAGTTCGGCGATCGGCGTTGGATGGTCATAGACCGAGATATCGACGTAGCGATCATCGAAACCGCCATAGCCGCCACCGGCACGCACCACCTTCAGCGCTGCGGACTGCTGACCGCGTCGATCACCACCGGCGGCCTGTCCTGCCTGCAGAGCGATCATCAGCCGCAGCGCCAGTGCGCCCGGTGTGGTCTCGAAGGCGCGCACCATCGCCTGCACCACGCCCGGACCGGCCAGGGTATTGCCCTGCGCCGCACAATGGCGACCCTGCAGGCTGCCGGCCCAGTCGAAACCGTGCGCACCGGTGAAGCTGGCGCTGCGCCCCTGAGCATCGATGATGCCCACCTGCCGATAATCGCGCTGCGGATCGCCATCGGTCAGGATGGCCAGGGCCTGTTCGGGCGACGCACCATTTTCCAGCAGCGCCAGCCCGCGCGGCCCGTAGCTGGTGTTGCAATAGCATTGCGTGGCCACCGCGCCGACACCGGCCCTGGCGAAGGGAATCGAGACGCCGACATTGGGAAATTTCGACTGCACGGCCACGCCCAGATCACCGTTATCGGGATCAAAGGCGACGATGGAAAAGGTCATGGCAATCCTCCTCGGGATTCAAATGAGTTGCGTGATCAGCGCGGCGTGGCGCGGGTATTGCGCGATCAGCAGGGCGCGATCGGCCAGTTCAAAATCGGCAAAATCGAAGCCGGGCGCGACCGTGCAGGTCACCAGACTGAAGGCGGCTGGATCGTCGCTCTCGACGCCGGCACCGAACCAGCAGCCGGCATGCACCACGCCCTGCAACTGCTGATCAGCGGCCGGATCGCTGCCAAGCTGCAGGCGACGGTAATCGCCACGGCTATCGAGCACATGCACGCTCAGCGGCGCGCCCAGATGAAAAAACCAGAGTTCATCGGATTTCAAACGGTGCAGGCGCGAGCGCTGGCCAGCAGGCAGCAGGTAGTGGATCGCGGTGAGCAGCGGGCGCGGTCCATCGCGATCGGGCGGATACAGGGCCAGCGGTGCGGTGTACATGCGCCGGAAATAGCCGCCTTCGGGATGCGGCGTCAGTTGCAGATGCGCGATCCAATCGGCGGCGGTCATGGCAGTCATGGCGCGTGACCACACACCGGGCAGGCCGGATCGCGGGGCAGGTGCAGAGTGCGCCATTCCATGCGCGCAGCGTCAAGCAGCAACAGGCGACCGGCGAGCGGTTCGCCCAGTCCGCTCAGCAGCTTGATCGCTTCCAGCGCCTGGATGCTGCCGATGATGCCGACCACCGGCGCCAGCACGCCGCGCTGGGCGCAGGTTTCAGCGGGCATGGCCGGGTCGCGGTACAGGCAGCGGTAACAGCCGCCCCTGCCATCCGGCCGCCACACCAGCACCTGCCCTTCCAGACGGATCGCCGCACCGCTGACCAGCGGCGTAGCGGTCGCCACGCAGGCGGCGTTGATCGCCAGCCGGGTGGGCAAATTGTCGCTGGCGTCGATCACCACATCGGCACGGCGCACCTGTTCGCGCAGTTCCGCATCGTCCAGCGTCCGCGCCAGGGCGATCACCTCAGTATCGGGATTCAATGCCCGCACGGCAGCGCCGGCCGATTCGACCTTGAGCCGGCCAATATCCGCCGTGCGGTGAATGATCTGCCGCTGCAGATTGGACAGGTCCACGGTATCGAAATCGACCAGCGTCAGCCGGCCAATTCCAGCGGCAGCCAGGTACATGGCCACCGGCGATCCCAGTCCGCCCAGACCGATGAGCAAAACGTGGGACTGATGCAGCCGTTCCTGACCGGCAATATCGAACTCAGGCAGCAGGATGTGCCGACTGTAGCGCAGCAGTTCATCATCGGTCATGCTCATGTCTCGGCGGGGACGCGGGAAGGAGTGATCATTATAGTGATCCATCAGGCCAGCGAAGGCGCTCAGCCAGCAGAGCTCTGCGTCGGGCAAGTGCTGGACGACGATACTTTAAAACCGGTGTTCCGAGCGTACTATAAGCCGATTTTCCAGCCCTTCACCAAGGACTCGCCCGGTTTGATCAGCCTTCGCCAACTCTCCCTGCAACGCGGCGGCAAGCCGCTGTTCGACAACAGCTCACTCACCGTGCATCCCGGCTGGAAGGTTGGGGTGATCGGCGCCAACGGCTGTGGCAAATCCACCCTGTTCGCCCTGCTGCGCGACGAACTGCACCCCGACGCCGGCGATATTGATCTGCCAGCGCGCTGGGTCATCGCCCATGTCGCCCAGGAAACCCCGGCCCTGCCCGATCCGGCGCTGGAATTCGTCCTCGATGGCGATGCCGAACTGCGTCAGGTTGAACGCGATCTGCACGCCGCCGAGGCCGCCCACGATGGCGCGCGCCAGGCGGAACTGCACGCCCACTTCGACGCCATCGGCGGCTACAGCGCCCGCGCCCGCGCCGGCAAACTGATGGCCGGACTCGGCTTCAGCGCCGAGCAATTGGAACGGCCGGTCGCGGAATTCTCCGGCGGCTGGCGGGTGCGCCTGAATCTGGCCCGGGCGCTGATGTGTCGTTCCGATCTGCTGCTGCTCGACGAACCCACCAATCACCTCGATCTCGACGCGGTGCTGTGGCTGGAACAATGGCTGCGCGGCTACCCCGGCACCCTGCTGCTGATCTCGCATGACCGCGACGTGCTCGACAACGTGGTCAGTCACATTGCCCATCTTGACCAGCAGCGCATCACCCTCTATCCGGGCCGCTATGCCGATTTCGAGGAACAGCGCGCCGCGCGGCTGGCCCTGCAACAGGCCGCCTACGACAAGCAGCAGCGCGAAATCGCCCATCTGGAAAGTTTCATCACCCGCTTCCGCGCCAAGGCCACCAAGGCCCGTCAGGCGCAAAGCCGCATCAAGGCCCTGGAACGCATGGAGCGCATCGCCGCCGCCCATGTCGATTCCCCGTTCAGCTTCGCCTTCGCCGAACCGGGCCGCTTGCCCAATCCGCTGCTGAGCATTGAAAAAGTCGCCACCGGTTATGACGGGCGGCGGATTCTCGACGCGGTCAACCTGGTCATCGGCCCTGGGACGCGGCTCGGCCTGCTCGGGCCCAATGGCGCCGGCAAATCGACCCTGATCAAGCTGCTTGCCGGATTGTTGCCACTGCTGAGCGGGCGCATCGAAACCGGCCAGGGTCTGGCAATCGGCTATTTCGCCCAGCATCAACTGGAGCAGTTGCGGCCGGACTGGAGTCCGCTGCGCCACCTGCAGCAACTGAGCGCGCGCGCCAGCGATCAGGAGCTGCGCGACTTCATCGGCGGTTTTGGCTTCCAGGGTGATCGGGCGCTGGATCCGGTCGCGCCCTTTTCCGGCGGCGAAAAGGCACGGCTGGCGCTGGCGCTGCTGGTCTGGCAGAAGCCCAACCTGCTGTTGCTTGACGAGCCGACCAATCATCTCGATCTGGACATGCGCCATGCGCTGACCCTGGCCCTGCAGGATTATCAGGGTGCGCTGATCGTGGTTTCGCATGACCGCCACCTGCTGCGCACCGTGACCGATGAATTCCTGCTGGTGACGGAAGGCCGGGCGCAGCCGTTTGATGGCGATCTCGACGACTACCGCGACTGGCTTAGCGAACGCCAGCGCCTGATCAATCGTGATACCGGTTCCGGCGGCACCAGCACCGGCAACAACGCTGCCGAGCGGCGCGAGCAGAAACGTCAGGAGGCGGAACGCCGCCAGCAACTCGCCATCAAGCGCAGGCCGCTGGAACAGCAGATTAAAAAGCTGGAGCAGCGCATGGACACGCTGCACACCGAGCAGAAAAAGCTGGACGGTGCCCTGGCTGATCCTGCCAGTTATGAAGAGGCCAACAAGGCCCGGCTCAAGGATTGGCTGCTGCGCAAGGGCGAAGTGGATCGGGAACTGGCCGATCTGGAAGGGGCATGGCTGGAACTGCAGGAAACCATCGAGGCGCTGGCGTGAATCCGCAACTGACTGAACGCCTGTTTACCGACTTTCCGGCCCTGTTTCGCGGTCGCCATTTGCCGGTGACCGAAAATCTGATGGGCTTTGGCTTTGACTGCGGCGATGGCTGGTATGCCCTGATCGAGCAGTTGGCCGCCGACATCAGCGCGCATGCTGCCGCAACTGGCCTGGATCCGCTGGCGGTGCAGGTCAAGCAGACATTCGGCACACTGCGCGTTGATGTGGACGCGGCCGATGCGCATATCCAGGCTCTGTGCGCAGCAGCGGAACAACGCTCCAGCCGGATTTGTGAGCAGTGCGGTGCACCCGGTGCCATGCGCTACTACCGCCGCCGCCTGCTCGCCTGTTGCGACAATCACGCGCCGCCAGGCAGTTGGATCGCGGCGCAGCGCCCCGAGGCTGATTAGACGGCTTTTGCGCTTGTCCAGCGGATTGCGCATTGCACCATTGGCCGCACACCCCTACCATCGCGTGTTTTTCCACACTATCCGCCGTCTTCGCGACGGTATCGGCAGAGGTTTCATCATGGCATCGCTGAAGAAAATCCAGGTCACGTCCACGCTCGGCCCCAAATTCACCATCGAGAGCCGCATTCGCGATCACCTGATCTATGTCGATCAGCCCACGCCGGGCGGCGATGACAAGGGTCCGACACCGCTGGAATACCTGTTCGTATCGCTGGCCGGCTGCATCGGCAGTATCGCGCGTATCGTCGCCAGCCAGCGCCGCCTGCCCCTGCGCGGCATGGAAATCAGCGTCGAGGGTGAGTTGGATGGCGAAGTGCTGATGGGCAAAAGCACCGCCAACCGCGCCGGTTTTCAGGGCCTGACCGTGAACGTGGTCATCGATGCCGACATGACTCAGGCGGAGAAGGAAGAATTCCTGCACGAGGTGGACCGGCGCTGCCCGATCTCCGACAACATCCTCAACACCACGCCGATCAGCTTCAAGGTCTGCTGAGGCGAATCACCGGCGCGAGCGGTGGCGCTCGGCTATGCTTGGCCGATTCTCCGCCACCGGCTCATCGCGCATGGATTGGAACCGCCTGCTCTCCCGCGCCCGCCCGGGTCTGTCCCATCAGCAGCCCGACAGCGAGGCGCGCACCGACTTTCAACGCGACTTTGACCGCATCGTCTTTTCCTCGGCGTTTCGCCGCCTGCAGGACAAGACCCAGGTCTTTCCGCTCTCGCAGAGCGATTATGTCCGCACCCGCCTGACCCACAGTCTGGAAGTGTCCAGTGTTGGCCGCTCGCTCGGCACCCTGGTGGGCGATTGTGTGATCCGCCGCCACAAGCTCGATAATGTCGATCCGCAGGATTTTGGTGCGGTAGTGGCTGCCGCCTGCCTGGCCCACGATATCGGCAATCCGCCCTTTGGGCACGCTGGCGAAGACGCGATTCGGCTGTGGTTCACCGATTCGCTGAGCGGTCGGACCCTGCTGGAACAGCTCGATGCGCCCGAGCAACAGGATTTCATCCGCTTTGAAGGCAATGCCCAGGGGTTCCGCATCATCAGCCGCCTGCAAAGTCCCGACAATCGCGGCGGCATGCAACTGACC
>DAITNL010000106.1:0-10983 GCA_036834665.1 Candidatus Competibacteraceae bacterium | reverse complement strand
TCCTGCATCGCTATAATCTGGATCATCAAACATTCTGAATTAGGCCACTACCCAAAAAAGCCCCTCCCTCGCAGGCGAGGAAGAGGACTGTGTTAAAACTGATGCGAAGGGCTGAATCGCGGCGCTTGCTTAGCTCATGAAATCCGCGCCAGCACGCGCCGGGCGGCGGCAATCGTGGCCTCGATATCTGCTGTGCTATGCGCTGCAGACAGAAATCCTGCCTCGAATGCCGAGGGCGCCAGATAAATCCCCTCGGCCAGCATGCCGTGGAAGAATGCCTTGAAGCGCTCGACATCGCAGGCCGTGGCCTGGGCGTAGGTGGTGACCGGTTCCGCGCTGAAGAACAGGCCAAACATGCCGCCGACGCTGTTCGTGGTCAGCGGTACGCCGGCGGCGCGTCCAGCCGCGACCAGGCCCGCGCACAGTTGCACGGTCTTGGCAGCAAGATCGGCATGGAAACCGGGTGTGGCAATCAGGTTCAGCGTGGCCAGTCCGGCGGCCATCGCCACCGGATTACCCGACAGGGTACCGGCCTGATAGATCGGCCCGAGCGGCGCGAGCCGGTCCATGATCGCCTGCCGACCGCCAAAGGCGCCGACGGGCATACCGCCGCCGATGATCTTGCCCAGCGTGGTCAGATCCGGGCTGATACCGTACAACTCCTGCGCGCCGCCCGGCGCTACCCGAAAACCGGTCATGACTTCGTCGAAAATCAGCACGCTGCCGAACTGGTCGCAGAGCTCGCGCAGACCCTGCAGAAAGCCGGGTGCGGGCGGAATGCAGTTCATGTTGCCGGCCACCGGTTCGACAATCACCCCGGCAACCTGCGGGCCGATCGTGGCGAACGCCTCGCCCAGCATGGCTAGATCGTTGTAGCTCAGGGTGACGGTATGCGCTGCCAGTGCCGCGGGCACACCCGGCGAGGTCGGCACGCCCAGGGTCAGCGCCCCAGAACCGGCCTTGACCAGCAGCGAGTCGGAATGGCCGTGATAGCAGCCCTCGAACTTGATGATGGTGTCGCGGCCGGTGTAGCCGCGCGCCAGACGGATGGCGCTCATGGTTGCCTCGGTGCCGGAGTTGCACATCCGCACCCGTTCCATCGACGGCACCAGTTCGCGAATACGCCGGGCCATGGTGGTTTCAATCGCGGTCGGTGCGCCAAAGCTCAGGCCATTGCCGGCCGCTTCCCGCACCGCTGCAACCACTGCCGGATGGGCATGGCCGGCGATCATCGGTCCCCAGGAGCCGACATAGTCGATATAGCGGCGGTCATCCTCATCGTACAGGTAGGCGCCCTGGCCGCGCTTGAAGAACAGGGGTGTGCCGCCGACACCGCGAAAGGCGCGCACCGGCGAATTGACACCGCCGGGGATGTAGTCCTGGGCTTCGGCAAACAGCATTTCGGAACGGGTGGTCATGGTGGATATCCTGGGTACTCAGGCGAACAGGGTGGCGTAACGGCGGGCGGCGCCCTGGATATCGGGCTGGGCGAATACGCCGCTGACCACCGCCAGGTAATCGGCGCCGGCGGCCAGCAGCGCCGCTGCATTCTCAGGCGTGATGCCGCCGATGGCGACGATCGGCAGATCCAGGCGCGCCCGGGCCTGTTGTAGCAGATCCAGTGGCGCGCGAATCTCGGTGGGCTTGGTCGGCGATGGGAAAAAGGCACCAAAGGCGACATGATCGGCCCCGGCCCGCGCCGCGTTCAGCGCCAGATCGAGCCGATCGTAGCAGGACACACCGATCAGGGCGCGTGGCCCCAGGCGCGCGCGGGCGGTGGTGATGTCCGCATCATCCTGGCCCAGATGCACGCCAGCAGCGCCGACTGCAAAGGCCAGCTCGACATCGTCATTGATGATCAGCGGCACACCATGGTCCTGGCACAGGGCATTCAGCGCCGTGGCCTGGGCAAGCCGCCGCGTGCTGTCATGGCTCTTGTCGCGGTACTGGATCAAGCGCGCGCCGCCGAGAAGCGCGGCTGCAACCGCGCCGGTCAGGCGCTCGTCGGGCAGCAGGTCGGCATCGGTGATCGCGTACAGGCCGCGCGTGCGGGAAGGGTTCATGGAGGATCTCACAAGGGTTTGGACCAGAACAGGCGGTTGGGGATCCACTGCCCGCTGCCGACCGGGTAAGCGGCCTGCAGAGCGTGCCAGGTGAAGTGCTGCGCCCGGTAGAGCACCGCCGGAATCGACTCGTCAAGCGGCTGCCCGGCACCGGGGATATGGCTTTGGGCGAGCAGGGCGGCAATCGCCGAGGCCAGTGTGCAGCCGGAGCCGTGGTATTCATGCGGCAGGCGTGGCCAGCGCCAGCGGTCGAGCAAGCGGTTGTTGCCGTACAGACTGTTGACCACATCGCTACCGGGTTCATGGCCGCCGGTGATCAGGACCTGCTGACAGCCGCGCGCCAGCAGGGCCATGGCGCAGGCCTCCAGGGTATCGGCTTCCGGCGCCAGCCGCCGTGCCTCGACGCTGTTGGGCGTCAGCACGGTGGTCAATGGCAGCAGCAGGGTTTGAATGGCTTCAATCAGCGCTGCGCTGGCCAGTTCGCCGCCACCGCCTGCGGCCAGCACCGGGTCGAGTACCACCGGAATACCGGGATGCTCGTGCAACAGTTCATGCAGGGCATGGGCGTTGGCGGTGCTGCCGATCACACCGATTTTGAAGGCTGCGACCGGCAGGTCGGCCAGCACGGTGCGCGCCGTTTCCAGCAGCTGTTGCGATGCCAGGGGCCACAGTGCCCGGACGTTGTGGGTGTCCTGGGCAGTGAGAGCGGTGATCACGGGCGCTGGGTGGCAACCGAGACTGACTACGGTTGCAATATCGGCGCTCAGGCCAGCGCCACCGCTGGGATCATTACCGGCCAGGATCATGACCACCGGCGGTGAATTGGAAGGCGCTGAAGTCATGTGCAATTTCCGGTGAGGTGGCTGCGACGAATGAGGGGATGGCAAGCGGCTGGAGTGGCGCGGATTTTAGCAAACCTGGCGGGTTTTTCGGCAGGCGCTGACGTGGGACAATGGTGCCCGCGCTATTGCCACGATTGGATATGGATACGATGAAAAAGTATATGTGCCTGATTTGCGGATGGATTTATGATGAGGAAAAGGGCTGGCCCGAGGATGGCATTGCGCCCGGTACCCGCTGGGAGGATGTGCCGCCAAGCTGGGTTTGTCCCGAGTGTGGCGCGGGCAAGGAGGATTTTGAGATGGTGGAAATCTAAGCCGCTGCCCGGCAGTGGGGAGAGTTGCAGCATGATGGTGAATGTGGAGCGAATCCGGCTGGTTGCGGACGATATTACCCGGCTGGCGGTGGATGCGATCGTCAATGCCGCTAACCGCTCGCTGCTCGGTGGTGGCGGGGTGGATGGTGCCATTCACCGCGTTGCCGGGCCGGACTTGCTGGCGGAATGCCGAACGTTGGGCGGTTGCGAAACCGGTCAGGCCAAGCTGACGCGCGGCTATCGGTTGCCCGCGACGTATGTGATTCATACGGTTGGGCCGATCTGGCATGGCGGTGATCAGGGCGAGCCGGCGCTGCTGGCGGCCTGCTATCGCAATAGCCTGGATCTGGCGGTGGCTCATGGCGTCCGTAGTATCGCCTTTCCCGCGATCAGTTGTGGGGTATATGGCTATCCGCTGGATGCAGCGGCGCGGATTGCGGTGCGCGAGGTCAGGCATTTCCTGCAGGAGGATGCCCGTATTGCGATGGTCTATCTGGTCTGCTTCGGCGAAGAGGTAATGAACGCCTATCAGCAGGCGCTGTCGGCGGGTAGTGATGCGGCTTAACCCGGGTAGGCGCACCCCGAAGTCCCGTGTGGTGATTCCGGGGGTGTGCGCGGGGACGGTTGGCGGCTACAGCATGATCAGGTGATCACGCCGCGCGCTGTGCTCAGCTCCGGTCGGCGGTGCGGTGCGGATCTGGAACTCGGGCATGCCGGGTTGCGGTGTCGCCTGATAGCGGTACATCAGGGTCTGCGCGCTATTTTGCCGCTCTGTCTGCAACTGGCGCACGGCGTCGGCGAGTAGCGCTGCGAGCATGGCATCGGTATAGGCCTGAGCCTGGACGCTGTGCGCGGCGGGCGGGTTGGTGTGCTCGGTGCCGGGCGCGGGGTAGTACAGCAGGGCGATCAGCAAGCTGCTGGCGAGTGTGAGCAGGCCTGCCGGAAGCAGGTAGAGGCCGAAATGGCGGAGACTGCGGGTCGTGCTGCGCATAACTCACCTCGAACCGTGCCAGCGGGAAGGACTAAGACTTGTACAACTTTTCACACTAAATTATACAAAACATGGTCTGATGTCAAGCTGACAGCGCGGAATACTTGTACAACGCTTATAACCAAGTGTAGCAGATGGATTTATCGGCGCAGGCTGGCCTGTGCTGTTCAGCGGGGGCGAAGGCGCGGGAGCAGTGACAGCAGTGACAGATGCGGGGAAGGCGGGGGAGAGTGCCGTTCAGGGTGTACAGGCGTGCCCTGAACGGCAATCGGCTGGGTTAAACGGGAGGGCTGTCGGGGGTCGTGGCCGCTCAGCTTTCCAGTTGCTTCTGGTAGAGGGCGTGCAGTTTCTGCTGGATATCGCCCGGCACCGGATCGTAATGGCTCAGTTCGATGCTGTAGGAGCCCAGGCCGCCGGTCATCGACTTCAACTGTGACTCGTAGCCTTCCAGCTCGGCCAGCGGCACCTGGGCCTTGATGATGCTCATGCCGCGCGGCCCGGCATCGGTGCCGGCAATGCGTCCGCGCCGGCTGGACAGGTCGCCAGTGATGGCGCCGACGCAATCGGCCGGCGCTCGCACGTCCAGATTCACGATCGGCTCCAGCACGATCGGCCGCGCCTTGCTGACCGCATCAAGGAAGGCTTCACGGCCGGCGGTGACGAAGGCGATTTCCTTGGAGTCAACCGGGTGGTACTTGCCGTCGTAGGCAATGGCGCGCACGTCCTGCATCGGATAGCCGGCCACTGCGCCTTCCTGCAGGGCCTCACGCACGCCCTTTTCCACCGCCGGCAGGAACGAGGTCGGAATGGTGCCGCCTACCACTGCGCTGACGAACTCAAAGCCGGCATCGCGCGGCAGCGGCTCGATGCGCATGAAGACTTCACCAAACTGGCCGGCACCTCCAGTCTGCTTCTTGTGGCGATGATGGCCCTCGGCGTTCTGGCTGATGGTTTCCTTGTAGGCGATCTTGGGCGGCTTGGTTTCGACGTGCAGGTTATAGCGCTGCTGCATTTTTTCCAGGGTCATGCGCAGGTGCAGCTCGCTTAGGCCGCGCAGCACGGTTTCCTTGGTGTGGGCGTTGTGCTCCAGATTCAGGCAGGGATCTTCTTCGAGCAGCTTGTGTATGGTGTCGGATAGCTTCTGCTCGTCACCGCGGGTGGCAGCGCGGATCGCCAGCCCAAACAGCGGTACCGGGAAATGCAGCGGCCGGGTGTGGATCTGGTCCTCGTCGTGGGAATCGTGCAGCACCACGTCACGGTGGATATCGTCGATCTTGGCTACCGCGCAGATATCCCCCGGAATGCCGGCGGCGATTTCGGGGTGTTCCTTGCCATGGATCTGAAACAGGTGGCTGACCTTGAAGGGCTTGCGGCCATCGCCGATGAACAGTGAGCTGTCCTTGGTGATGGTGCCCTGGTGAATGCGGAAGATGCCCAGCTTGCCGATGAACGGGTCGATCACGACCTTGAATACATGCGCGATTACATGCTGTTGCGGGTCGGGTATGGCATGCAGTTCCTCGGCGCTTTCGCCCTTGAGAAAGGGCTCCGGATTGCCTTCGGTGGGGTTGGGCAGCAGGCGCGCGAAGATATCGAGCAGTTCGCGCACCCCGGCGCCGGTGCGTGCCGAGACGAAGCAGATCGGAATCAGGTGTCCTTCGCGCAGGGCCTTTTCAAAGGGCGCGTGCAGTTGTTCCGGTTGCAGATCCTCGCCCTGTTCCAGGTACAGCGCCATCAGCTCCTCATCCACCTCGACCACCTGGTCGATCAGCGCTGAATGCGTGGCGGCGACGCTGGAGAAATCGCTGGTTCCGGCGGGATTGAAGAAGCAGTCGACGACGCTGGTGCTGTTTTGGGCCGGTAGATTGATCGGCAGGCATTCCCGGCCGAAGGTGTCCTGGATCTGCTCCAGCAGGCCGGGCAGATCGACATTTTCGGCGTCGATCTTGTTGACGATGATCATCCGGCATTGCTGGCGTTCGGTGGCACGCTCCATCAGGCGCTGGGGGACGGCCTCGATGCCGGTCTGGGCATTAATCACTACCGCGACTGTTTCCACCGCCGGCAGCACCGCGATCGCCTGGCCGATGAAGTCCGGGAAGCCGGGTGTGTCGATCAGGTTGACGTGGATGCCTGCATGATCGAAACACGCCAGCGCCGTATCCAGCGAGTGCTGGTGCATTTTTTCCTGCGGATCAAAGTCACAGACCGTATTGCCTTTTTCCACGGCACCGGGGGCAGCGAGCTTGCCGGCGTGGTACAGAATGGATTCCACCAGGGTGGTTTTTCCAGCCACGCCATGCCCGACCAGGGCAATATTGCGGATGGACTCGGTGGTGTAACTGACCATCAGGGCCTCCTGTCGGATTCGGTTCGGTGAACAGCTTATTTTTAGGATGTGCCGGCCCTCAATGGCTAGAGCGACCGGGTGTTGAATCAACGTAAATTCTACCGTAACCAGCCCGGTTTCTGGGTGCGCACCGTCATTTTTTTGCAAACTGCTGTGGGAGTCGATTCATGCGCCGGGTGGTTCTGGGCAAGGATGTACTGATTGTTTTTTTATACAAAACCTGCTTAGCTGATTGAAAAACAAGGGATCAATTTGCGCGGAGGAGTGTCTTGAAAAAATTACGCATTATGCGGATCAGTGCCTGGATCTGCGGCCTGTGCGGTCTATGCGGCGGCGGTGTGCAGGCCGCCGGGACCAGCGCTGAATGGCTGCGGCTGCTGCGCGGGACACCGGTGGCGCAAACGGAATGGGCCGTGCGCTACGAGCATGGCGAAGGCGTTGCGCAGGACTACAGCCGTGCCATGCAGTTGTATTGTGCGGCGGCACGGCGTGGCCATGTCGAAGCGCAATACCAGTTGGGCTGGATGTATGCCAATGGCCGCGGTGTGGCGCGCGATGATGCCCAGGCGGCCGCCTGGTTTCGTCTGGCGGCGGCGCGCGGCGATGCCATGGCCCAGCGCATGCTGGAGCGCGTCGCAGATCCGGGGCGCAATACGCCGGCGCGCTGCAATGAGCCGGTCGATCCGACGGTCAAGCCCGCGCCTGTGCCCGTACCGCAGATGGCAGCGCGCTTCGGCCCGGTGTCGCCGGCGCGGGCGCAGGTCGAGACGCTGGTGCAGCGTCTGGCGCCTGATTATGGTCTGCAACCGGCGCTGGTGATGGCGGTGATCCATGCCGAATCCGGCTTTAACGTTCAGGCGCGCTCGGTCAAGAACGCCCAGGGCCTGATGCAGCTGATCCCTGAAACCGCCGAGCGTTTTGGCGTGCGCGATCCCTACGACCCGCTGCAGAATCTGCAGGGCGGCATGGCTTATCTGCGCTGGCTGCTGGCCTACTTTCAGGGTGATGTGCGGCTGACCCTGGCTGGCTACAACGCGGGCGAGGGTGCGGTGCTACGGCATGGTGGCGTGCCGCCCTACGCCGAGACCCGCGCCTATGTCGATCGTATCGTGCGTGCCTATGGCCAGCTTTCGCACCCGCCGGTGGCGCCGGTGACTGCACCGGCACGGCTTAATGCGGCTCCAGCAGCCCGGCCTGTGGCACCCGGACCGGCAGCCGTTGCGCCAGCGGAGGTTCCAGCGACTCTGCTGGCAGTCCGCCCGCGCACCGCGTCCTGAACGGGCAGCGGGTCCGACAAAGCGTCCACAGCGTCTGCGTCCCGGCGCGTGGCTAGGGTGGGGCGCGGTCCAGCACGACGCCTAGCGCCAGCAGCAGCCCAAAATACAGCTCCAGGCGCACGGTCGCGGCCAGCACCGCGTTCAGTTCTACACCGCTCGGGGTACGCCAGAAGCGCACGAGCAGACGCAGCGCCCACGGCAACGCCAGTTCCGGCAGCAGCCAGCTCCACGGCCCCAGTCCGTGCTGGTGCAACGTGGGCGCCAGCAGAAACGGGCCCAGCACCAGCAGCGTATAAACGCCGCACGTCGCCTGCGATCCAAGCCGCAGGGCCAGTGTGCGCCGCCCGGCGATCCGATCGCCGTCGCGATCACGATGATTGTTCACCGCCAGCACTGCCGCCGCCAGCAGCCCGAGCAGTGCCCCGGCCAGCAGCGCACCCGTGTCAACCCGGCCGGTCTGCAAATAGTAGGTTCCCGCCACCGCCGCCACGCCAAAGAACAGCCAGACATACAGCTCACCCAGAGCGCTTGCTGCCAGCGGACGCGGTCCACCGCTATAGCCATAGCCAGCCGCCAGGGCAGCCAGACCGAGCAGCAGGATCGGCAGGCCGCCAATCGCTACCAGCCCCACGCCCAATCCCAGGGCGAGCATGAAGCACCCGTGCGCCGCGTGTTCCACCTGCCGGGCGCTGAGCCAGCCGCTAGCCGTCATCCGCGGCGGACCGATGCGCGCAGCCGGCTGATCCAGGCCACGCACACCATCGGCAGCGTCGTTATGCAGATTGGTCGCCACCTGAATCAACACCGCAGCCACCAGAGTCAGCCACCACACTCCGGCATTCAGCGTGCCACCGCGCGCAACCCAGGCCAGCGCGGCACCTACCACAACGGGCGTCATAGCAATCGGTAAGGTGCGCGGTCGGCAGGCAGCCCACCAGTAACGGATCATCAACAGTCTCCAGATCGCGGCGAAGAGTCAGGCGTGCATTGTCACCGGCCTGTCAAGCCGATTTAAAGCGATTGCAATTGCTGCGACGTAGGGTTGCCGCCATCCATCCGCTGCCCCGCTATTTCCGGAGACCGTTGTGAACGTCCAGCCCTATCGTGATCAGTCCGTGCATCGCCCACTGCTGCCGGGTGGCCTGCAACTCGCCTTTGCCGAATCGGCGGCTGATGTACGCGCCGCGCAGCACCTGCGCTACGCCATTTTTGCCGGCGAAATGGGCGCACGCCTGCACAACCGCATTCCGGGCCTGGATCATGACGCGTTTGACGCGCATTGCCATCATTTGCTGGTGCGTGAAGCACTGACCGGACAGGTGGTCGGGTGCACGCGCATTCTGACCGGGGACAGTGCACGTCAGGCCGGTGGCTTCTATTCACAGGGCGAATTCGACCTTGGGCCGATTCTGGCACTGCCGGGACGTTTTGCGGAAATCGGCCGCACCTGTGTGCATCGCGACTATCGCAACGGTGCCACGATCAGCGCCCTGTGGACCGGCATTGCCAGCCTGGTAGCGGCGCAAGGCATCGACTATCTGATCGGCTGCGCCAGTATTCCACTTGGCCAGGACGGGATGCAGGCCCAGGCGATTTACGCTGGACTGGCCGAGCGCTACCTGAGTGAGCCGCAACTGCGGGTGCGGCCCAAAATACCCCTGCCGCGCCGCGATGGCATAGCCCGCGCCGACTCTGCGCTGCCGCCGCTGCTCAAGGCCTATCTGCGCGTCGGTGCGCGCATCTGTGGGGAGCCGTGTCTGGACGAAGATTTCCGGGTGGCGGATGTGTTCATTCTGCTGGCGACCGGGCAACTGGAGCGGCGTTACGCGCGGCATTTCCTGGATCGCGCTGCATGAGCGGCCCAGCGGCAATCTGGCGGCGAACCTGGCGGGCACCCCTGCTGATTTTGCACCTGCTCGCCGGCATCATGGTGGCAGCAGTGCTGCGCCCGGGTCGCGATGGCGCCGTGTCCTGTATGCCGCTGGTGCTGTGGAGCCGGGTGTTATGCCGTGTGCTGGGTGTGCGCATCCGCGTGAGCGGCACACCGCACGCCGGCGCGACGCTATTCGTCGCCAACCATATCTCCTGGCTGGATATTTTCTGCATCGCTGCTGTATGCCCGACGCATTTCCTGGCCAAGCGCGAGGTGGCCGAATGGCCGCTGGTGGGCTGGTTGAGTCGGCGTGCCGGTACAGCCTTCATCCGGCGCGGCGGTGACAATGGCGCCGGTGAAGCGGCCGAGCAACTGACCTGGCGGCTGCGTAATCGGGGTCGGGTACTGGTATTTCCCGAGGGCACCTCGACCGATGGTCGTAGCGTGCGGCGCTTTTTTGCCCGCCTGTTTCAGGCCGCGCTGCTGGCGCGCTGTCCGGTGCAGGCGATCGCGCTGCGCTATCCCGATGCCGGCGGCACGGGCCTGCATGCGCGAGTGCCCTTTATTGATGATGCCGCGCTGCTGCCGCATCTATGGGATCTGCTGGGTGAGCAGCGCATCGTTGTGGAGCTGCAGTTCTGTCCGCCGCTGGTAGTGGCCGGGCGCAGTCGTAATGAACTGGCCGAGCAGGCGCGGGCGCAGATCAGCGCGGTATTGGCCAGGAAATCGGGCGAGGAAGGGTCAGCGGTGCGGTTTCAGGACAGCAGATAAAGATCGAAACGGGTATTGGGCGCTTCGATGCAGGCGCTGGGTCGCGGCCCGGCCAGCGCCGGTGCCAGGCGGGGTCGCTTGACCACTACCCGGCGTTGCGCCACGGTCAGCGCGGCATCCAGCAGCGCCGGTGCGTCGAGATCCTCGCCGACCAGGTTCCGCAGCAGGCGCATTTCCTTGCTGGTCAGGGCGCTCTTGCGGCGCTGCGGGTACATTGGATCCAGATAGACCACCTCGGGCCGCCGTTCGAGCGGCAGCGCGCGCAGATATTCGCATCCGTCAGCGTTGTACAGGTGCAGCCGTTCCCGGGCCAGCGCACCGATTTCCACGTCCTGCCGGGCGCGCTCCAGACCATCGCGCAGCAACGCGGCGATGATCGGTGAGCGCTCCACCAGTTCCACGGTACAGCCCAGACAGGCGAGCACAAAGGCATCCTGACCCAGTCCAGCGGTGGCATCGACTACGCGGGGCGTCGCGCCGCTTTTCAGACCCATCGCCCGCG
>DAITNL010000105.1:7527-11014 GCA_036834665.1 Candidatus Competibacteraceae bacterium | reverse complement strand
GGCGCCAGCCGGAGAAAAACACCCCTGGCGGCAATAGCCAGGCCGCATAGCCCAAAAAATACAGGACAATATCGGCGAACCAGGCCCCCACCACCCCGCCGAGATTGTGGATCTGGCCCACCTCGGTAGTATGGGTCCAGGCTGGGTCCGCTGGCGTAAAGGTCCACAACGCACCGGCCATGGCCAGTGCCAGCGCCGCCAGCAGCCAGAAACCGGTCGCGCGCAGAAGGCTGTTGAGAAAACGCAGAATGCCGACCCGGATCACGGGCGGCGCGGTTTTGATGCGGTGTGCCTGCGCCAAAGCTGAATCCTATCTATCGTTGGGGTAAGGCTGGACGGTTGCGCGGAGCACGCGCCCCGGAAAGCACGACCACCGGCGGCGGTCATCGAAGATGCGAATGAAGCGCCATTGTCCCATTCCCGGCAGACGAGGTGAAGTACGCGCCCGCAGCGGCGAACCGGTGCTGACCGGCACTGCCTAAGCCGTAAGCCATTTCGTCACTCCCACGCAAGCGGGAGCCTCACGCTATCCTGAGCTATCATGCACCTGCAACGTGTCGATCGCCTGAATGAAATCACCGCCGCCGAATGGGATGCCCTGGTTCCCGACGACAATCCCTTTCTCAGTCACGCCTTTCTCGATGCGCTGGAACGCCATGACGGGGTCGGCGAGGCCACCGGCTGGCTGCCCTGGCACATCACCTGCCGTGACTCGACTGGCCGCCTGCTCGGCGCGGCGCCGCTGTATTTGAAATTCAATTCCTACGGTGAATTCGTGTTTGACTGGGGGTGGGCGGAGGCCTACCGCCGCCACGGCCAGCCCTATTACCCCAAGCTGGTCAGTGCCCTGCCCTACACCCCGGCCACCAGTCCCCGCCTGCTGCTGGCCAGCGATCAGGCCGATCCGGCAGCCACCGCCCGGGCCTTGGTCGATTTCATTCTTGACGAAGCGCAGCGCCACGGCCTGTCCTCGGTACACTGGCTGTTTCCCGCCAGCGCCGATCTTGCGCCACTGCAAGCGGCAGGCGGCCTGCTGCGCCAGAGCTGCCAGTTTCACTGGCACAATCGCGGCTATCGCGATTTTCAGGATTTCCTCGATACCTTCACCGCCAAGCGCCGCAAGACCCTCAACCGCGAGCGGCGCCGGGTACGCGAAGCCGGTCTGGAACTGCTCCTGCTCTCCGGGCGCGAGGCCAGCGAGGCGCAGTGGCAGCACCTGCACCGTTTCTACCGCACCACCTTTGCCCGGCTGGGCGGCGTAGCGACCCTGAGCCTGCCGTTTTTCCTCGACATCGCCGCCACACTCGGCGAACGCATCGTGCTGGTGCTGGCCCGCGCCGGTGGCCGCGAAGTTGCCGGTGCGATCAGTTTTCGCAGCGCCACCACCCTGTACGGTCGCCACTGGGGCTGCCTGGCCGATTACGACAGCCTGCATTTCGAGGCCTGCTATTATCAGGGGCTGGAATACTGCATCGATACCGGCCTGCAGCGCTTTGAACCGGGCGCGCAGGGCGAGCACAAAATCGCTCGCGGCTTCCTGCCTACCCTGACCCATTCGGTACATTGGATCGCCGACCCGGGTTTCCGCCAGGCCATCGCCGCGTTCCTGGCGCGGGAGACGCCGGCAGTGCAAACCTACGCCCAGCAGCTGTTGCAGCACTCACCCTACCGCGACGAGATCACGCCCGATGCCCCTGCCGTGGCTGGACCCTGACAACGACGAACAGCCGTTTCCACACCCGGAGCGTGCCCTGCGCGAACCGGACGGCCTGCTGGCCGCCGGCGGCAGCCTCAGCCCGCGCCGCCTGCTGCGCGCCTATCGTCGCGGCATCTTTCCCTGGTATTCGCCGGATCAGCCGATTCTGTGGTGGTCGCCGGACCCGCGCCTGATCCTGCTGCCCGAGGCGCTGCGGATATCGCGCAGCCTGCGCAAGACCCTGCGCCGCGCGGTGTTTACGGTCAGCGCCGACTGCGCCTTCGAGGCCGTGCTCAGCGCCTGCGCCGCGCCGCGCGCCGTCCCGGGCACCTGGATCACCGCGGACATGCACCGCGCCTATCTGCGCCTGCACCGTCTTGGCCATGCCCATTCCATCGAAACCTGGCAGGATGGCGAGCTGGTCGGCGGGCTGTACGGGGTCGCGGTGGGCCGGGTGTTCTATGGCGAATCGATGTTCAGCCGCGTCGACGACGCCTCCAAGGTGGCACTGGCGCTGCTGGCGGCGCAACTGCGGCGCTGGTCATTCGCGCTGATCGATTGCCAGGTGCGCACCGAGCATCTGCTGCGCCTGGGCGCGGTGGAAATCCCGCGCGCTACCTTCCTGAGCCTGCTGGAACGCTACTGTCCGCTGCCGGGCCAGGACGGCGTCTGGCAGCTAGACCCCGATCTGCTTGCCGACCTGCAGGTCGTGCAGGCTGCCGCAGGATGAGCATCATGAACCATCCCAGCCACGTCCTGTATGACCTGCGCCTGTTTCTGACCACGGAATATCCGTGCAGTTACCTGCCGGAACAGCGCGCCCGCAATCTGGTGGCCGATCCGGCGCTGATCAGCAGCGCGCTGTATGGGCAACTGGCGCCGCTGGGTTTTCGGCGCAGCGGTGATCACCTCTACCGGCCACACTGCCAGGCCTGCCAGGCCTGTCGCTCGCTGCGCATTCCAGCGGCGCGTTTTCAGCCCAACCGGGCGCAGCGGCGCATCGGGGCGCGCAATCAGGATCTGGCCATGCGCCAGAAGGACGCGCACTTCGACGATGAGCATTTCGCGCTGTTCGCGCGCTACATCGCCACGCGGCACGGCGGCGGCGGCATGGATCCGGCCAGCCCCGAGAGCTACTGGTCGTTCATCACCTCGCAATGGTGCCCGACGACGCTGTGCGAGTTCCGCCTCGGATCAAGGCTGCTGGCGGTAGCGGTGGTGGACCGGCTGAGCGATGGCCTGTCAGCGGTGTACACCTTCTTTGATCCCGACTGTGCGCCGCGCAGCCTGGGCACGTTCGCCATTCTCTGGCAAATCGCCGAGGCACAGCGGCAGGCGCTGGACTGGGTCTATCTGGGCTACTGGATCGCGCAGTGTGACAAGATGGCCTACAAATCCCGCTTCCACCCGCACGAAATCTTCATCGCCGAACGCTTCGCCTGGGTTGAACCGCGCCCCGAGCCGATCACGCCCTAACACGCCTCACAGACCGCCCATTACTTCGCTCAGCCGGCTCACGCCGCGCAGTTCCAGCCCGTCCAGATGCGTGCTGCGCCGGGGCAGATTGGCGCGCGGGACGATTGCCTGCTTGAACCCATGCTTGGCCGCTTCGCGCAGCCGCTCCTCGCCATTGGGCACCGGGCGAATCTCCCCGGCCAGACCCACCTCACCAAATACCACCAGATCATTCGGCAGCGGCCGGTCGCGGAAGCTCGACAGCGCCGCCAGCAGCACCGCCAGATCTGCGGCGGTCTCGTTGATCCGCACCCCGCCGACTGCATTGACATAGAC
>DAITNL010000105.1:0-7517 GCA_036834665.1 Candidatus Competibacteraceae bacterium | reverse complement strand
CCATGGCATTCATCAACCAGCGCCTGAATCTCCACCAGCAGCGGCCGGGTGCCCTCGCGGGTGACCATGATCACACTGCCGGCCACCGGCGTGTCGTGGCGCGACAGGAAAATCGCTGAGGGATTGCTGACTTCCTTCAGACCATGCTCGGTCATGGCGAACACGCCCAGTTCATTGACCGGCCCATAGCGGTTCTTCACCGCGCGCAGCACCCGCAGCCGTCCGCTGGGATCACCCTCGAAATACAATACCGTATCGACCATGTGCTCCAGCACCCGCGGTCCGGCGATCGCCCCTTCCTTGGTGACATGGCCAACCAGGAACAGCGCCGTACCGCTGGATTTGGCATAACGCACCAGTTGCGCCGCGCTTTCGCGCACCTGGGCCACCGAACCCGGCGCAGATTGCAGGCGCTCGGTGAACACGGTCTGGATCGAGTCGATCACCATCACCCCGGGCTGCTCGCCCTCGGCGCTGGCCAGGATGCGTTCGACGTTGATCTCCGGCAGCAGTCGCAGGTGCTCACGGGACAGTTGCAGGCGCTGGGCGCGCAGGCTGATCTGCTGCGGCGACTCCTCGCCACTGACATACAGGGTGCGCTGGCGTGTGGCCAGATCGACCAGCACCTGCAGCAGCAGCGTCGATTTGCCGATGCCCGGATCACCGCCAATCAGCGTCACCGAGCCGCCGACCAGTCCGCCGCCCAGCACCCGATCCAGCTCGGCACTGCCGCAGGATTGGCGCAATTCGCCGCGCGCATCGACCTCGGCCAGGGCGCGCACCTCGGCGCCAGCAAGCTGACCGGCATAGCCAGCATAGCCAGCGGGCTTGGCACCGCCCTTACCCGTAGGCGCGGCCAGCGCTTCCTGCAGGGTGTTCCAGGCACCGCAGTCGCCGCACTGGCCAGACCACTTGCTGGCCTGCGCACCGCACTCGCTGCAGGCGTAGACCGTGCGGCCCTTGCTCACGCTGGCTGCCGGACCGGGACCGGGGGCAATGCCGGCAGCACCTCGCGCCGCACCCGGGCCGTTACCCCGCACAGCAGCGTGTAGGAAATCGTCCCGGCCGCAGCAGCAATGCGCTCCACCGGCAATCCCTCGCCCCACAGCAGCACCGGATCGCCGATCCGCGCCCCAGGATGCTGACGCAGGTCAACGGTGATCATATCCATCGACACCCGGCCAATCAGCGCCGCCTCGCGCCCCCCGATCAGCACCGGCGTCCCCGAGGGCGCGTGACGCGGATAACCATCACCGTAGCCGACCGCCGCCACACCGACATCCATATCCTCGGGACAAGTCCAGGTGCCACCATAGCCGACCGGCTCGCCCTTGAGCAGGCGCTTGATCGAAATCAGCCGCGTGCTCAGGGTCATCACTGGGCGCAGATCCTCATCCGGGGCCAGGCTGTCAACGAACGGCGAAGCGCCATAGAGCATGATGCCAGGCCGCACCTGTTCGAAATGCGTATCCGGCCAGCCGAGAATGGCGGCGGAGTTGGCCAGCGAGCGCGCACCCGGTAATCCGGTCGTAGCGGATTCGAACTGCTGCACCTGCTGGCGCGTCGCGGCACTGTCACGCTCATCGGCACGCGCCAGATGACTCATGAAGCCGATTCGCCGCGCATCCACCGCCGCGCAATCACGCAACCGCTGCAGGCTTGCCGCCACCGTGTCCGGCGCCAGTCCCAGCCGGTGCATGCCCGTATCGATCTTCAGCCAGACCCGCAGTGGCTGCTCGACGCGGACACCGTCCAGCATCCGCAACTGCTCGGGGTGATGCACGGCGATTTCCAGGCCATGCCGCGCGCACAGCGGCAATTCCGCCGCCTCGAACACCCCTTCCAGCAACAGCACCGGCCGCGTGATGCCCGCTTCGCGCAGGCTCAGCGCCTCCTCGATGCTGGCCACGGCGAAGGCATCGGCATCCAGCGCCGCCGCAACCCGCAGCAGCCCATGCCCGTAACCGTCCGCCTTAACGGCGGCCGCCACCCGTCGACCCGGCGCCGCTGCCCGGACCCGGCGCAGATTGTGAACCAGCGCCCCCAGATCGAGGCGTACCGTGGTTGCTCGACTCATATGCGGAACCTGCGGAGTAGGATTCAGGGACATAACTTTCAAAGCGCGTGTACTGGCCAAGAAAGGTCAGGCGGGTTGTCCCAATCGGCCCGTTGCGCTGCTTGCCGATGATCACCTCGGCAATACCCTTGTCGGGACTGTCGGGGTTGTAAACCTCGTCACGGTAGATGAAGCAGATCAGGTCGGCATCCTGCTCGATGGCGCCCGATTCGCGCAAATCCGACATGATCGGCCGCTTGTCACCGCGCTGCTCCAGGGTCCGGTTCAACTGCGACAGGGCAATCACCGGCACCGACAGCTCCATGGCCAGCGACTTGAGCGCCCGGGAGATCTCCGAGACTTCATTGGTGCGGTTCTCGCTGGTGCCAGGCACCTTCATCAACTGCAGATAATCGACCACGATCAGGCCAAGCTGCCCTTCCTGGCGCTGCAGACGCCGCGCCTGGGCGCGCAGCTCATTGGGGCTGAGAATGGTGCTGTGGTGAATGAACAGCCGGGACTCGGAGAGCATGGTCACCGCCGAGGTCAGACGCGGCCAGTCATCCTCCTCCAGCCGGCCGGTACGCACCTTGTGCTGGTCGATGCGCCCGAGCGAGGACATCAGGCGCATGATCAGACTTTCGCCGGGCATTTCCAGGCTGAATACCGCCACCGGACACTTCACCTGGATCACCGCGTACTCGACGATATTCATTGCCAGACTGGTCTTGCCCATCGAGGGCCGGCCCGCGATCACAATCAGTTCGCCACGCTGCAATCCAGCGGTCATCTCGTCGAAATCCGGCCAGCCCGTCGGCAGCCCGGTAATCGGATTGTCGCTTTGAAACAGCTGGTCGATGCGCTCGACCGTGCGCGCCAGCAGATCCTTGATATTGGTGAAACCCTGCTGGGCATGTGCGCCCTGCTCGGCAATCGCAAATACCCGCTTCTCGGCTTCGTCGAGCAATTCCTTGCTGCTACGGCCCTTTGGATCGTAGGCGCTATCGGCAATGTCCGTGGCAGTGCGGATCAGTTCGCGGCGGATAGCCCGCTCACGGATGATTTCGGCATAGGCGCGGACATTGGCCGCTGAGGGCGTTTCATGCGCCAGCACGCCCAGATAGGCAAAGCCGCTGGCGTCTTCCAGCTCGGCGCGATCTTCCAGCCATTCGGCCAGGGTGAGCAGATCAAAGGGCTTGCCCTGATCGGCGAGGCGACGGATGGCGCGAAAGATCAGCCGATGATCGGCCCGGTAGAAGTCATGTTCGTCCAGCCAGTCGCTCACCTGCTCCCAGGTGCTGTTATCCAGCATCAGACCACCGAGCACCGCCTGCTCGGCTTCCTGGGAATGCGGCGGCACCCGCAACGCGTCGGTCGCGGCATCCTTACGACTGGGAAATGGGGCAACAGGCTGCATGGCGGAGCTCTCGGAACCAGGCCGGCGACAGGGAACTCCCGCGGGGGATGGACAGGCCCGATCCGCTGCAGGGATCAGACCGGACCGCTGCCGGGACTCGTTCTAGTCTAGCCCAAACCCCGGCAGCGCTGGAGCGGTTACCGCTCAGGCTTCAGCGATGACATTGACCCGGATCTGGGTCTTGACTTCACCGTGCAGGAACAGATCGACATCGTACTCGCCAATCTGGCGAATCGGGCCATCGGCCAGCCGCACTTCATGCTTCTGCAGCTCGATGCCGGCCGCCGAAACAGCATTGGCGATGTCGGCCGCACCCACCGAACCAAACAGCCGTCCTTCACTGCCGGTCTTCACCGACAGGGTGACGATCAGCTCGGCAAGCTGCTCGGCGCGCGCCTGCGCCTTGGCCAGCGCTTCGGCGGCGATCCGCTCCAGTTCGGCGCGACGCGCCTCGAAACGGGCGATGTTGGAGCTCGTGGCCTCAGTGGCCTTGCCCTTGGGGATCAGGAAGTTGCGGGCATAGCCCGACTTGACCTTGACCCGATCGCCCAGGCCGCCCAGATTGGCGACTTTTTCCAGCAGGATGATTTCCATCGTCAGACTCCGAAATATGCGTGTATTCGTTGCGATACGGTTCGTTGCGCGGCGTCGGCAGCGCCAGCACTCAGCGTTGTGCCACAGGCCGCAGGCGGGCCCGCAGGTCGAGCCAGGCATCGGCGAGGCCCAGCGCCAGCACCAGTTGCGACAGCAGGGGCAGCAGCAGCAGGTAAAACAGCAGCAGCCAGGCCGGCGACAGGCCGCGAGCAAAGGCCAGGGCATGCACCAGGGCAATACCCTGCACGGTGTACAGCACGCTCAGCGGCAGCGCCAGATTGGTCAGCGGCACCCAGCCCGATAGCAGCGCCCCGGCCAGCAGCACCAGGGTCAGGCCCGCCAGGGGCCGGCCCAGACGCAGAGCGTGGAATTCAGTACGAAAGCCGCCCGGATTGAACAGCGCTGCCTGCCAACCGCGGCCGAGAAACAACGCCAGCAGCCCACTCAGCAGGATCGTACTCACCAGGTGCCCGGGCAGGAACGGCGCCCACTCGCCCAGCAGCACCAGCATCCGGTCCAGCGTATCGCGCTCGGCCGCCGACAGGGTCGGCCCCAGCCGCGCCGCTTCCTGGCGCAGCGGCTCCAGCAGGCTGTTCCACCAGGCTGCGGGATCACCCAGCAACAGGTAGCACACCAGAACGCCGATCAGGCCGAACGCGGCGGCTACCTGCAGAGTACGCG
The DNA here is from genome assembly GCA_036834665.1 of Candidatus Competibacteraceae bacterium. Lineage (GTDB taxonomy): Bacteria > Pseudomonadota > Gammaproteobacteria > Competibacterales > Competibacteraceae > RXIX01. Next base: position 2,769 of record DAITNL010000105.1, on the reverse strand, counting down.
CCAGCGATACCGTCGCCCGCAACACCAGGGCCAGCAGCCACAGCGGCAGCCAGCCGGCCAGCAGCACGTCCAGCATCGGCCATGGCGTACCCAACACCAGTGTCGCCAATCCAGTCGCCGCGCCGCCGGCCAGGACCAGCAGCAGCAGGCTCTCGGCCACACCACGCCGCAGCGTCACCAGCGCCAGCGCCGCCGCTGAAACCACCATGAAGGGCGGAAACAGCCAAAACAGCACCGCTGCCACCGCCATGACCAGTACAGCCGATGCACGGCCTTGCATGGTGAAGGCAGCCAGTGCTTTCATCGCGGCGCAGGACTCTGGAGCCAGTCAGTGCAGGCCGGCGCGAAACGGCCTAGTGCCGGTCGCAGAACGGCAGCAGCGCCAGGAAGCGGGCGCGCTTGATCGCGACCGACAACTGCCGCTGATAGCGGGCCTTGGTGCCGGTGATGCGGCTCGGCACGATCTTGCCGGTCTCGGTGATGTAGTTCTTCAGGACCGCGATGTCCTTGTAGTCAATTTCCTTGACACCTTCAGCGGTAAAGCGGCAGAACTTCTTGCGGCGGAAAAAACGCGACATGGGTCAATCCTCGGATGCAAATGCGGATGATTCAAGGGTTGCGGAATCGAGAACGTCGATGCGGGCAGCGTGCAGCACCAGCCGGTATTCGCCCTCGCGCGGGTTGGCGCGGCCGACAAAGCCACGTACCCGCACACTGGCCCCGACCGGCAGCCGGCCGGCAATCCGTGCCAGCGGTTCGCCGCAGGCCATGACCGGAATTCGGCAGCGTACTTCGCGCGGCCAGCCGGCTTCAACCTGGGCAGACACATGGTCCAGCAGAAAGCGGCTGATAGCGATGCCCGCCGGCGTGGAGCGCTGTTCACAGGGCCCGGCAACCTGACCGGCAATGACCAGGCAGTTATCAGCGGCCGGTGCGGACGGCATAGCAGCGACGCCCAAAGCGGGCTCAGGCGTCGTCGTCGCCGTCGTCGCCGTCGTCGTCGCGGTCGCCACGGCCACCGCGCTCGTCACGATCTTCACGCTCGGGACGCTCATCGCGCATCTTGATCAGCGGCGAAGGCTCGGTCTCGGCGGCGTCGCGCTGCAGGATGAGGTTGCGGATGACCGCGTCGTTGAAGCGGAAGGCGCTCTCCAGCTCGTCCAGAACCGGCTGGCTGCACTCGATATTCATCAGTACATAGTGCGCCTTGTGCACCTTGTTGATCGGGTAGGACAGCTGGCGCCGGCCCCAGTCTTCCAGACGGTGAATCTGGCCGCCGTCCTCTTCGATCATCGCGCGATAGCGCTCGATCATCGCGGGGACCTGGTCGCTCTGGTCGGGATGGACCATGAACACGATTTCGTAATGTCGCATGTAGGCTCCTTACGGATACGGGGCAGCCTCCCGCCGTGGCGGTGAGGCAAGGAGTCACGGCCCGGTATCGGGCCGCAAGGGGCCGGTATTCTAGGTGGAAAGCCCCCGGCGCGCAACGCTGGAGGTCGCCAGACCGGTCGTGGTGGCGAACAGCGTGATCCGCACCACCCCGCTCTCGGCCAGATTCCCAGCATCGGGTACCGCCACGGCCAGGAGCACGCCCTGCGGCAGACGCTGCTCCAGCAGTGCCCGCAGTGCCGCGCCCGCCGCCGCATCGCCGCCCCGCAGCACCACCAGCAGGCCCAGGGTACGCCGCAGGTCGAGGCCCTGCCGAGTCACCTGCTCGATCAGGATATCAAGCATTTCCGGCGCCCAAGCCGCAGCCAGATCCACCCCCAGACTGGCGGTATACACCGTGCGCGCATCGCCGAATACCGCCAGCATTTCGGCAAAATTGGCGCCCAGTGGATCCGGATCAAGCAGGGACCGAATCAGGTCATCGACGACATCGCGCAACAGGATCAGGTCCGCCGCCGGGTTCAGCAGCGCCGGCCATTCGATCACACTGTCCAGCTCGCGCCAGCGCTCCGGGCGCCGCCGCGGAACCGCAGCAGGCGCCGCCGGCAGCACGATGCCCAGCAGCAGCATCGGCCGCTCGCGCAGCAGCCCCAGACGCAGACTGAGCCATTCCGACCCTTCCTGATGATCCACGCCCATGATCACCAGTCCGAGCAGGGTGCAGGCCGCGAAATCGGCGACCGTTTCGGTATTGCCAATCCAGTAGCTCGGCACGGGCAAATCATCGGTGCGGCGCGCGGCGCTGTCATGATCAATCAGGAACGCAGTCACGTTTTCCAGCCCCGCCCGGCACAGGCGCTGCAGCTGCTCGCAGCCCCGCGCACCCAAACCAATCAGCGCGGCCTGCTCCGTAATGGAATCGGCGCCGGAATCCAGATCGCGCCAGGCCGCGCCGCTTTGCGTCTCTATCGCCATGCTGTTCTCCGTTCTGTATTTCTACAGTGTTGAAGGAAATTCCGAACCCTGCACCAACCGCCGTCCGCTCACACGGCCTTGCCGTTGCGGCCACACTCGGCACCAGCCCCGGCAGAAGCGCTTGTCGGGCCTCCAAAAGCGCGTTGCAGCCCTGCGCTCAGCACCGGCCCACGCGCACCGCCAGCGGCCAGCGAATCCGCTGGCGCCGCCCCGGATCACCCCACAGCGGCGCCAGCATCGTAGCCAGCTCCACCACCGGATCGTGGCCCTGAGCGGCACAATAGCGGCCGGTCGCCGACCAACTGCGACAATAGCCGAGCAGCTCGGGCAGGGTCCAGGCAAGTTCCAGGGTCCACTCCGGCGTCGGGCATTGCGCAAATGGAAACGGCAAGTCCCGGTAAC
>DAITNL010000104.1:0-11099 GCA_036834665.1 Candidatus Competibacteraceae bacterium | reverse complement strand
CTTCGAGAGTCCCGGTCCCGGCCAGGGCACCACCTTTTCCCTGGTGTTACCGCTGCACGCGAATAGGGAGATCGCGCATTGAAGCCGGCGCACATCCGCGCCAATCCGCATTCGGAGACCCAGGCTTGAGCAGGCACGACACGCGCAGTTGGACGCTCCATATCCGCAAGGACAACATCAAGTTTTCCGCAGCGCACATGACCGTTTTCGCCGATGGCCAGAAGGAACACCTGCACGGTCACAATTACGCGGTGGAACTGACCGTGGAGCTGGCGGAACCTCCGGCACTGGTACGAATGCTCAGTTATGAGGTATTCAAGCAGGCGCTGCGTGCGGTCTGCGCCGACTGGGATGAGAAAGTGCTGATCGCTGGCGACAATCCCTGGCTGGAATGGCTGCCCGCCGATGCCAATGAATACGCATTCCGCCTGTGCGGCAAGCGCTATGTGCTGCCGGCTGATGAAGTGGTGGTGCTGGACATGGACAACGTCACCGCCGAAAACCTGGCGCAGGCGCTATTCGAGCGCTTCTGGGCGTTGCTGAGCCGCGAGCAGGCCATTCCCTGGCCTGAGCGGATTGCTGCCGTCAGCCTGCGTATCGACGAATCGCGCGGCCAGGGCGCCAGCTACACGGCCCGTTTTGGCCGGCCGGCCTGAGCACCCTACGAAAATTGCAACGCCAGGCCTGAACTGGCACAACCCGCAAGGATTCCGCAATGACCACCCTGCCCCATGCGCACGGCCTGCCCCCGGTGCGCGGCTGCCTGCGCAGCACCCCCGAGGATTTCCAGGTCCGCGAGGAACTGGACTTCCCGCTCGATGGCAGCGGCGAACATGCCTGGCTGTGGGTGCGCAAGCGCGGCGCCAACACCGAATGGGTCGCCCGGCAACTGGCGGTGCGGGCTGGAGTTCCGGCTGGCGCGGTCAGCTACGCCGGCCTCAAGGATCGCCACGCGCTCACCGAACAATGGTTTTCGGTACACCTGCCCGGCAAGGCCGATCCCGACTGGCAGACCGATCCGCATCCCGATTTCACCGTCCTCAATGCACTGCGCCATTCGCGCAAGCTGCGCCGCGGTGCGCTGAGCGGCAACAGCTTCGCGATTACCGTTCGTGAGCTGGAGGGTGATCTGCAGGCACTGGCGACGCGGCTGGACAGCATCGCCGCCTGCGCTGTGCCCAACTACTTTGGCGAGCAGCGCTTTGGCCGCGAGGCGGGCAATCTGGCGCGGGCCGAGGCGATGCTGAGCGGCCGGGACAAGGTGCGCGACCGGCACCAGCGCGGCCTGTATCTGTCCGCTGCCCGCTCGGCGCTGTTCAACGCGGTGTTGGCACGGCGCGTCGCGGATGGGAGCTGGAATCAGGCACTGCCCGGCGAGGTGCTGATGCTGGCTGGCAGCCACAGCATTTTCACCCCTGAGGCCATCGACGACACCATTCGCCAGCGCATCGCGACCTTCGATGTGCATCCCACCGGGCCGCTGTGGGGTGCGGGCGACCTGCGCAGTACGGGCACGGTGCGGGCGCTGGAGGAAGAGGTAGCGGCGACGTTTCCGCTGTTTCGCGATGGGCTGGCGGCGGCGGGCCTGAATCAGGAGCGGCGTGCATTGCGCCTGCTGGTGGCCGATGCCCGTCTGGATTGGCTCGATGCGAACAGCGCCCGCCTCAGCTTCCGCCTGCCGGCCGGCGCTTACGCCACCACGGTGCTGCGCGAACTGGTGGCCACAGGCGATGAGGACGCCAGTGCGGAGCCGCGTGACTGAGCGGCTAGCGCGGCGGTCGCGCTGCCCTGGGCAGCAGCACCAGTTCGGTTTCCGAGGCGCGATCCGGCAGGTTCAGCGCCAGCAGCAGCAGCAGGCTGAGCAGGCCGACCGTGACGCTCGGCGCGATCTCGATCCTGAACACCTGGTGCAGATAAACCAGCGGTAGCAACCACAGCCCGGCGACCAGGAAGCGCAGCAGCGCCTGCCACCAGGTGATGCCATGCCCATTGCGCTGCTGCACGCGCAGCCGCCAGGCGCGCATTCCCAGGGTCTGACCGCCATGAGTCCAGAAACCGCCATAGAAGAAAAAGCAGACCAGGAACAGATAGGTCGATAAAAACGGGTTTCCGGTCAATGGATTATGGGTGCGCACCGCCTCGCTGCCCAGCACCAGTACCGCCAGCGCCAATGCCAGACCGGTGGCCACGAACAGCACGCCACTCAGCAGCAGGCTGTCGTAGACGATGGCCGCCAGCCGGCGCGGCAGAAGATGTGGGAACATGGACATGGCCAGAGGCGGGGACGCGCTTGCAGCGGACTATTTCGCGGCGGGCTTGCGCGCCGGCGCGGCGTTCTTGGCTGGCGGTGCAGCCGTTGCCGTTGCTGCTGTAGCCGTTGCTGCTGCTGTAGATGTGGCTGTAGCTGCCGCTGCCGTGGCACTGACCCGGTCGGGGAGGGTCGACTCCGGCTTGCCCAGCCAGCCATTGATCTGGTTGACATCCTCATCGGCGAGCTGCCCGGCGGCCTGTTTCAAGGTCAGGTAGTTGGCGATGTAGGAATAACGGGCGGCGGCATAGTCGCGCTCGGCGCGGTAGACGTTGCGCTCGGCATCGAGCACATCGACGATGGTGCGGGTGCCCACTTCGTAACCGGCCTGATTGGCTTCCAAAGCGCTGCGCGTCGAGACCCGGGTCTGGTCAAGCGCCTTGATCTGGCTGATGGCGGTTTGCTGGCCACGATAGGCATTGCGCACCGTGCGCACCGTATCGCGCTGCAGGTTTTCCAGACCCTGCCGTGTGGCCTCGTAGCTGTAGGCCGCTTCGCGTGAGCGCGAGGATACCGCGCCACCGCTGTAGATCGGAATCTTCAGGGTCAAGCCGACCTGGCTGCTGGAGGTGTCCGTAATGCTGTTGTCGCCACTGACCCGGCTCAAATTCAAGTCCAGGGTCGGGTAATGACCGGATTTCTGCAGCTTGATGTTTTCGCGAGCCTGATCGACGCTGAAACTGGCGCTGCGCAGGCTCAGGTTGTATTCCAGGGCCATGCGCACCCAGAGCTCGGCGTCCTGCGGTTCGGGCAGGGCCAGCGGCATACGTTCGCTGAGCAGATTGAGCTGGACGTATTCCTGGCCGGTGAGCTGGCGCAGCGCCTCGCGGGCATCGGCCAGGGTGTTGATGGCCTCGATTTCGCTGGACACCGCGCCATCAAAGCGCGCCTGGGCATCGTAGACGTCGGTGATGGTCGCCAGGCCGACCTCGAAGCGCCGGTTGGCCTGTTCAAGCTGGCGGGCGAAGGCGTCCTTCTCGGCGGTGGCAAAGGTCAGGTTGTCAATCGCTGCCAGCACGCCGAAATAGCCGCGCGCAACCCGCAGGATCAGTTCGTTGGCGGCGTTGCGCAGGTCGACATCGGACTGGCTGACTGTCGCCTCGGCCAGACGCTGCTGCACCTGGCTGGCACGGTTATAGATCGGCTGCTGCAGGGCGATGGCGTAGTTGTGGCTGTCGTAGGAGTCATTACCGCGCTGCGAGCCGGCAATACCAAAGGTCTGCCCCTGTTCGACCGATGCGCCAATGCTCGGCAGCAGCAGAGCCCGCGCCTGGGGCTTGGCTTCCTGCGCGGCATCACGCGAGGCCACCGCCGCTTTGAGCACCGGATCGCTTTCCATGGCCTGGCGATAGACATCCAGCAGATTTTCCGCGGCTGCCGGCTGAGCGCACAGCGCGGCGACGATCCCGGCCAGGACCAGGCGAGGCAGTTTGGACATGGCTGACAGGCTCCCCTTGCGCGACTTCAAAGTATTTCAGTAAACGCTAATATACCAGAGCGACAACGACCACGAAAACCGCCGGCCCGCGCGATCAATAACGGGGCATGGCCGGGTCGACGTCCTCAGCCCAGGCATTGACACCACCGTCGAGATTAGCCACCTGCGCGAAGCCGGCCCGCTCCAGGAACAGCGCCACCTGGAAACTGCGCCCGCCGTGATGGCAGATCACCACAGTTTCACGCGCCGGATCGAGCGCATCGCGCCAGATCGCGCCCAGACCGCTCATCGGCATGTTGACCGAGCCGTCGATACGGGCGATGGCGAATTCCCAGGGTTCGCGTACATCCAGCAGCAGCGGCGCCGGGTCCTGTCCCAGGCGCCGCTGTAAATCAACTGGTGATAGCTGCCGCACGCAGAGCTCCTAGAAGGTAAAACCGCGCACTGGAGCTGCGCCGCGCAGCGGTTGCAGCTCGGTATCAAACAGGCTTTCCTGCTGCCATTCCTGCTCGCCGACCCGGGTGATCAGCAGCGCTTCCATCACCGGTGGCTGGCCGACCACGATGAACAGGCGCCCACCCACACTCAGGCTGCGCCGCCAGATCTCGGCGACCTCGCCCACCGAACCGGTAACGGCGATGGCATCATAGCGATGCTCGCCCCAGCCGCGGCTGGCGTCGCCGGCGTGCAGCACCACGTTATGGATGCCGTGCGCCTTGAGGCGGTCGCGCGCGGATTCGACGAAGGCGGCGACGATATCGACGCTGACCACATTGGCGGCCAGGCTCGCCAGACAGGCGGTCAGATAGCCGCTGCCGGTGCCAACTTCGAGAACATTGTCGCCCGGCTGCACGGCCAGTGCTTGCAGGATTCGGCCTTCCAGATTCGGCTTCAGCATGAATTCGCCCTGGCCGAGCGGGATGCCGATGTCGGAAAATGCCAGGTTGCGATAGCACTCCGGGACGAAATCCTCGCGCGGCATGCTGGCAATCGTATCCAGCACCCGCTGATCCAGCACATCCCAGGGCCGGATCTGCTGCTCGATCATGTTGTAGCGGGCCTGTTCAAAGTTCAATGCGGTCATGTTCGGGATCCTGTCAACGCCTGGTGGTCTTGATATTCTGGCGGGGCAACGCCCCGGTTGCCGGTTGCAGTGTGGGGTAGCTTCATTCTAACACTTCTCCATGCCCACGCTGCCAGCGCGGGCGCGCGCCCGATCGCGGCCTGACGCCCTGCTTCACAGAAAGGTAGCGCCAACCGCGAACAGTCGTTCCACCTCGGGCACCCGCTTCTTGTCGACCAGGAACAGGATCACGTGATCCTCGGATTCGATCATGGTGTCGTGGTGGCAGATAATGACTTCGTCGCCACGGGCGATGGCGCCGATGGTGGTGCCAGGCGGCAGGCGGATTTCCTCGACGCGCCGCCCGACCACCTTGGAGGTCTTGTAGTCGCCGTGCGCGACCGCTTCGATGGCTTCGGCAGCGCCACGGCGCAGCGAATGCACCTTAGCCACGTCACCACGGCGCACATGGGTGAGCAGGCTGCCGATGGTGGCCTGCTGCGGCGAGATGGCGATGTCGATAATGCCCGAGGACTCGACCAGCTCGACGTAGGATACCCGGTTGATCAGCGCCATGACCTTGCGCGCGCCCATGCGCTTGGCCAGCATCGCCGAGAGGATGTTGGCTTCGTCGTCGTTGGTCACTGCACAGAACACATCGACATGCTCGATGTTCTCCTGGCGCAACAGGTTCTCGTCGGCGGCGTCGCCCTGCAGGACGATGGCGCGGCTGAGCCGCTCACACAGACTCCGGCCGGTCTCGGGGTTGCGCTCGATGACCTTGACCTGGAAGCGTTCCTCCAGCGCCCGCGCCAGCCGGGCGCCGATGTGGCCACCGCCAGCGATGATCAGCCGCTTGACCATACGGTCGAGCTTGCGCAGTTCGCTGACAATGGCGCGGGTGTTCTTACGGGCGGCGACGAAGAACACCTCATCCTCGGCTTCGATGATCGTATTACCCTCGGGCATCACCGCGCTGCCCTGGCGGAAGATCGCCGCTACCCGGGTTTCGATGCCCGGCATATGCTCGGGCAGGGTGCGCAGGGCCTGGCCAACCAGCGCGCTGCCCTCGTAGGCCTTGACGCCGACCAGCCGCACCTGGCCCTCGGCAAAGTCGAGCACCTGCAGCGAGCCGGGATGTTCGATGATACGGTGGATGTAGTCGGTGACCAGCTGCTCGGGGCTGATCAGCACGTCGATCGGCAGCGCATCATCCTTGAACAGGGTGCTCTGGTAGCGGATATAGCTGCCGGCGCGCACCCGGGCGATCTTGGTCGGGGTATTGAACAGGGTATGGGCGATCTGGCAGGCGATCATGTTGACTTCGTCGTTGTCAGTCAGCGCGATCAGCATGTCGGCATCGGCGATACCGGCCTGTTCGAGGATATCCGGATAGGCCGCATGGCCGCGAATGGTGCGGATATCGAGCCGGTCCTGCAGGGCCTGCAGGCGTTCGGCGTTGGCATCGACCACAGTGACATCGTTGGCCTCACTGGCCAGGATGGTCGCCACCGAACCGCCGACCTGGCCGGCACCGAGAATCACGATCTTCACAGGCAGCCTCCGCTGGCATTCATTCGTCCAGGGCTTTCTTGGGGTCGATCCCCAGGGCACGCAATTTACGGTAAAGGTTGGTGCGCTCCATGCCGACCCGGTCAGCCAGGCGCGCCACGTTACCCTCGCATTCACGGAACTGCTGCATCAGATAGGAGCGCTCGAATTGTTCGCGGGCCTCGCGCAGCGGCAGGTTGAGCGGAATGCTGCCGACATCCGGCGATTTGGTATTGGTCGCGCCGCGCACCGCGGCATCGACCTCATCCTGGGCGATTTCCTCGTCGCCGCCGAGAATCAGCAGGCGCTGCACCAGATTCTTCAGTTCACGGATGTTGCCCGGCCAGCCGTAGTTGCGCAGCCGGTTCTGGGCCGCCAGAGTGAAATGGCGGTAGATCAGACTTTCCTGATCGACGAAGTAGTTGACGTAGTAGTTGAGCAGCTCCGGCACGTCCTCGATGTGCTCGCGCAGCGGCGGCAGCTTGATCGGCACCACGTTGAGCTGGTAGTACAAATCCTCGCGAAAACGCCCGGCCGCCACTTCCTGATCCAGCTCGCGGTGGGTAGCGGCCACCACGCGCACATTGACCCGCACCGGCTCCTTGCCACCGATACGCAGGAAGGAACCGTTCTCCAGGGCGCTGGCCAGCTTGGACTGGGCTTCCGAATCCATGTCGGCCAGCTCGTCGAGGAACAGGGTCCCGCCGCTGGCCTGTTCCAGGCGGCCATAGTGGATACGGTCGCCCTGCTCGGAGCCAAACAGTTCCAGACTGGCATTCTCGCGGGCGATCGAGCCGACACCGACATCGACAAACGGTCCGCTGCGGCGTGGACTGTGCGCGTGCAGAAAACGGGCGTAGACCTCCTTGCCGGTGCCCGGTTCACCAAAGATCAGCACCGGTGCATCGTGCTGGGCAATGCGCAGCACCTGGGCACGCAGCCGCTGCACCACGTCGCTGCGCCCGACCGGCTCGGCGACGATGCGCTGCTGACGGCGCAGATTCTGGTTCTCGCGTGCCAGCCGATCGGCATCCAGAGCGCGCTCGACGGTCAGCAGCAGCTTGGCCATCGACAGCGGTTTCTCAATGAAGTCATAGGCACCCAGCCGGGTAGCCTCGACTGCGGTCTCGACTGTGCCGTGCCCGGACATCATGATCACCGGGCAGGGCAGATGATCACCCTCGCTCCATTCCTTGAGCAGGGTGATGCCGTCGGTATCAGGCATCCAGATATCGAGCAGAATCAGGTCCGGTCGCTGGGCGCGGCGCGCTTCACGGGCGGCAGCGGCGTTCTCGGCGATCGCCACGGCGTACCCTTCATCTTCGAGAATCTCCTTGACGAGATCGCGAATGTCGGGTTCGTCATCGACGACCAGAATGTAAGGCGCACTCATCCGGTCTCCTTATCGGGATTCAACGGCTCAACCTGGGGCGCGGAAGCCGGATGCGTGCTGGTGCCATCCTGGTGCAGGGGCAGCCAGATTGCCACCCGGGCACCACCTTCCGCAGGGGACTCCAACTGAATCCAGCCGCCGTGTTCCTCAACGATTTTCTTGACAATCGCTAATCCTAGCCCGGTTCCCTTGGGTTTGGTAGTCACATAGGGTTCAAAGGCGCTGCCGAGAATCGTGTCGGGGAAACCCGGTCCATTATCGCACACGCTCAATTCGACACAGTCGGCGCCGACGGCATGCTCGCGACGGGTGGCGATCCACAGGGTCGAGCCATGGCCGTCACGCATGGCCTCGATGGCGTTCTTGACCAGGTTATGCAGCAACTGGCGCAGACGCACCTTGTCGGCGTGGATGCGCAGCGGCTCATCAACCAGATTAAGGCGGATCTCCACCCCGGCTGGATAGTCACGATACAGATAGAGCACTTCGGTGATGAACTCGTTCAGCTCCAGTGGCGCCAGTTGCAGGCGCGGCGGTCGGGCATATTCGTTGAAGGCGTCCACCATTTCCTTCATCGCCTGCACCTGCTGGATGATGGTGTGGGTGCCGCGATCGAGGATCTTGCCCTGTTCGGCGTCGAACAGCTTCAGGTATTTGTGGCGGATGCGCTCGGTGGCCAACTGGATCGGCGTCAGCGGGTTCTTGATCTCATGGGCCAGGCGCCGCGCGACCTCGGCCCAGGCCGCGTCGCGCTCGGCCCGCACTAGATGCGTGATGTCATCGAAAACGATCACGTGACCGCCGCGCAGACCGACCGCATCCGGCAGCGCGCTGCCCCGGCACATCAGGATGCGCCGCCCAGCGCCACTGAACCAGGCAATTTCCTGGCGCCAATCCCCACCGTGTGCCATGCGCGGACCGATCGCATCGATCAGGTCCTGCAACACCGGGTGCTCAGCGATGATGCGCTGGCTGTCGGCACCGATCAGCGCATGCAGGTCGACGCCGAGAATCTGGCTGGCGGCAGCATTGCTGGTGTTGAGGCGCCCGGCATAATCGATCGTCATCACCCCTGAGGACAGTCGCGCCAGTACCGTTTCCAGATAGGCACGCTGACTTTCCAGCAGCTCCTGGCTGCGCTGGGCAATATCGCGGGCCTGGGCCAGATTGCGGGTCATCTGGTTGAAGGATTCCACCAGGAAGCCGAGTTCATCGCTGCCGGCGCGCGCTAGCTGCTTGTCGAACTGTCCGGCGGCCACCGCCTGAGTGCCGGCGGCCAGATGGCGCAGCGGCTGCACCAGGCGCCGCGCGGTGTAAAAGGCTGCCCAGAACGCCGCCAGCACCGCCAGCAGCAGCGCCAGCGACAGGGTCAGGGTAAAGCTGGCCTTGAGCGGCGTGCGCAGGAACATCAGACCCTTGTAGCTATCGACTGCTTCCTGCACCGCGTCGCCGAGCAGGCTCAGGCGGTCGGTGACCGGGAACAGGGCCTGCAGCAGCAGCTTATCGCTGTTCATGCCGCTGACCGGCACCACCACGCGGATATGAAAACCGGCATCGCGCCCCGGCTCCAGACTGACGTAATTGCGCCCCTGCTGCACCTGCAGCAGCACGGTATCGGGTGGCGGATTGGGCAGGATGACGCTCGGGTCGGCCGTGGCGGTAGCGACGATGCGCCCGCTGTCATCGAACAAAGTCAACTCGGAAGCCTCGCCGATATCGAGCAGTTCATCCAGGCGCCGGCCAATCTGTTCGCCTTCGCTTTCGGCGATGCTGGCGGCGATACGGGTGGTCTGGCGCAGCACCGCGCGCATGCGCAGATCCAGCGCCGTGCGGCTCAGTTCCAGAGCGTCTTCCAGGCCGCGATCGACGCGCACGTCGAACCAGCTATCGATACTGCGCTGCAGGACATGCAGCGAGAAACCATAGACCATTGCCACCGGGACGATCGCCAGCACCGCGAAGATGACGGCCAGACGCAGGGTCAGGCGCGCACCGGGCACCTGGCGATGGTACAGGCGCAGCAGCCCGACCAGGTTGTAGACAATCAGCGCCGCCAGAGCCGCCAGCCCCAGCGCGCTGACTGGCAGCAGCCAGAAATACAGCCGCTCGAACTGCACCGCAGCAGTGCTCGCCCAGGCCAGCAGCACCAGCAGCACCAGCAGCAGGCCAAACAGCAACAGCGCCGGGGTCAGGCCCTGGCCGCGCGCCAGACGCCGGATCAGAGCGGCCATGTGAACCATTCGCTGCTCAGACGCCAATCCTCGGATAGATAGGCAAACAGCCGCAGCGGTGCCGGCAGCGCCTCCAGATCAAGCCGGACCTGCAGCGCGCCTTCATAACGCCCATCAGCCGGCAACAGACTCCGGTCCAGGAGTGGAAAATCATGCACCCGGCCCATGAACTCCAGCGCCGCGCCCAAGGTGGCAAAGCCGCGTCGTTCACCGCTGTTGAGCGTGTTGACCAGATACTGGCGGCTCAAGGTGTGATATTCGAGGCGGAAGCGCTGCGCTAGGGTGTAGACGGTTTCATCCCAGACCCAGGGCCGGCGCCGCCGCACCTCCATCTGCAATTCCACGGTCAACGGCACGCCATTGCGCAAGGCATCCAGGGCCGCATTGCTGAAGCGATATTCAAGACTGGCGTTCAGACGGTAGACGCCCTGTTCCAGACGGGTCGAGGCCTCGCGCACCTCGAAGCCCACCGCCCAGGCGCTGCGCATGCCGAGCAGGGCGAGCAGCACTAGCGCGCCGAGCAGCACAGCGCCGCGCAGATGGCCGAACCCGTGGGGAAAGCAGGCAGCGGTCACGATGTCCCGTCCGTGGCCTGCCGCACCAGCACGGCATAGTAAAAGCCATCCATGCCGGCCGTGCCGGGCAGTATCTGGCGCCCGTGATGCAGCGCCCGCCCCCAGTCGGCGATGATCGGCGCCTCGCGGGCATCGGTGTGCGCGGCGAGAAAGGCGGCGATGACGGCCTCGTTTTCCTGGCGCAGCACCGAGCAGGTCGCATACAGCAGCCGGCCACCGGGCCGCAACAATGGCCAGAGTGCGGCGAGCAGTTCGCCCTGTTGCGCGGCCAGAGCGGCAATATCGGTTGCACGGCGCAGCAGCTTGATATCGGGATGGCGACGGATCACGCCGCTGGCCGAGCAGGGCGCATCCAGCAGGATGCGCTCATAGGGCTGGCCGTCCCACCAGCCGGCCGGCCTGCGGGCATCGCCGGCAAGCAGCGTGGCGCTCAGGCCCAGGCGCTGCAGATTGGCCTGCACCCGTTCCAGGCGCGCCGGGTTCTGGTCCAGGGCAGTCAGCCGCAGATCGGAAACCTGTTCCAGCAGATGCCCGGTCTTG
>DAITNL010000103.1:0-11163 GCA_036834665.1 Candidatus Competibacteraceae bacterium | reverse complement strand
TGTCCACATCCGATGCCTCGCCCTCTGGCTCAACATCTCGTGACTACACTATCTAAGAACGTGGCCAAGGTGAAGCAGTTCTCCGAGCTGCTGCGCGATGTCGTCAAGCGCTACCAGAACCGGGCGATTGAAACGGCGCAGGTCATCGAAGAACTGATCGCAATGGCGAAGAAATTCCGGGATGCCGTGCGGCACGGCGAAGCGACCGGCCTGACGCCCGACGAGCTGCTGTTCTACGATGCCTTGGCGGATAACGAATCGGCGGTGCGGGAACTGGGCGACGAGACGCTGAAGAAGATCGCGCAGGAACTGACCGAAAGCCTGCGCAGGAACATCACCGTGGATTGGTCACAGCGGGAGAGCATCCGCGCCAAGCTGCGCATCATGGTCAAGCGGATATTGCGCAAGTACAAATATCCGCCGGATCAGACCGAGGGGGCGGTGGAGTTTGTATTACAGCAGGCGCAGGAGTTGGGGGAGGCGTGGGCGTGGGCGTAGGCGTAGGCGTAGGCGATGCAGGTGTCCTGGGTGCCCCGACCCCGCTCCGCAGAGCGGCAAGGGGCGCCGATCACGTAGCGCGCACCCACTGCTGAAAACGATATGGCCAGGTATGCGCGGCATCTGCCGGATGCGCCTCGTCTGCGACCAGTTGCCACTCGCCCGCATCCCAATCCGGGAACCAGGTATCACCGGGCACCTCAGCCTCCACCCGCGTCAGGCAAAGCCGCTGCGCCCTCGGCAGGGTCTGCCGGTACAGCTCAGCCCCGCCAATCACCATCAACTCAGGCACCGCGCCCGCGACATCCAACGCCGCATCCAGACTGTGCGCCACCACACAGCCCGGCGCGCGATAGTCACGATCCCGACTGAGCACAATCATCCGCCGCCCCGGCAAGGGCCGGCCAATCGATTCCCAGGTGCGCCGGCCCATCAACAGCGGCTTGCCCAGGGTGCTCTGCTTAAAAAAGCGCAAATCCGCCGGCAGATGCCAGGGCAGGCGATTATCGCGGCCAATCACCCGGTTACGCGCCAGCGCAGCGATCAGGGTCAATGTCGCACTCATGCCGGCACACTCATCATCGGCGCGTCAGGATCATCCAGGCGAATCGCAGTCAGCCGATTGCCCCAGACACAACCGCTGTCGAGCGCATAGAGACCCGGCGCGCGGTAATAACCCAGCGCTGCCCAATGGCCAAACACGATATTGAGATCGGCAGTGCGCCGGCCCGGCACCGCGAACCAGGGCAACAACCCCGCCGGCTGGCTGCCGAGTGGCCCCTTCTCAGCGAAGGACAGCGTGCCATCGGCCGTGCAAAAGCGCATCCGGGTCAGGGCATTGACAGTAAAGCGCAGCCGGTCATAACCGCTGAGCGACTCATCCCAGCGGCGCGGCTCACCGCCAAACATCTGGCCGAAAAACTCACGACTGCCCGGACCGCGCAACACCTTTTCCACTTCAGCGGCGCAGCGCTGCGCCAGAGCCAGATCCCACGCGGGCGGCAGACCCGCATGCACCATCGTGAAACCCAGTCCGGCATCGTGATGCAGCAGCGGGCACTGGCGTAGCAGCACCAGCAGTTCGGCACTGTCCGGGGCATCGAGAATGCTGTGAAACGTATCCTTGCGCTTGGGCTTGACCTGTCCAGCGGCCACCGCCAGCAGGGTCAGATCGTGATTGCCGAGCACCGCGACCACCCGCGATCCCAACTCGCGCACCAGGCGCAGCACCTCCAGAGAATGCGGGCCCCGGTTCACCAGATCACCAACCAGCCACAGAGTATCGGCGGTCGGATCGAAGCGCAGCCGGTCCAGCAGGCGCCGCAACGGTGCGTAACAACCCTGAATATCCCCGATCGCGTAGATGGCCATGTCAGTTTTTGACGGTGGGCACTGCTGCCGGAGCCGGTGCAGGAATCGGAGTCGCTGCCGGTGCAGGAACGGGTGAAGGCGGTAGCATCTGCGCCAGGATGTGGTGCGCTACACCCTGATAGTCCTCGTCGAAATGATGGTCACCGGGCATTTTCACCGGGATGACGCCCAGATCGGCCAGCTTCGGGCAGGGCGTGTCGTCCTCGTCGGCACCGTAAATACACAGCCGCTTGAGCGTGGACAGCTTTTCCAACGCCGGGCGCACCGGCTGATCACCGGGCGCGGGATCATCGCTGATCCAATTTTTGAGATGGAACTCGAAGGTGGCGTAATCGGAAGGACTCAGCAGCGCGAGCAGATCAATCCGCTCCCGTAAATCCGGCGGCAGGCGGTTTAAAACTGCGGGCAGCACATCCGCGCCGAATGAAAAGCCGATGACCACCACCCGGTCCTTTTTCCACTGCCCCAGGTAATGGCGCAGCACCCGTTCCAGGTCCAGAGCCACCTCATCCGGCTGGCGGGCTTTCCAGAAATAGCTCAGCGAATCCCAGCCAATCGTCGGCAGACCATACTTGGCCAGCTCAGCAGTGACGGCGCGATCAAGCAGCGCCCAGCCACCATCGCCGGAGAACATCACCGCCAGTTGCCGACGTTCAGACCCAGCGCTCACCGGCACCTCGGTCAGCGGTACGCCGCTGATGCTGGCATCGGGCTGCACCTGCTTGACAATGCTCGGATCCAGCCACTGAAACAGCGCTGCAAGTTGAGGTTGCAGGTCGGTCAGACCGTTGGCACCGGGCATTTCGCTCAGCCGCGCCAGACCGGTGCTACGCACGAACTGCGCCGCTGCACCGGCATCGCAGGCTGGCCGGTTCTGGAATACAAACCAGGTGGTCGGCAGGCGGCTCACCGCTTTGAGCAGCACGCCGTGATTGTTGGGCAACGGGCTGGTTTCCAGCCCTGCGACACCGGCACACAGCGGCTTGCGCAGCGCCAGTTCCGGGCAGAAATCCACTGCAACTCCGGCATGAAAGCGTTCCGCCGGAGCCTGGGCCAGCGCCGCATAGCCCAGCGCCGCGCCCGCGCCAACCCCGAACACAATCGGAGCCAGATGAATCGCCGGCGGATAGCGCTGTTCCAGCAATCGGTTGAGCTGCTCAAAGGCGGTCGCCAGGTCGATACAGGGGGTATCGGCGCGGTTGAGCAGATCGAGATAGCTGTTCAGGTCGATGCCGGCTACCACATAGTCGTTATCGGCGATCTCCCGCGCCACGCCGGTCAGCGCAGCGGTCCAGCCGTCATTGCCGGACAGGGCCAGCACCACGCCCTTGGGTTCGCCGCTGGGGCGCTGGATGCGCAGCGTGCCAAAGTCGGGTGTGTCCAGGGTTTCCGCGACGGGCTCGGCACCGGCGGCAGTGGCCAGCAGGATCGCGGCCAGGCAGGAGAGGAGAACGCGCATGTGCATGGGAATCGTTTATTAACCTTCTCGCGGGTGTTCTTGTCGCTCAGCCAGGCATCGGACACCTGCCGCAGCCGCGCCACTATTGCCGCGCCATCGAGGATCTCGATGCGGTAGCCATCTGATAGCGATATTCGTCCAGCGTCTGATGCAGCACCCACAGCGCAGCCATCAACGCGGGCATACCCTGTTGGTGCGGCAGAGGACAGGGGTCGGCAGTGCCGGCCCCTGTCTCAGGTCTCAAGTCTCAGGGCGTGCGGCGCAGACGGATGTTGAGATCGCGCAACTGCGTATCCGTGACCGGTGCCGGTGCCTGGGTCAGCGGGCAGGCGGCGGTCTGGGTCTTGGGGAAGGCCATCACTTCGCGGATCGACTTGGCGCCAGCCATCAGCATCACCAGCCGGTCGAGGCCAAAGGCTAAACCACCGTGCGGCGGGCAGCCGAACTTGAGCGCGTCGAGCAGGAAGCCGAACTTGGCGCGCGCGTCCTCGGCGCTGATGCCGAGCAGCTCAAACACCGCGCTCTGCATCTCCTGACGGTGAATACGCACCGAGCCACCGCCGATCTCGGTCCCGTTCAGCACCATGTCATAGGCGCGCGACAGGCAGCGCTCCGGGTTGGCGCGCATCTCGGCCGGGTCGTCGTTGCGCGGCGCGGTGAAGGGGTGGTGCAGGGCATTCCAGCGCTGCTCCTGTTCGTCCCACTCGAACATCGGGAAGTTGACCACCCACAGCGGTGCCCATTCGCCACTGACCAGACCCAGATCGTGGCCGACCTTGATGCGCAGCGCGCCGAGGGCATCGTTCACCACCTTGGCCGAGTCGGCACCGAAGAAAATCAGGTCGCCATTCTCGGCGCCGGTGCGGCTGAGAATCTTGGCCAGCACCTCGTCGGGCAGGAACTTGACGATCGGTGCCTGCAGGCCGTCGCGGCCGGCGGTGATATCGTTGACCTTGATATAGGCCAGACCCTTGGCGCCATAGCGGCCGACGAATTCGGTGTAGATGTCGATCTCGCGCCGGCTGAGCGAGCCACCGCCAGGCACGCGCAGCGCCGCTACCCGGCCACGTGGATCCTGAGCCGCTGCCGCGAACACCTTGAAATCGACGCTGGTCATCAGGTCGGACAGCTCGGTCAGCTCCAGCGGGATGCGCAGGTCCGGCTTGTCGGAACCGTAGCGCTGCATGGCCGTTTCATAGGGCATGCGCGGGAATGGGTCGGGCAGTTCGACCTGCAGCGCCTCGCGAAACAGGGTGCGGATCATCGCTTCCATCAGGTCGGTGATCTGCTGCTCATCGAGGAAGGAGGTCTCGATATCGAGCTGGGTGAATTCCGGCTGGCGATCGGCGCGCAGATCCTCATCGCGGAAGCAGCGCACCACCTGGTAGTAGCGGTCGAAGCCGGCCATCATCAGCAACTGCTTGAACAATTGCGGCGATTGCGGCAGGGCGAAGAAATTGCCCGGATGGGTGCGGCTCGGCACCAGATAGTCGCGGGCACCTTCCGGCGTGGCCTTGGTCAGCATGGGGGTTTCGATGTCCATGAAACCGTGCTGCTCCAGAAAGCCGCGCAGGGTGCTGATAACCCGGGTGCGCAGCCGCAGCCGGTCCTGCATCAGGGGCCGGCGCAGGTCCAGATAGCGATAGCGCAGCCGCACTTCCTCGGAGGTGTCGTCATCGTCAAGCTGGAAGGGCAGCGGCTCGGCGCGGTTGAGAATCTCGACTTCGCGGGCCAGCACTTCCACCGCGCCGGTCGCCAGATTGGCATTCTCGGTGCCTGCGGGGCGCCGGCGCACGCGGCCGGTCACGCGCAGCACATATTCATTGCGCACGCGCTCGGCGTGGGCGAAGGCGTCCGGTACATCAGGATCGATCACCACCTGTACCAGGCCCTCGCGGTCGCGCAGGTCGATGAAAATTACGCCTCCATGATCGCGGCGGCGATGTGCCCAACCGCAAAGCGTGACGTCTTGATCCAGCAGGGTATCGGTGACCTGGCCGCAATAATGGCTGCGCATGGTGTCTGGGTTCCGTACGTGTGGCAACAAACAGGACTGGGAAGAAATGGGCGGGCCGGGCCGGCGCGCGAGCCATGTCCGGTGAATGGAGGCAGAAATGGTACGGATTCGGACTCCTGGCCGCAACCGGAGTCCGGCCCGCGCGCGTTCTAGCTGGAGCTGCCTGCGGGCGTCGGGCAGGCGCCACACCCACCGGCGCCATCGCAACTGCCACCGGAGGTGTCGCTCTTAGCCAGGTTCTTCTGGTTGCCTTTCTTGAAGTCGGTTTCGTACCAGCCGCTGCCCTTGAGGCGGAATCCGGCCGCTGAGATCAGTTTCTGCAAGTGCGGCTGGCCGCAGGACGGGCAGTCGGTTAATTCGGGGTCACTGAGTTTTTGCAGCGCTTCCAGTTCATGGTTGCAGGACTGGCAGCGATATTCGTAAATCGGCATGGCGCACCTCGCGGGCGGGCTGATGGCAAGGGGAGGTTTAAAGTGCCTATCGTTGTGGGGATTGCCGCGCCAAAATTCAAGGGCCGGCGCCCTTCGGCAGGCTCAGGGCGGCGCGGGATTTCCGAAACCGGTTGCACCTTACTGAACAGATGCTTGAATGTGCAACCCAAGTCGCCTACATCCACCGGCAACCGGTCCTGATTGCGGATTTACTCTTGAATATCCAGCGGAGCAAGCACCATGTCTGATTCCCCATCTCCGATTGCCTTGACCCTGCGCGGTCAGGTGGCCCTGATCACCGGCGGTGGCCGGGGGATTGGCGCTGCGACTGCGCAGGCACTGGCGCGCAAGGGCGCTCATGTGGTGATCGCCAGCCGCAGCGCTACGGAACTGGATGCTACAGTGTTGCAACTGCGCGCGGCGGGTCTGGCGGCTTCAGCGCGGGTGTTGGATGTCGCCGATGAGGCAGCGGTGGATGCGGTTTTTAGCGATATCGCCGCGACCCTGGGCCGGCTGGATATACTGGTCAACAATGCCGCCATCCTGCTCAGCGCGCCCTTTGCCAGCATGACGATGACCGATTGGGATCGGCTGATGGCGGTCAACCTGCGCGGTGCGGTGCTGTGCGCGCGGCAGGCCTTCCGGCTGATGATGGCGCAGGCGCATGGCGGCAGCCTGGTCAATGTGTCTTCGCTCGGCGGCGTCGCCAATACCGCCAAGTTCCCCGGCTATGCTGCCTATACGGTCAGCAAGTTCGCTCTGAGCGGCCTGACTGAAGCGCTCGCCGCCGAGGGCAAGGCGCATGGCATCCGCGTCAACGCGGTCGCCCCGGGCGCGGTTGATACCGCTATGCTGCGTCAGGCCGCGCCCCACCTGCGCACCCGCACCGGTCCGGCGGAGATTGCGCGGATCATCGCGTTCCTGTGCGATCCTGGCGAATCCGGTTGCATGACCGGCGCCATCCTGCCGATCGATAGCAATCTGTGACGGCCAAACCGCTAGGCAAACGGCACCAGCGGGCCGTAATGCCACTCACGCAACCAGTCCTCGACCGCCTCCGTCGGCAGTGGTGCGCAGATCGCCGCGCCCTGTAACTGGTCGCAGCCGTAAGCTTGCAGGAATTGCCACTGCTCGCGGTTTTCCACACCGCTCGCCAGCACACATAAGTCCAGATATTTGCCCAGGCCAATGATCGCCGCGACCAGGGCATCGTGACGCGGCGACTGTGTCAACTGGCGTACCAGGCCGCTGGCGATCTTGATCTTGTCCAGCGGCATTTGTTGCAGGTATTCGAGACTGGAATAGCCAACGCCGAACTCGTTGAGCACCAGACGCACGCCAGTCTGCTTGAGCTGCGCCAGCAGCGCCAGCGCCGTCGGGTGGGTCATCAGCGCTTCTTCGGGCAGTTCCAGTTCCAGTTGCGCCGGGTGCAACTGGTGCGCGGCGAGGATGGCCATGATTCGCGCCGGCAGATTGTCCTGCGCCAGTTGCGTGCGTGACAGGTTCACCGCCACACTCAGCGTTCGGCGGGCGCCTTCGCCGCCATTTTGCCAGGCGCGCAGTTGCCGGCAGGCGCTGTCCAGCACCCAGTCACCGATCGGTACCATCAGGCCACTCTGCTCGGCGACGTCCATGAAGAATTCCGGCGTCAGCAGGCCACGCTGCGGATGACGCCAGCGCAGCAGCGCCTCGACGCCGATCGGTTGCCCGTGGCTGACGGCAATCTGTGGCTGATAGAGCAGGGTGAATTCATTGCGCTGCAGGGCGGCGCGCAGCTCGATTTCCAGTTGCAGGCGCGCCAGCGCAGTTTCACCCATGGCCGGCTCGTAGAACCGGCAGGTGCTGCGGCCATCACCCTTGGCTTTGTACAGGGCGGTATCGGCTTGACGCAGCAGGGTCGCGACATCCTGACCGTGTTCGGGGTACAGCGCTACGCCCATGCTCAAGGAGATGTGCAGGCAGTGCATGTCGATATAAAACGGCTGGGTGATCGCCTCCCGCAGCTTGTCGGTGACCTGCCGTACCGCGTCGATGTCCTCGATGTTCAGCAGCAGGATCACGAACTCATCACCGCCGATGCGCGCTACGGTATCGCTTTGGCGCAGGCAGGCTGCCAGCCGTTGTGCGGTTTCCTGGAGCAGGCGATCGCCGGTGGCATGACCGAGGGTGTCATTGATCGGCTTGAAGCGGTCCAGATCGATGAAGAGCACCGCCAGGCGGTGTTGCTGACGGCGCGCCTGACTGCAGGCCTGCGCAAGGCGGTCTTCGAACAGCGCCCGGTTGGGCAGGCCCGTCAGCGGATCGTGCTCGGCAAGAAAGCGTACCTGCCGCTCGCGCTCGCGCAGCTCTTCTTCCAGGGCCTTGCGCGTGGTGATATCGCGGATGATCAGGATCGCGCCGACCACAGCGCCCTCGTCGTCAGGGATCGGTCCGACGTGGGCGTCGTACCAGTGCAGGCTGTTGAAAGGACCGACCGCCAAGGCCTCATGGCGGCTGGGCTGGCCGGTGTCGAGCACCTGGCGCAGCGAGGCCGCTACGGTGGCGCGGCTGGTCGGATCGATGTGATCGAGGATGGGCGTTGCGACGAACTGCTTGAGATCCAGCCCTTCAGGGGCGTGGTTGAGGGTGCGAATCCTGAGCTCACGATCCACGGTGATCATCATGTCCGGGACGGCGCTCAAGTGTGCCGTGGTGTCCTTGAGTGTGGATTCGGCGTGGCGCAGATCGGTGATGTCGCTGATCACGAAGCGATATTCCTCGGCCTGGTTTGCTACGGTCGGGGCGCGGGTGCCGTTCAGGAGCACACAGCGCGGCGAGCCGATCGCCGGTCGTAGCAACACTTCCAGCGGCGGCACGTTTGCCGTAGTTCGCAATAGGCGCACCCGATAGGCGATGTAGCGTTCGCGATCCACCGCGGCAACAAAGTTCGTGAGTACCTGACCGGGTAGTTTCTCGCGGTTGACACCGAGCAGGACCGCGCCACACTGATTGACGCTGACAATGACGCCTTGGGCATCCAGGGTGAAATAGCCGACCGGGGCGAAATCATACAGGTCGGTATAGCGATCGAGCAGGCTGCGCATCTGCTGCTCGGCGGCGCGCAGCTCCTCGTTCTGCAACTCCAGCTCGATCCGGTGTACATGCAGCTCGTGGCTTAAGGATTTGACATCATGGCTGAGCAGCAACGGTGGTAACAGCTTCTTTTGCAGCAGCGCTTCCGCCCGATGGCGCAAATTCTTGTTTCGGTAGTTTCGCGGAAAGAGGGTCATGGCAAGCCTTTGCGTACTGGGGAATCATGATCAAGCGGCGTTCAAGGCATCATATGAAAGCCCATTTAAAAAGAGTGCTATTTAGTAAATCAGTATAGTTCAGTACAGCAGATGCTGCATTGCGGGAACTGATGTGTCAGGATATGGATGCCGGATCGAAGGTCACCAGCAGCAGCGGTGCACCGCCTTCCGAGGCCCGGATGGGTTGTGCGGTCAGCCGTAGCGCTGGGCCGCTGCTGTTGGGCGTGGCCAATGGCAGCTCCAGGGTGCGTGGCCCCGGCGGCTGGCTTTCATCGGTCAGCAGGGCCTGCAGGGGCCTCAGATCGGCGGACTTCGGCACCAGTTCATGCAGGCGATAACCGCTCGGATCGGTGGCATTGATCTGGCTGTATTGGCGAAAGGCGCGGTTGGCGGTGACGACCCGCATATCGCTGTCCAGCACCGCCAGCGGCGCATCAAACAGATCGACGATGCTGACCATCAGGCTTTCAGCCCGCTCCCGCGCGGCCTGTACATCCTTCTGGGCCTGCTGTAACTGCTGCTGCACCGTCTTCTGCTCGCTGATGTCGGTGAAAGTCAGCATCACGCCATCAATGACGTTATCGGCGGTGCGATAAGGACGGATGCACATCCAATACCAGCCCCCTTCCCGGGTCCGCACTTCGCACTCGCGGCTGGAAAGCTGATCCAGGACCCTGCGCGCATCATCCAGCAGGAAGGGATAGTCCAGCTTGGAGACAATATCGCTCAGCGGGCGGCCTATGTCGCTGCCGATCAGGTTGCTGATGCGGGTGGCGGCCGCGTTGAAGCGGCGGATGTGCAACTGGTTGTCGAGGAAAATAATGCCGATATCGATGCGGCTGAGCACATTGTTTAAATCGTTGTTGACCTGCAGCAGCTCAGCGATTTTCTGCTCGTGCTCGGCGTTGAGCGTCACCAGTTCTTCATTGACCGATTGCAGTTCCTCGCGCGAGCTTTCCAGTTCCTCGTTGGCGCTCTGGATTTCCTCGTTGCTGGATTTCATTTCCTCGTTGGAGGCTTCCAGATCCTGAATGGTGGTCTGCAGGTATTCGCGGGTGGCGCGCAATTCCCATTCCAGGGTGGTGATGCGCTTTTCGGCGCTGGCCGAGGCGCTTGGTGGCGTGATGCTGCTATCCAGGATCTCAAACTGGATGATGTTGAGTTCCGGCGCAGTCGCCACCTTGGGCAGCGGGTGCACGCTCAGGCGGATATTCTGAAACCCATCATGACTCTGCATGCGGACGTGCTCGTAAATCACCGGCTCGCGGCACATCTGGACCTGGCGCAGAGCGGTACTGAGGAAGGAACTCAGACCTTCGCGCGCCAGGCGCAGCACGTTGCCGTCAATGCCCTCGCCGCTGGCCAGCTCCAGATAGGCCCCGGTGCGGCCATGCACATACAGGATGTCGCCTTGACCGTTCACCAGCACGCAGGGGGGGGCGTGATCCAGGAGCCATTGCTCCAGTGTTTGCCGAATATTCGTTGCGGGTTCCAGCGGAATGCGGGCCAGTTCGGAACTGGTGGATAGCCTGGGCAAGTCCAAAACGCTAGAGGCCAGTGTGCTCGGGCTGGAACTGGCGATGCGCTGGTAGATCTTCCACTGGCGATTGATCGGTGTGAACAGGTGAGGGAAGGCGTCGGCGTTTTCCGAGTTGCCCAGGAACAGGAAACCGCCTGGTTTGAGCGCGTAATGCAGCAGTTGCAGGACTTTTTTCTGCAGTATCGGCTGCAGGTAGATGAGCAGGTTACGGCAACTGATCAGGTCAACGCGGGAAAAAGGCGGATCCTTGATTATGCTTTGCGTCGCGAACACCACCGAACTGCGGATCAGGTCCTTGATCTGATAACCGGTTTCGTCCAGAACGAAAAACTGCGCCAGGCGCTCGGGGCTCAGGTGGGCGGCGATGCCCAAAGGATAGTGACCTAGCCGGGCGCGGCTGATCGCGGCGCTATCCAGGTCAGTAGCAAAAATCTGCACCGGGTAGGCGTTGTGGGTGGCGTTCTGATACTCGTAGAGCAGGATGGCCAGCGAGTAGGCTTCCTCGCCGCTGGCACAGGCTGGCACCCAGACGCGAATCGGGTCCTCGGATGGGCGCG
>DAITNL010000102.1:4360-11183 GCA_036834665.1 Candidatus Competibacteraceae bacterium | reverse complement strand
CGCGTCCTCACACCCTTACAAATCACCGCAGAGGAAATCCAGGAACTCGAAGACCCCCGAACCATCTGGCAGACCGCGCAGTTCTTTCTGCACTACGAGATGGACATCAAGACCGCCCGCACCGTGCTCATCAATGCCCACCGAGAGGCTTCGATTCTCGATTCAGCCTCGGGGCTCGAAGCCATCTGCATGGCGATACGCCACGGGAATCTGGAGTACTTCGTAAACCAGCTCAAGCCTCAAAGTGAGTTCGCCTCATCCACGGCTTGGTACCAGGCATACGATCGCATCATACGAGCGATCATCCCCAACACCCACGAACCCGTCAAACTCCAGCGAAAAGACCTGGCCGCGATATTCACCTATCTCCTAGGACCTGACATCCCGCAAACCCCTGCCAAGTTTACTCAGCTCCTGGGCCGCCATGGCATCCGCATCAAACCCATCAAACTCGAAGGAATGACTACACGTGGAATCATCGCAGAATTTAAACCCGTCGATCCGGACATCGTACCCAACTCACCACCGCTATCAGGAAATATCCGTCAGCTTGCTGGAAGTCATGGGAAATGACTTGAGCATCGTCAATGCTGCGCGAGTCTCTATGGACAAAGTCTCCCCAGAACTCTCCAGTAAAGACGTTTCCCTGCTCAATTACCTGAGCCGACATGAGCATTGGACCCCCTTTGCTCATGTAGTACTCAGCTTCCGAATCACACTGCCTATCTTCGTTGCCAGACAACTCATGAAGTCAACCGTAGGAGTCGTAGTCAACGAAGTCTCCAGACGCTATGTCACTACGCCGCCACAGTTCCTGGACATCACCAACTTCCGACAGCCAGCACCCTCAGTCAAACAGGGCAGCAGTCCTCACAACACTCCGTACAATTTACTAGCCCGTTCCATTTACCGAGTAATAACAACACTCAGTAATTGGAGCTACTGGGCACTACTCAAGCTCAATGTCTGTCCCGAGCAAGCTCGCAGCGTACTTCCTCAGTCTCTCATGACCACGCTCATCTGGACTGGGTCACTCGCTGCGCTGCATCGACTCTACCGATTGCGCACAAACGACCATGCGCAACTGGAGATTCAAAACCTCGTCAACACCATGGCCACTTACGCACAGAGTCATTTCCCCAACGCCTGGACCGCACTGGAGAACACCAAGTGAAGACCGCCGAGAATACACTGACCCTCACGAAAAGCGAAGAATTCAAAGCCGCAACGACCACCGAAGCCAACATCAAGCGCAGTGCCGCTGCGTATCACATCCTCAGCAACTCGCTGTATTCAAACAAAATTCTAGCCGCAACCCGCGAAACCATCTGCAACGCCCTGGACATCTCGCGCAAAACCGGGACCGCTCACCCCATTCAGATAACGATACCATCCCTATTCGCAAAAACCGGCAACGCTTTCATTGTCCGAGACTGGGGCACGGGGCTCTCCGAACAGGAAATCCGTGAGTTGGCCCTGACATACTTCGAGACTAGCAAGAGCGCGAGCAACGACGAAATCGGCGGCTTCGGCCTGGGCTTCAAAGCTCCCCTGGCCTACACCGACGGATTCCAGATTACCTCCCGCCAGAACGGTACCAAGACCACATACGCAGTGTTTTTCAACGAGAACCGCATCCCCTCGGTAACCAAGCTGGGAGCATCCCAGACCGAGGACCCAAACGGACTTGAGATATCCATCCCAGTCAAAGCCTCTGACTTCCAGGAATTCACCCACACAGTCCAGCGCCTGGCGTACTTCATCCCCAAGCACCTGATATACACCCCGGGGCTCCCCACACGCTATTGCCTGGACCACAACCCAATCTTCAATACCCCGCACTTCATAAGTGCAACCCCAGACTACCGCCCCAGCCTTCAACGAGGCGGGGTCGTAATGGGCATGGTCCACTACCCCATCGACCTGCAGAACCTACCGGCATCCCTGCGCGATGACCTGCGCTTACTCGACGGAGGCTACCTGCAGGCGGAGATCGGGTACCTCAACCTGGCCCCCAACCGTGAAGCCCTCAGCTACGACCGCACCACGATCGCTAACCTGCGCCTACTGGTCAACGAAGCCATCATGGAAATCAAGCAGGCCATGAAAGAGCTGATCGAGGCCTCAACCACGCCCGCGCATACATCGGAAATCTGCGCCCGCATGGCCCAGGTGATCAACGCTGTCAATCCACAGCTCGGAGCTCAGATGGCCACGCTCCGTAAAGACCTCAACCGCCCCAACATCCAAGAAGCCTTCCTGCAGGCATCCCAGTCAACGAACATGAGCAACATAAGCTCAACAGTACTCACACAGGGACGCTGGCGCCGTAATGGGGGAACCACCACTGAACTGAGCCGACTCTGCCACGGACTCCACCAGACCGTCGGGAAACCTGGCTACACCCTCATCCAAGTCGATACCGAAGACGACTATGTGAAAATCAGCAAACTACTGCGCAAGGACACTCCGCCCTATAGCCTGGCGGAAAACCTGTTGTTCATTACCGCCAGTACTGAACAACTCGCAGTAATCGCCAAGATCCTGGACGCCAAAACCGTCGAGCATTGGACCGACCGGCAGCCCAAGACCCGCAAAGCCGTTACCAACCGGACGAAATCAACCCCAGTATACGCATTGATCGCTAACAACAAAGGAGGCTGGACAAAAACCCGAATCAGCAAACGCGCCCACCACCTGCACATTGCTACCGACCGCTACCCGGTCATCCTCGCGTCAACTGACGAATACAACTTCTACTCACTATCCGGCAACTTCAACAAAGCCCACTCCTCCATAAATGTCAAGCACCAGCTAGACATCATGCAGCGCTATACCAACTTCAGCCAGTTCCCTCCTACGTTACCCATCATCCTCAAGCAGGACTATGACCCGAACAAACACCGCACTATAGCCGAATGGACAATCGATAAACTCATCGCCCGAGTAAAAACCAACGACGAGGCACTAGCAGGCCTGAGCCTAGCACTGCCTCAAGAGCAATACAACACCTGGTGGCCAGATGACAAGAAAGACCGGGAACTACTCAACAAAATCCTCGATGTCCTGACATCGATAGATATCCACGACATCCTGAACCATTGCCCGGCTGACCTGGACATCAAACAACTCAATGGCCGCACTACCAAGATCATGGATTGGCAGCACACATTCACATCTGTAATCAACCAATTCGCCTGTGCAGACCTATTCGCGAATACCGTAAACTCATTACCCACCTCAACCATACTAACCACCACCGTGCAATTAATGAAGAAGTACCCTGACTTGGTCAACTTCCTCACCCGCAACTCCGAATCCGACCCATACAGTTTCTTCACCCACTACTTCGCCCTGGTTAACAACACCACCCGGAGCTTCTAATGAAAGCGTACATGATCTCTGAACAGAACATCACCATCTTCTTCAACGACCAGATCTACACCATGAGTGAAGCGGACCCCAACTTCGATAAAGTCGGGAACCTGCTGAAACTCGGGGACTACGAATCAGCCACAGCAGAAATCGACAAGATAAGCAAACTCCAGAAACATTTCGGAGAGCAATTACAACTTGAAAACAACGCACTACTCATCGACGGAATGGAAGTTCCCATCAGCCTGGTCAACCGTCTGGAACAAATGCGCCTAGATGGGTTTGACATCAAGCCCATGAAACGCTTCATCGGCAACTTGCTCAAGAACCCTGCCCACCACGCCATCGAGGAACTACTGGGCTTCCTGGAGAAGTCTGATCTCCCCATCACCGATGATGGCTGCTTCCTGGCGTACAAGCGGGTACGCGACAACTACACCGACGTACACAGTGGCAAAATCAACAATGCCGTAGGCTGCGTAGTCAGCATGCCCCGCTACCAGGTTGACGACGACCGCCACCAAACCTGCAGCGTAGGCCTGCACTTCGCCAGCCTGAACTACCTCGCCCACTTCAACGGCCCCCGACTCCTGCTGCTGAAAATCAACCCTGCTGACGTAGTCTCCATCCCCGCTGACTACCACGATTCGAAAGGCCGCTGCTGCCGCTACGAAGTCATCAAAGAACTACCAATGCCTGAACACTTCAACACATTGCAAGACTCCTGGGAGTCTGTGTGGTTCAGTGAAGCCGAGGATGACTTAATCAACGACGAAAACGAATAACCACCACTAACCAGACGCCCTCTTTACGGAGGGCGTTTGCATTTAAAGGACCCCATCATGGCTGAAATACACAGAGTAACCCCCAATCTTCGCCCATGCCACTAGCATAACCGCCAATATTTTAATCCCCAAAAAAGCAAAGGATCGAAGCATGTTAAGCAACGTCATTCTCTATGAAGGACCCAGCGCACTCCCAAACCAGCACTCCACAAATATCACAGTTGTCATGACCGGCATCGACCGCCCATCAGCCAATATCAAAACCGGCCCGGTCGCCCAGGTTTGGATTCTTGTCACCGATGCATCCCCCATAGACGCCGAACGAAACGGAGACAGCAAAGCTATCTGCGGAGACTGCCCTCTCCAAGGCAATGGCTGCTATGTCCGCCATATCCACGGAACAAACCCCGTCTGGAAAGCCCTACCCAAAACCCCAAAACTCCAGAATCTATCAGCGAAAGAACACAAGGAGATCGTCCTACGCTTACGTTCCATGCACATCCGCCTAGGAGCCTATGGCGACCCAGTTGCAGCCCCACTGGAAAGTTACCGAATATGCCTAGATAACAACCATGGCATCACGGGGTATACCCACCAATGGCGAACTGCGCATGACGACTGGAAAAACATTTGCATGGCATCTGTCGAAACCTTGGACGATGCGCAGCAGGCTCAACGGATGGGGTGGCGAACCTACCGAGTACGAGCCACACCTGAAGCCCCCGTGCTACCCAACGAAGCCGTATGCCCCTACGAAACCATCAAGCTCCGTTGCATCGACTGCAAAGCCTGCAATGGGCATCAAGGCCGGCAAATAACCACTGGCATCGTCGCCACTGCCCACGGTAGCCAGCGCAAGAAGTTCCTCATTCACTGCGAGCCAAAAAAATGACTGCCTACACAGCCGACGATGTCAAGGCCACCATCCTCCGTTACTTGGCCACCGAGCCTATCGAAGTCGCTGTAATGGAGGACTTCCTGGACGAGTGCATGGTCGATGAAGATGACACCAGCATTCTAAAAATCCCTGCCTGGGTACGGGTCCCCACCCACGCCATCACCGTCATGTTAAATGAACGACCCGCTCCGCCTAAAGGAAACTGACATGAACAGACGTTGGTCATACTCCTCCCTGCGGGAGTTCCAACAGTGCCCCTATCGCTGGAAACTCCGACGACTAGACAAACACCCTGTACCGCCAGCGGCCCCTGACTCCCCCCTCACCCGAGGAACGCTCTACCACCAGCAAATCGAAGAGTTCATTCGAGGAGACTCAGAGGAACTACCCAAAATCAAAAGCTCCCTGGCCAAGGAAACCATCCACAACTGCCGAACCCTTTACCAAGAAGGCCGAGGGCGTGTTGAGCACCCAAGCTACTTGACCCCAGAATGGACCCCAACAACCAAAAACGCCGAAGACCACTGGCTTACAACCATCACCGATTTCGAGTATGTCAACGACGAAGGCATGCTGGTCATCATCGACTGGAAAACAGGGAAAACCAGCAACAAGGAAGTCCCCCACGCCCTGCAAGCCCAACTCTACGCTGTAGCCGCGCTTGCCTGTAACCCCTCCATAACCCTCGTAGAAACGCAGTTCGTCTACCTGGATGGCCGCAGCATCACTACTAAACGAGTTGCCAAAGGCGCTTCAGAACCCTTCAGAATCACATGGCACAACCAAGCCGTCCAACTCACCAATGCCACCGAGTTCCCTGCCAAGCCCATCACCCTGAACTGCAAATACTGCGACTTTGGCGCTCAAGTCGGCACAGGAGTCTGTGTTTATGACCACTACGGTACCACCGCTCTACTCCCATCAACAGGAAGTTGTCGAGTACCTGTTGCAGAACGACCGACTGTTTTTAGCCTCCGACCCTGGAACGGGCAAAACCCGAGCAGTCCTGCATTACATTACTCAAGCGAAGAACTCACAGCCTACTTTCAAGAGCTTGATAATAGCGCCCAAAAGCATCCTCCGACCGAGTTGGATGATGGACACAATCAAGTTCACGAATCTGACGTGGGCGATAGCGGAAGCAGGCAAACATGAAACCGCATTCAAACAGAACGCGGACATTACCCTGATCAACCATGACGGTGTCGTAGCCCTTCACAAAAAGAACTTCTCTCTGGAAGGCTTCGACCTGGTAGTCATCGACGAATCAACAGCGTTCAAGCACCCCAATACGCTACGCAGTACCGCGATTCGCAAGATGATCCGCCCCGTCCAGAAACGTATCCTGATGTCAGGCACTCCAGCCCCCAACGGGGTTATGGACCTCTGGCATCAGTATTTCCTACTCGACGAAGGAGCCTCCCTGGGGCCCAAATACTTCGCCACGAGAAACATCCTATGCACTCCCACAAGCTTCGGGAATTTCACTAAATGGCAGGATCGGCCAGAGGCCATGGCCACTGCAGCATCCCTGGTGGCTGACAAGACCCTCCGCCATAAATTCGAGGATGTATTGGAAATCCCCGAAAACCATCAATACACCACCACCTTTGCCCTCAGCCGCCAGGTCATCACCCACTACAACATTCTGAAACACGCGATGGCCATCCAGCTCAAGGACAAAGTCATCACCGCCACCAACGCCGCCAGCCACCTGAGCAAACTGCTCCAGGTAGCCAGTGGGGCTATTTACGACGGAAACGGA
>DAITNL010000102.1:0-4350 GCA_036834665.1 Candidatus Competibacteraceae bacterium | reverse complement strand
AAACGGAATTGCCCATTTGGTCCATGACGAACGCTACGCCCTGACCACGGAGCTTATCAAGCAACGAGAGCAATGCGTTGTAGCGTTCAACTGGAAACACCAACGCGACCGCATGTGCAAGCACCTGGACGCAGAAGGCATTAGTTTCTCAGTCATTGACGGAGAAGCCACCGCAGAAGAACGCCATGAAACCGTCCAGGCGTTTCAGAAACGGCAGATCAAAGTCATCCTGGCCCACCCCGCCAGCGCAGCACACGGACTCACCCTCACGGCAGGTACAACAACAATCTGGTGTTCCCCCACCTACAACTCAGAGCACTTCCTGCAATTCAACCGCCGTATCTACCGAGCGGGCCAAACCCAGAAGACTGAAACCATACTTCTTGCCGCCGAAGACACTGTAGACCTGGACGCCTACAGCAAACTACAAGGAAAACTCTCTGCCATGGACCTACTACTCGGAGTACTCAACCAGTGACAACTATCGGAACCCTCATCGATGAGATGCATGCCAATCGCGAAGCCCGCAAAGACCTGGAAGCCAAAGTCAAGGACTTAAAGAATATCTATGATCAACTAGAACAAACACTTATGGAATCCATGCAGGACGTGGGAGTCACTGCGGTAAAGGGCAGCACAGCCACTGCTCGCATCAGTGAACTCACTGTACCCACCATCGAGGACTGGGATCAAACAGTCGATTACATTCTAGCTACAAATTCCACACATCTTTTACAACGCAAGATCAACTCAGTAGGATACCGGGAATTACTCACCATGGGGGAAGAAATCCCTGGTGTTGTCCCATTCGTTAAGCGGTCTATCTCTCTCGTCACCAAATAAAGCACAGGATACCAAACATGAGTGCCATGATCTCTCTGAGTGAAATGCTCAAAACGCAAATCGAAGCCTCCAAGACCTTCATTCCAGAAAGCACCTCTAAGTTTATTCGTGTCGAAGGAAACAAATTTGTCGATAACGCCGGCGGAATGGCTGCCTATATCGACGCAGTAATCCTCGACTTCATCCAAGTCAATAGCTTCTACAAAGGGGCTTTCAACCCAGCGGTCAAGCAGCTACCCATCTGCGTCGCCATCGGACTCGACGAAACCACTGACCTCAAGCCCATCAAAGAATCCCCTATGCCACAGCACGGAGGCACCTGTGGTACTTGCCCTCATAACGAATGGGGTTCCGGCTCTGGTAAAGGGAAACGCTGCAAGAACAGCTACCGTGTTGCCGTAATTCCCCCAGGCGAGACCGACCCCAAACAAATCAAACTGCTCAACGTACCCCCAGCCAGCATGGCTAACCTGGTTAAGTACATCCGTACCCTACGCGCAGCAGACCAATGGCTGCCCATGGCAGTCACCCGCATCGCCTTCGACCAGACCACAACTTACTCGAAGCTAACCTTCGCGCACGCCCGCCCCACTGAGAACCTGGACGCCCTGAATGCCGCCTACCAGGAAGCCCAGACCCTACTCCGTGAACCCTTCGGCATGAAAGACTAATGAACGAAGCAGGCTTCATCAGGGCGCTTCGCACCCGGCTGCCAGAACACCTGGTAGTCTGGAAAGTCGCAGACCGGGTCACCAGGGGTGTACCCGATCTTGTGATCTTTGGTCCTGATGGAGCCTTGCTCTGGCTTGAAGCCAAGTATTCAAAAACCAACCACTTAACCAGAATCAAACCCAAGTTATCCCTGCCTCAACTTGCCTGGCTACAGCAACGCTATGATACAGGGCACAACGTCGGTGTGATATTTGGGCAGCCCAACGGCATAACGCTGTTCTGGGACAAGTCATGGGAGTCCTCACAGCACGTACAAAACTGTACTTGGAGCGAGACAATCCAGATTCTCAGTGATAAACTTACCCTCTCAACCCGCAGAGGTGATCATGGCTCGAACACTAACAACAACAGACAACCCTTGGACTGCTGTAGTTAAAATGGCTTTAAATTACAAGGAACTGGTATACAAGCCATTACCATCATCAGCAACCAGCTACCCCACCTTCCAGGACCTTTACGTTAAATGTGACAACCCAGTTGTCATCCTGGAATACCTGGACGAACGTCACCCCTACCTGCCCATCCTGCCGGCAACCATCGAAACCCGCCTATTCGCCCGCTATCTAATGCATAACCTGCTACACAACCAAACCCAGACCATCCAGGAAATCATGACCTTCCCCGCACTAGACCGCATTGCCCCCAATACCCACCGCCCAACCTGCGTGGATTTTTGCCTGGCAGCCCTAGTCCCCCACTTGTATAACAACGCCTGGAGAGGAATCCGCCGTGAGTATCTATAAAGGCATCTACTTCGAGACCGCCCGCAACCGCTGGCGAGTACGCCTCTACCGAGGCAACTTGATCTGCCATCTCAGCTACCACGACACCCAGGAAGACGCCGAGCGCGCCTACGAAGACGCTAAGAAAGTCCAGGCAGTGCCCGCACCTCCCGCTAGTTTCCACCACAAACTATCTGTACACTCCGCCTTGGAAGCGCTTTATTAGCGTAGACATCCAGGGCTGCATGACCTATGCTTACCATGCAGCCCCGACCGGAGAACTCCCGTGATCATACGCATCCAGCAGCTACTCAACGGGACCTGGACCCCCCTGATGGACATCCCCGTAGACGACCTTACCGACACGGAGACCCAGGAATTGATCCTAGGGCTCTCAGACGAACCCAAGGAAAGTAAATATCGTCGCGTCTTCAACGCAGAGATCAATACAGCCATTCTCATCAATGCCGATCTTGGTCCCATCTCAGTAGGCGTGCTTCCTGCCGATTTTGTTTTTTAAGCTACCAACGCCAACTGGGGCGCGGGGAATAGCCTGCAGCCCCATCCCCTACTAGGGCAGAATCTCGGAAACTCAACTCCGAGACCAACCATGACTGCCCCCATCCAGAAGTCCTATGGCGATTGGACCGTACTCCGCGTCGACCATGATCACCCCCCACTTCCATGCGGCGCTAAGCAAATATACCTGCTGTGCAAATGCGTATGCGGGGAAATTCGCTCCGTAAGAAAAGCTTTCCTGGTCGCAGGTTCCAGCACCAGTTGCGGTTGCAAAAAAGGTAGGAAAATCGCAGCCACCAAGTTAGCCAACAAAAAGCTGCATGACCCAGAATATCTCTCACAAGTAGAACGCCGATCACGCAATAAATACGCCCCGGTCATTAGCCCAGAGGACAAGAAGTTCGTTACCGAAGAGGATATGATCTGGCATATGAAATATAGAAACCAGGCGATTAGCAAAGGTTACTACACCCAATTCGACCCCATGTGACGGATTGCATGCTCCAGCCGGGATTCCAAATAATGCACCCTAACGTCGTCCGCTTTGAGTCCTATGTATCAGCAAAAGTCGGTGTTCCTTCCAGCACTTTTCTGGATGAAGGAGGCACCACCCTCGTGATCAACACCAAAACCCTGATCAAGATGTTTGCCCTGGTGAAATTCGATCTGATCCATCGGGGATTGCTGGAAAACTACCTGACGGAGATTGAAACCGAGGCCCGCAATTGCACCAGCTATCCACCTGACAACTGGTTTGATCCGACGCACTAAATTAAAGAGGGGCTTACTGATGTTACGACTTGATATAATTGAAGCATCTCATAAAGAAGCGATGGACTCAATAACAAACTATTTAATAAGCCCGTACCAAGAAATGCAAACAATAACGCATTTTTTATTGACCACAGGTATCAATCCCTTTGCATTTTTGCCCCAGGAATACGCCGGCAAGTTCGACACAAGCGAAGGTTTCTCGGAATTACTAGATACGATCTTTAATGCACTTATTGATGATGGGGAAATATCATTCCCAATTATTAACAGCGAACCTCATATTGTGTTTATTAGTCAACACGAAACAGATTATAAAGAGTATCTTAAACAAAATGTATCTTCTGCAAAATTTTATAAAGAGTTTGGATTGTCATTTTGTAATGATGTTTATGATTTTATAAACAAATTTACTGCATACCACAATGTTTAATCTCATTTTTAATGCCTACACGCATTACTATTATTTTGATATGACATTAACCTCCTGTGATGAATTAGCATTCAATATAATATATACCGATATCTATACAATAAGTGAGTACTTACTACTATCTGACGCTTTGTGCGAAAGAATCACAGAGCTTGTTCTTGAGATTACTGGCTGCCTTGACTCGGATACTTGGTGACGCTGCCAGCGAGGGGTTTGTCGGCGACATACCCCTCTCTAAGTCATTGAAATTGCTTAATTCCGTAGAATGTACGGAATTGAACCGGAAAACCCCCTCAAGTGTCAAGCTATATTTGAGCTACGGCCTTGACC
>DAITNL010000101.1:10138-11209 GCA_036834665.1 Candidatus Competibacteraceae bacterium | reverse complement strand
TTCGCCGGTGTGTCGCTTTCGCTTCACGTTGCATCGTTTAACTCTCATTCAAGAGCGGGCTGGTTGAGTCTCATGTTGATTTGGGGTCGTCATGGATGACGAAAACAAATCAACACGGCGGCGACTCAACTCAAAGCAGCACGCGGCGGAAATCCGCCAGCAGTTGTGCCAGGTAAACGTTGAACCGGGTGGCCAGCGCGCCATCGATGACCCGGTGATCGGCACTCAGCGACAGCGGCACGCTCAGGCGCGGCACGAACTGCGCACCATCCCAGACCGGCTTCATTATCGATTTGCCAATGCCGAGAATTGCCACTTCCGGGGCGTTGATGATCGGCGAGAAATAGCTGCCACCGATGCCGCCCAGCGAGGAAATGGTGAAGCAGGCGCCCTGCATGTCGCCGGGACCGAGCTTGCCGTCGCGGGCCTTTTTCGCCAGTTCGCCGGTCTCGCGGGCGATGTCGAACAGCCCCTTCTGATCGGCATTTTTCACCACCGGCACCACCAGACCGTTGGGCGTGTCGGCGGCGAAGGCGATGTGGTAATAGCGCTTGCGCACCAGGTTTTCGCCATCCAGGGAACTGTTGAAATCCGGGAACTGTTGCAGGGCGCGCACGCAGGCTTTGATCAGGAAGGCCAGCAGGGTCAGCTTGGCGCCGCTGCCTTTCTCGTTTTCGCGGTTGAGCTGTAGGCGGAAGGCTTCCAGATCGGTGATATCGGCATCTTCGTGATAGGTCACCGCCGGGATCATCACCCAGTTGCGCGCCAGGTTGGCGGCGGACAGTTTGCGGATCCGTGACAGCGGCTGGATTTCAACTTCGCCGAATTTGGCAAAATCGACCACTGGCCAGGGCAGCAGGTCAAGACTGCCGGCGCTTGGAGTTGCCGCGGGCGCGCTGACGCTGGCCGCGCCGCTCATCACCTGCTTGACAAAGGCCTGCACGTCTTCCTTGAGCAGGCGGTTCTTGGGACCGGAGCCGGTTTTCAGGCGATTCAGGTCAACGCCCAGTTCACGGGCGAAACGGCGCACCGCCGGGCTGGCGTGGACCTTGGCGAAGCTGGCTGCCGGCT
>DAITNL010000101.1:0-10128 GCA_036834665.1 Candidatus Competibacteraceae bacterium | reverse complement strand
CATCCAGGTGTTCGGTGGTGGCGGCGGCGTGATGCCTTCCGGCTTGGGCATCTTCGGACCGAGCGTGACGGCGCTGAGCGCGTCGGGTAACTGGCGCTTGGTCGGGGCCGAAACGCTCGTCGTCAGCAGCAGGATCAAATCACCCTGCGAGAGCCGGTCGCCGACCTTGACCTCAAGGCTCTGCACCACGCCGGCGAAGGGCGCCGGTACGTCCATGCTGGCCTTGTCGCTTTCCAGGGTGATCAGCGAGGTATCGGGTTCGACCCGGTCGCCGGGCGCAACCAGGATGTCCGTGACCGGTATGCCCTTGAAATCGCCGATATCCGGCACCCGCACCTCGCGCGTTTCGCCCAGCGGGGCGGCAGCGGTTTCGGGCGTGGTGGATGCCGGCTCCGGCGCGGCGACGCTTTCCGCTACGTTCAGATACAGGATCAGATCGCCCTGCGAGAGCTTATCGCCGACCTTGACCTTGACTTCGCGCACTGTGCCGGCCAGCGGCGCCGGCACTTCCATGGTCGCCTTGTCGCTTTCCAGCAGCAGCAGCGGGCTATCCGCTTCGACGCTGTCACCGGCGGCCACCAGGACATCGATGACATCGACGTTCTTGAAATCGCCAATATCCGGCACATGGATTTCTTTGATGATGCTCACGCGCAATTCTCCTCGGTTGACCACGCGCCCGCTTAAACGTACAGCGGGTTGGGCTTGTTCGGGTCGATGCCATAGCGGGCGAGCGCCTCAGCGACCCGGCTGGCCGGCAGCGCTCCGGCATCGGCCAGGGCCTTGAGCGCGGCCAGCGTCACATAGTGGCGGTCAACCTGGAAGTGCCGGCGCAGCTTGGCGCGGGTGTCGCTGCGGCCAAAGCCGTCGGTGCCCAGGGTCAGGTAGCAGCGTCCCGGCAGCAGCGGGCGCAACTGTTCGGCGTAGAGCTTGATGTAGTCGGTAGCGGCGACCACCGGTCCCGGATGGCCGTCCAGGCAGTTTTCCACATAGCTGCGCCGTGGGGGTTCGTCCGGATGCAGCAGGTTCCAGCGCGCCACGTCCTGACCTTCGCGCGCCAGCAGGTTGATGCTGGGTGCCGACCAGATGTCGGCGGTCACGCCCCAGTCCTCACGCAGCAGATCGGCGGCGGCAATCACCTCGCGCAGAATCGCGCCGCAGCCGAGCAGTTGCACCCGGGGTCCGGCGCCGCTGCCGTGCTGGAACCGGTACAGACCCTTGAGAATGCCCTCCTGTACGCCCTCCGGCATGGCCGGATGGTGGTAGTTCTCGTTCAGCGTGGTGACGTAGTAGAAGACGTTTTCCTGCTCCTGGAACATGCGCCGCAGGCCGTCCTGGATGATCACCGCCAGTTCATAGGCGAAGGTCGGATCGTAGGACACGCAGTTGGGGATGAACTGGGCGAACAGTTGGCTGTGACCGTCCTGATGTTGCAGGCCCTCGCCGGCCAGCGTGGTGCGTCCCGACGTGCCGCCAATCAGGAAGCCGCGTGCCTGGATATCGCCCGCCGCCCAGGCCAGATCGCCAATGCGCTGGAAGCCGAACATCGAGTAGTAGATGTAGAACGGCACCATGTTGACGCCGTGATTGCTATAGGCAGTACCGGCGGCCATCCACGACGACATGGCGCCGGCTTCGTTGATGCCTTCCTGCAGAATCTGTCCCTTGCGGTCTTCCTTGTAGAACATGAGCTGATCGGCGTCCTGCGGCTCGTACAACTGGCCGCGCGGCGCGTAGATGCCAATCTGGCGGAACATCCCTTCCATGCCAAAGGTGCGCGCTTCGTCGGCGACGATCGGCACGACATGGCGGCCAATGCCCTTGTCGCGCGCCACCTGGGTGAGGATGCGCACAAAGGCCATGGTGGTGGACATGTCGCGCTCGCCGCTGTCCTGCAGCAGGGCGTCGAATGCGGCCAGCGGTGGTGCGGGCAGGGGCGTGGCTTCGCGGCGGCGCTGTGGCAGATAACCGCCTAAGGCGGCGCGCCGGGCCTGGAGGTATTGAATCTCCGGGCTGTCTGCCGCGGGCTTGAAGAACGGCGCTGCGTATAACTGCTCATCGGAAATCGGGATGTGGAAGCGGTCGCGGAAGTCGCGCAGCGCCTGCTCGCCCATTTTCTTCTGCGAGTGGGTGATGTTCTTGCCTTCGCCAGCGACGCCCATGCCGTAGCCCTTGACGGTCTTGGCCAGGATCACGGTCGGCTGGCCGACATGTTTAACCGCTTCGGCATAGGCGGCATAGATCTTGTGCGGATCATGGCCGCCGCGGTTCAGGCGCCAGATGTCCTCGTCGGACAGGTGGCTGACCATCTGCCTGAGTTCGGGATACTTGCCGAAGAAATGCTCGCGGGTATAGGCGCCGCCCTTGGCCTTGAAGTTCTGGTATTCGCCATCGACGCATTCTTCCATCAGCTTGCGCAGCAGCCCTTTCTTGTCGGCGGCAAGCAGCGGGTCCCAGTACGAGCCCCACAGCACCTTGATCACGTTCCAGCCGGTGCCGCGGAAATCGCCTTCCAGTTCCTGAATGATCTTGCCGTTGCCGCGCACCGGGCCATCGAGGCGCTGCAGGTTGCAGTTAATGACGAAGATCAGGTTGTCGAGATTCTCGCGGGCGGCGAGGGCAATCGCGCCAAGTGATTCGGGTTCATCCATTTCACCGTCGCCGCAGAAGCACCAGACCTTGCGGCCCTCGGTGTTGGCGAGGCCGCGGTTGTGCAGGTACTTCATGAACCGCGCCTGGTAAATCGCCTGGATCGGCCCAAGGCCCATGGAAACGGTGGGGAATTGCCAGAAATCCGGCATCAGCCAGGGATGCGGGTAGGAGCTGAGGCCGTTGCCATCGACTTCCTGGCGGAAATTGTCCAGTTGCGCCTCGCTCAGGCGGCCTTCCAGATAAGCACGGGCATAAATGCCGGGCGCGGAATGGCCCTGGATGAACACCAGATCGCCGCCGTGCTGGTCATCCGGGGCGTGCCAGAAGTGGTTGAAGCCGACGTCGTACAGCGTGGCGCTGGAGGCGAAGCTGGCGATGTGGCCGCCCAGCTCAGCGGTCTGGCGATTGGCCTTGATGACCATGGCCAGGGCATTCCAGCGAATCAGGGAACGGATGCGCCATTCCATGCCCGGATCGCCAGGGGTGTATTCCTCCTGCTCGACCGGAATGGTGTTGATATAGGGCGTGTTGGCACTGTAGGGCATGTGGACGCCGGCAGCGCGGGCCTTGTCCTGCAACTGGCCAAGCAGGTAGTAGGCGCGTTGCAGACCTTCCGCTTCAAGCACCGCATCGAGGGCGTCGAGCCATTCCTGGGTTTCCTGGGGGTCCTGGTCGCGGTCGTTCTCGATCGTCATGGAGGCTTCCGTGGTGGTGAGGGGTGGTGGCGTGCGTTCTGGCACTAGCGGGACCTGGGACGGGACGCATGGCAGCCGTGGTCGCTGGCCTACGGTCCTGGATGCCGGAATCAGAGTCTTCAGACTATAGACGGCTCCTATACAAATACATTCATCATCAAGCCTGTCCGGGCGTTGTACCGTGCGGGACGGTGCGGGCGGTGTTAAGCTGAGTAAAGGCCAGACTTGGGGGGAAAGCAGCATGCGGCGCTTGCGTATCAATCACTTGACGGTATACCAGTTCCCCAGTTTGGTGACCCTGCAGCCCCATCGTCTGCTGCTGCGGCCGCGTGAGGATCACGACCTGCGCATCGAGTCTTCGACGCTGGCGATCACTCCTGCCCATCGCACCCGCTGGCAGCGCGACATGTTCGACAATTCGCTGGTGGTAGCACGCTTTCTGGAGCCGACGCGACGGCTGGCTATCGACAGCACGGTGTTGATCCGGCATTACGACGAGACGCCGCTGGACTTCATCGTCGAGGACTATGCGCTGCATTATCCATTTCAATACTACCACGAGGAGCGTATTGATCTGGCGCCCTTCCAGCAACCGGTCTATCCCGAGGCGCTCGCGGCCCTGCGCGACTGGCTGGCGGGTCTGGGCCTGCCCGGTGGCCGGATGGAGACCTACGTCCTGCTGGATCGGCTCAATCGCAGCATTAACCGGGATTTTCGCTATGTGGTCCGCGAGGAACCGGGTGTGCAGTCGCCGGCGCAAACCCTGGCCCGACGCAGCGGTTCCTGCCGTGATTATGCCACGCTGTTCATCGAGGCCTGCCGCGCGCTGGGCCTGGCCAGCCGCTTTGTCAGTGGCTATTCCTATGTGCCGGCGACCGGGCCCGGAGCTGCCTCGACCCATGCCTGGGCGCAGGTCTATCTGCCGGGTCCGGGCTGGAAGGGCTTTGATCCTACTGCCGGTGAGATTACCGGCAATCGCTATATTCCAGTCGCGGTAGCCCGCCATCCGGAAACGGTGCCGCCGGTCGCGGGCAGTTTCATCGGTCCCCGGGATCTCGCGCCCACCCTCAGCGTCGATGTCCAGGTGACTGCGCTCAGCGCGTCCTGAGCAGCGATAAACGCATGGCTGGCCGGATAAACCACCTGCGGGTATTGGACAGCTGATCCTGGCGCAGCCAAATCCGCTGGCAGTCGGTCAGGCGGTGCGCATGGCATGGCTTTGCAAACCGCGTCCCCCGGTGGCGTTCAAAAGCCGCTGCGTCCCTTGTCCCCGCTGTGCAGCCCGTAAACCCGGATTCAGATCATATTGCACTGCAATATTTTGAATTATCTGGCTATTTTTAAAAAATTAGGGTGTTTATTCTAATTTTTATATTTACCCTGCTGAGTATGGCGTGACCTGTCCATAGCCTTTTGAAAAAGCTCAATAAGCTGTTGGCTTGCAGGTCGCGTGGCCATACCGGAACCCGGCTGCCCTGTCTTGTAAAAACAGGTCGTCAATGGGCCAGGATCACGAATCGGAAGGCAAAGCCCCGTAAATGGAATCGGTCCGCGGCCGGCTCGTCGCCTGCTAACCCATCTAACATCAGGATTACGCTCATGCCCAGCTATACCGCTCCTGTGCGCGACATGCAGTTCATCCTGCAGGAACTGCTCAAGATCGACCGCTATAACGATGTGATTCCGGGCTTCGCCGAAGCGACTCCGGACACCGTAGCGGCGATTCTCGAAGGTGCTGCCCAGCTCAGCCAGGAAGTGCTGCAACCGTTGAATCGGGTTGGCGACCGTGAAGGCTGCCGCCTGGAAAAGGGCAGTGTCACCACCCCGACCGGCTTCAAGGCGGCCTATGATGCGGTGGTCGAAGGCGGCTGGACCGGCCTGACCGGCGATCCCGAGCGTGGCGGCCAGGGCCTGCCCTATGTGCTCGGTCTGGCGGTCAACGAAATGCTGTCCTCGGCCAACATGGCCTTTTCCATGTACCCGGGTCTGACCAGCGGCGCCATGGAGGCGATCGAGATCGGTGGCACCGAGGAACAGAAGGCCCTGTATCTGCCGCGGATGATTGCCGGCCAATGGACCGGCACCATGAACCTGACCGAGCCGCACTGCGGTACTGATCTTGGCCTGCTGCGCACCAAGGCCGAGCCGCAGTCCGATGGCAGCTATCGCGTCACCGGCACCAAAATCTTCATTTCCGCCGGCGAGCATGACCTGGCCGAAAACATCATTCATCTGGTGCTGGCCAAGATTCCCGGGGGTCCCGAGGGCGTCAAGGGCATCAGTCTGTTCATCGTGCCCAAGTTCCTGGTCAACCCCGACGGTAGCCTCGGCGACCGTAACGCGGTCAGTTGCGGCTCGCTGGAAGAGAAGATGGGCATCCACGGCAATGCAACCTGCGTCATGAACTATGACGGCGCGGTCGGCTACCTGATCGGCGAGCAGCATAAGGGCCTGCGCACCATGTTCATCATGATGAACGCGGCGCGGCTGGGCGTGGCGGTGCAGGGCCTGAGTCAGGCCGAGGTGGCCTATCAGAACGCGGTTGCCTATTGCCGCGATCGCATCCAGGGTCGCGCGCTGAGCGGTGTCAAGGCGCCCGACAAGGCCGCCGATCCGATCATCGTCCATCCTGATATCCGCCGCATGCTGATGACGGCGCGCGTGTTCCAGGAAGGTGCGCGGGCGCTAGCCTACTGGGCTGGCCTGCAGGTGGACATCATCCGCAAGCATCCCGATCCGGAAACCCGCCGCAAGGCCGATGATCTGCTCGGTCTGCTCACCCCGGTGATGAAAGCCTATTTCACCGACATGGGCTTCAATTCGGCCAATCTGTGCCTGCAATGCTTCGGCGGCCATGGCTACATCGCCGAGTGGGGTATGGAACAGTTCGTGCGCGATGCCCGCATTACCCAGATCTACGAAGGCGCCAACGGCATCCAGGCCCTGGACCTGGTCGGCCGCAAGCTGCCCGCCAACAAGGGCCGCGCCATCCAGTTGTTCTTTGCTCTGGTCGGCGGTTTCTGCGAGCAGTACGAGGACAACGCCGCGCTGTCGCCCTTCGTCAAGCCGTTGACCGAGGCGCTGGAACGGCTGGTCGAGGCCACGCAGTGGCTGATGCGCCACGCCATCGCCAACCCGGACAATGGCGGCGCGGCATCGACCGACTATCTGTACATGATGGCGCTGATCACCCTGGGCTATCAGTGGGCGCAGGTGGCGCGCATCTGCGAGAACCAGTTGTCCAACCCGGATGACGATAGCTTCGACCGCGCCTTCTACCAGCACAAGCTGGTGTGCGCCGAGTTCTTCATGCAGAAAGTGCTGCCGGAAACCGCTGCGCATCTGGCCAAGATCCAGGCCGGCGCCGACACGCTGATGACCCTGCCCGCCGAAGCGTTCTAAGCGATTGTCCTGTGCCCCTCGCCCCGTTGGAGAGGGGCTGGGGGCAAGGATGTTTGAGCAACCCGCGGTGGGGAAACCGGATCAGGGCGACTGCGCTACACTTCAGTGTCCCGTTTATCCGTTTCCCTGACCGCGAGGTTGTAAGCATGCGTACATCCACCCTGACCCTGATGACGGTTGCGCTCAGCGCCACCCTGGCCGGCTGCGCTACGCCTTCGATGCAGCAGCAGGTCTCCCAGCAGGAACAAATGCTCTCGGCCGCCGGTTTCAATACCCGGCTGGCGGACACGCCGCGCAAGATGTCGCAACTGCAGCAGTTGCCGCCCTACAAGATCATCGTGCGCAACCGCAATGGCCAGCCGTTCTACGCCTATGCCGATCCGCAGTATTGTCAGTGCCTTCTGGTGGGCAACGAGCGCGCCTATCAAAACTACCGCCGGCTGGCCGTCGAGCAGAACATCGCCAACGAGCAATACATCGCCGCGCAGATGAATGAGGAAACGGCGATGGACTGGAGCGTCTGGGGACCGGTGTGGTGAGGGTGAGCAGCGCCATTCCGATCCATCCCGTCACGCTCATCCCCGGCATCTTGCCCGCCACGCCCTGAATACGGCATCTGCGCATGGCGCGCGCCCGCTGTCACCTTGGCTGCCCGGTGTGGAGTAATCGCGACTGGGTCGGCACGCTGTTCGCTCCAGGCAGCCGGCCGGAGAGTTTTTTGCGCCAGTATTCAGCGGTGTTCGATACCGTCGAGGGCAATAACTGCTTCTACGGCCTGCCGCGCGTGGA
Source organism: Candidatus Competibacteraceae bacterium (assembly GCA_036834665.1). Taxonomy (GTDB): domain Bacteria; phylum Pseudomonadota; class Gammaproteobacteria; order Competibacterales; family Competibacteraceae; genus RXIX01. The sequence continues at coordinate 2,590 of DAITNL010000101.1, read as the reverse complement.
AAGCGTGCGGCGCTGGTGTGCGGATGCCGCGCCCGGTTTCCGCTTCTGCTTCAAGTTTCCGCGCCTGATCAGTCATGAGCGGCGGCTGCGTGACGTGGCTGCGGACACCACCGAGTTCATACGGCGGCTGGAACCGCTGGCGGTCGCGGATCGGCTCGGGCCGGCCTTCCTGCAGTTGCCGCCGCAGTTCGGTCCGGATGCAGTGCCGGCGCTGGCGGCCTATCTGGCGACATTGCCGGCGGATTTTGCCTGCGCCGTCGAAGTGCGCCACCCGGCCTTTTTCGCCAAGGGCGAGGCGGAGCGGCAGTTGAACCGGCTGCTGTTCGAGCGCGGCATCGACCGGGTGATGCTGGATAGCCGCGCCCTGTTCAGCGCCGCGCCCAGCGATGCCGATACCCGCGCCGCGCAGGGCAGGAAACCGCGCCTGCCGGTGCATGCCATCAGCCTCGGGCCGCGCCCGTTCATCCGCTACATCGGCCATCCCGATATCGCGGCCAATGCACCCTTTCTGGCCCCGTGGCTGGAGAAGCTGGCGCTATGGCTGGATGAAGGTCGCGAGCCTTACCTCTTTATCCACACGCCAAACAATCGCCAGGCGCCGCAACTGGCGCGCTTTTTCCACGAACGGCTGCGGGCACTGCGCCCTGAGCTTGGCCCGCTGCCGCCCGCGCCGTCGCGCCCTGAATCCGGAGGAACGCCCCGCCATGAACAACAGTGAACCGCCGCGCCGCAAGCCACCGCGCAAACGCGCTGCTGCGTCGCCGGCCACGCCCCCACCTGCACCACCTGCGCCTACGCCCAATGTGCCGGCGCCGGTGCCTGAATCCCCTTCACTGGTCGGGCGTCTGACCCGGCTGCCGGGGGCGATGGCCGATACCGTCACCGATACCCTGCGCAAGGTCGGTCAGGTCACGGAAACGCCGTGGCGGGTTGGCAAGGCGCTGTTGCTCAGCCCCGAGCAGGCCGAGGCCATGCGTCATGCCGGTGAGTACGTCCGTGATCTGCGGCTGGTCGCAGGCCTGACCCTGGACGATCTCAACGCCGCGCTGGAACTGAAGGATCATTCCCTGCTGGCGGCGGTGGAAAAGGGGACGGCGGCGCTGTCCTTTGATCTGATCCTGCGTTTGGCGGCGGTGCTGGCCCGGCGCGATCCGGTGCCGGTGGTGCTGCAACTGGCGCGGGTGTACCGGCCTGATCTGTGGCGGATTCTCGAAGATTGGGGCGTGGGCCGGCTGTCGCTGCAGTTCGAGCGCGAGCGCCAGTTCGTCAACATCTACCGCCGCCACGATCAGGCGCGTGACTTGTCCGATGCCGGTTTTGCCGAAGTGCTGGCCTTCACGCAGCAGGCGTTCGAGATGGCGCTGCGGCTGGTGGCGGCGCAGGAAGGACTCGCCGGGGCGCAGAATGACGGTGAGGATGCGGATGCGTAATCCCGCCGTTCTGGCCATGCTGGCCGGAATGACGGGAGGTTTCGTGACCGGCGCGGTGCGCGCCGCCGGTCAGTGCTTGCCGATCAACTCGACCGGATAACCGTCGGGATCCTCGACAAAGGCGATGATCGTAGTGCCGGCGTTCATGGGTCCGGCCGGGCGCAGGATCTTGCCGCCGCGCTCGGCGATGCTGGCAGTGGCCTGATAGACGTCATCGACTTCCAGCGCGATGTGGCCATAGCCAGTGCCGAGTTCGTAGCGGTCAACGCCCCAGTTATAGGTCAGTTCGATGACACTGCCGCTGGCTTCATCGTTATAACCGAGAAAGGCCAGGGTGAACTGGCCATCGGGATAATCCTTGCGGCGTAACAGCCGCATGCCCAGAACGTCGGTGTAAAAAGCGATCGAGCGATCCAGGTCGCCGACGCGCAGCATGGTGTGCAGGATACGCATGGAGTGTCCTCGGGTTAGCCAGACAGCGGATGCTGCCTAGGGTGGCGGTAGGTTTGCACCGCGATGGCGGTTGGACCAACTGTCGCGGCGTTCGACCTGGACGCCGTTATCGCTACGGGTCCATTGATTTACGGCCTGATTGGCGCTGTCCAGGCCGCGCTGAATTTCACTGCCGACCGTCGCACCGGTGCGCCCGACCCATTCGGTGAAGCGCCCGGCCTCGCGCTGGATGCTGGCGGCGGCCTGGTTGGCATCTTCCTGAACGCGGCCGAGTGGATCGCGGGACGGTTCGGGTTTAGGCATGGGTGCACGCACGGGCGCGGGTGCCGGCGCGGCGGTGACAACGCGCGTCGGTGCTGGCTGGCTGCGGCTGACCAGTTCGATGGGCGGCTGTTGTGGGCTGGGTGCGGCCCGCTGGCTGCGGCTGACCAGTTCGATGGGCGGCTGCGGTGCTGTGGCGGGGCGTGGACGACCGATCAGTTCAATCGGCGGCAAGTTCGCGGGCGCGGCATCTGCGGCCGGCGGGCGGACTGGTGCCGGGGCGGGTTTGCGGACCGGTGGGATACTGGCGATCCGCGGTGCGGGTGTTCTGGCGGCCGGTGGGTCCGGAGGCGGTGCGGTGCGCGCAACCGGCGCGGCGGGTTTGCTGACCGGTCGGGTCACGGCAATCCGCGGCTCAGACGCAGGCGGTGCAGGCTGGGCGCGCT
>DAITNL010000100.1:0-11329 GCA_036834665.1 Candidatus Competibacteraceae bacterium | reverse complement strand
TGCTGAACCTGCCCCGGTTGCAGCGGCACCTGTTGAACCTGCACCGCAACCAGTTGCAGTTCCAGTGGCACCTGTTGAACCTGCACCGGTTGCAGCGGCACCTGTTGAACCTGCACCGCAAATACCAGCGATCGAGGCTGAGACTGTCGAGGCGCAATCCGGTGATTCGGTCAATGCCACGCCTGCTGCGCCGCCTTCGGGGAAATCGGGCACGCCCGCGTATCCAGCCGGTAGCAACTATGGGCCGATTTCCAACAATGAACGGCTCTGGGATATCGCCGGCAAGCTGCGCCCCGATCCGATGATTGGCCGGGATGTGATGATGAAAGCGCTGTTTCTGGCCAATCCACAGGCATTCTCCAAGCCCAGCATGGATAGCCTGAAAATCGGTTCGACGATGCGCGTACCCAGCCTGCACGAGATTCTGGAACTAACGGGCGACAAGACCGTGCAGCAACTGATGGAACAGCAGCAGTCGACTACGAATCCGCCGACTGTTCCCGTTTCAGAAACCGCAACGCCAGAGTCCCGCTAGGTTTGTTGACCAGGATAAAGAAAAAGCCCCATCCCGCAATGCGAGTTGGGGCAATGTGGCGATCAATTCCAGTAGAAATACAGCCGTGTCGGACTTCCACCAATGCGCGCGCTCTGTTGCTGCGTTTGTTCGGGTGTGCGGGCCTCTACCGTGTAATCACCGGGCGGCAGCGCGGCGAGGAACCAGGGGCCTTCTGAAACTACGTCCAGCACTGGCGCGCCGCTCGGATCCAGAATGCGTAACCGGACATCGGCCAGATAATTGCCGCTGCCGTGGACCGCAAACAGGATGCGCAGATTGAATTGCTCAGACAGTGCTTCCAGTTCGGCACGCTCGCCTTCACCGATGCCGCCGGAGACATAGCGGATGCCGCGACTGTTTTCGATGCGCAGCAGCGAAGGTGTGTTCGCGCTGGTGTCGGGATAGGTGGATGCGGTAGCACTGTTGTTGTCGGGATCAACACCTTCGCCGGGCACTGCATAGGGCTGAGCGGGTGGATAGGGTGCAGGCGCGGCGTCGGGCGAACGGCTGTACAGTTCGAACGGCGCATCCGATGCGCTAGCCGGTGGGCGGGCGGGTGATGGATAGGGCTGAGCCGGCGCGGCCTGCATTGACGGCGGTTCTGGATAGCCGCTATAGGGATTGCCGTAGTGGTTCTGCTGGGCATGCGCTGGGAGTGCCACCACGATCAAAGCCAGCGCCGCCAGGTGGGCGTGAGGGGTGCGAGTCATTACAAGCCTCCGGTTGTCCTGTTCCAAGCCTGCACGGCGCCGGATCATGCAAGCCGGCGTCGCGTGCCTGGCAGGCTTAGGCAGACGGGTAGTCCTTCGCGTTCAACCGTTCTGAATCAATTGCGCGTACTGCTCGCGCATCGCTTTCTTGTTGAGCTTGCCGACGCTGGTCTTGGGGATGCTATCGACAAACAGCACCTGATCGGGAATGCCCCACTTGGAAATGATGCCCTTGTCGGCAAAGCCTTTCAGCCAGTCGCGGATGGTATCCGCATTGAGGGTCTGATCGAGCTTGGCCACCACCAGCGCCATCGGCCGTTCGCCCCATTTGTCATCGGGCACGCCCACCACCGCCGCTTCGGCGACTGCCGGATGCTTGAGAATCAGGTCTTCCAGTTCCAGCGAAGAAATCCACTCGCCGCCAGTCTTGATCACGTCCTTGAGCCGGTCGGTAATCTTCAGATAGCCCTCGCTATCGATCACGCCGATATCGCCGGTGTGCAGATAGCCGCCGCGCCACAGCGCCTCCGAGTTGCGCGGATCCTTGAGATAACCCTGGGTCAGCCATGGGCTGCGCACCACCACTTCACCCTGACTGACGCCATCATGCGGCACGTCGTTCATCTCTTCATCGACGATGCGCAGTTCCACCATCGGGATCGGCAGACCGGTCTTGCAGCGGATCTCCTGTTGCCGTTCCTCGTCCCAGTTCTGCATATGCGGCTTGAGCTGGGCCAGGGTCAGAATCGGGCAGGTTTCCGACATGCCATAAGCGGCAAAGATATCCACGCCCCGTTCACGCGCCTGCCGCGCCAGCGCCTGGGGCAGTGCCGAGCCACCGATGACCACTTTCCAGCGCGATAGATCAGTGGTTGCAATGCGCGGACTGGAGAACAGCATTTGCAGAATGGTCGGCACGCAATGTGAGAAGGTGACCTGTTCGCGGGCGATCAGGCGCAGCAGGTGATCGGGTATATAACGGCCCGGATAAACCTGCTTCACGCCCAGGCTGGTGGCTACGTAGGGAATGCCCCAGGCATGGACGTGGAACATCGGCGTGATGGGCAGATAGACATCGTCGCGGTTGAAGCGGCCCTGACCGGTGCCGGCCAGCGCAGCGCGGGTGGCCAGGGTGTGCAGCACCAGTTGCCGGTGGCTGAAGTACACGCCTTTGGGCAGGCCGGTGGTGCCGGTGGTGTAAAACGTGGTGGCGCGGGTGTCCTCGGCGAAATCAGGGAATTTGTAGTCAGCGTCACCGGCGGCCAGCAGATCTTCGTATTCGGTGCTGATATCCAGGGTGGTGGCCGGGGTCTGGCCGGTGTCGTCGAGCAGCACCAGCTTTTTTACCGGCTCGATGCGGTCGCGGATGGTTTCCAGGATCGGCAGGAACTCGGTGTTGACCAGAATGACGTCATCTTCGGCGTGATTGATGGTGTAGAGAATCTGTTCCGGCGACAGGCGAATATTGATGGTGTGCAGCACGGCGCCCATCATCGGCACGGCGAAGAACGCCTCCAGATAGCGATGGCTGTCCCAGTCCATCACCGCTACGGTATCGCCGCGCTTGACACCCAGTCCGGCCAGGCCGCTGGCCAGACGGCTGACGCGCTCGCCGAGGTCGCGATACGTCTGGCGCTTGAAGTCGCCATAGACAATTTCCTGGTTGGGAAACTGGCGGACCGGATTGCTGAGCAGCTGCTTGATCAGCAGCGGATACGCGTAGGCGGATGGCGTGCGTTCGATGGTTTTTTCAGACATTGTTCTGGTGCTCCTTGGCAGAGCCGTGGTCACGGCTCTGTTATGGTTGTGCGTTTATCCGCAAAGAGCAAGGGTGTATCGGTCATGTCCAGTGAGGCGGAAAATCCGCCTCTGCGCGCCACCATCCGGCTTCGCCTGAGCCGTACCTTCAATCAGGCAGCGTGCGTGGCGATGTACTGCTTGATTGCCGCGACATCGACATCCATCACCTCGAAACGCTGCGGCAGGTCTTCGATATTTGCATAACCGGTCGGACGTTCCGGAGACCGGCCGAGCGCCTCGATAATCGAGTCCTCGAATTTCACGGGCAGGGCGGTTTCCAGGCAGATCAGCGGCACGCCTTGCTCGCGATAGTCCAGCCCGACTTTGACGCCATCGGCGGTATGAGTGTCGATGATGATGCCGGTTTCTGCATGGACCCGGCGAATCGTTGCCATGCGGTTCTGGTGCGTACTGGTGCCGGTGACAAAACCGGAGTCCCGCACTGTCTGAAAATACGGCGTGTTGGATAGATCAAAATAGCCCTGCGTATCTACCTGTCGCCACAATTCGCGCACCACGGCGGGATCGCGCCCAACGGCGTCGAAGATGAACCGTTCAAAGTTCGACGCTTTGGAAATGTCCATCGATGGGCTGCTGGTCTGCGCCACCTGATCGGTTGCACGCACCCGGTAAATGCCGGTGCGAAAGAATTCATCCAGCACGTTATTTTCATTGGTGGCCAGGATCAGCCGGCGAATCGGCAGGCCCATGCGCTTGGCGATATAGCCGGCGCAGATATTGCCAAAATTGCCGGATGGGACCGCAAAGGAGATTTCCTGATCGTCGCGCGTGCTGACTGCCAGCCAGCCCTTGAAGTAGTAGACGATCTGCGCTGCGACCCGCGCCCAGTTGATCGAATTGACCGTACCAATCGCGTAGCGGGCCTTGAATTCGGCATCGTTGCTGACGGCCTTGACCATGTCCTGACAATCGTCGAATACACCGCGCACCGCGATATTGAAAATATTGGGGTCTTGCAGTGAAAACATCTGCGCGGTCTGAAAGCGGCTCATTTTCTGATGGGGCGAGAGCATGAACACGCGGATGCCGCGCTTGCCGCGCATGGCGTATTCGGCGCTGGAACCGGTATCGCCAGAGGTCGCGCCGAGAATGTTGAGCTGGCCGCTGTTTTTCAGCAGCGCATATTCAAACAGATTGCCCAGCAGTTGCAGGGCGATGTCCTTGAACGCCAGCGTCGGGCCATTGGACAGCCCGAGCAGCCAGACACCATCGACCAGTGGCGTGGCTGGCGTGATCGCCTCAGTGCGGAAGGCTGCGACCGTGTAGGTTTTATGGATCAGCGCCCGCAGGTCATCAGCGGGAATGTCATCGATGAATCGGCGCAGAATGGCAAAGGCCAGTTCCGGATAGGACAGACCGCGCCAGCCGGCCAGTTCGGCCGGCGTCACGCTTGGATAGGTTTCCGGCAGCGCCAGACCACCATCGGGGGCAAGGCCACCGAGCAGAATATCGGAAAAGGTGGCGGGGGCCATGCCGCCCCGGGTGCTGATGTAGCGCATCGGGAAAATCCTCGGGAGTCGCGGAAAAGGTGACGATATGACCGCTATTGTACCTGTCTGCGTTCCCGAAGGCGCCGGCGCGCGCGGTCCCGGACCTTATTTGGCCGTCTTGGCCATTTCCGCCACGATCATCTGCGTCCACGCCCCGGAACCGCCCAGATTCTGGCCGCCATCGGCGACCACCAGCGTGCCGGTGATGTAGGACGCCAATGGCGAGGCCAGGAATACGCTGAGCTGGCCGATGTCGTCCGGCGTGCCAAAGCGGCCCAGCGGGATCATCTTCTTCATCTTGCCGATGCTGCCTTCCGGCACCAGCCGGCGCACGCCCTCGGTGCCTTCGATGGGGCCGGGCGCGATGCTGTTGCAGCGGATGCCAAAGCGGCCCCATTCCAGCGCCAGGTTGCGCATCATCTGGTCAATGCCGGCCTTGGCCGCGCCGACATGCGCTTGAAATGCATAGGGCATGAAGGCCTGGCCGGCCGAGATGAAGATGATGTTGCCCTGGGTGTCCTGCAACTGCGCGAAGGCCGCCCGGCAGGCGTGGAAGCTGCCCATCAGATCAATATCAATCACCGATTTGAAGCCGTTCGGGCTGAGCTGTTCGGCGGGCAGCGGGAAATTGCCGGCGGCACCGCAGACCAGGGTGTGTAGGGGGCCGAGGGTCTCGCGGCACTGCTGCATCGCGCTGTCCAGCGCCGCGTAGTCGCGCACATCGACCGAATAGGTTGCGACCTGTGCGCCGAGCGCCCGCAGTTCTGCCGCTGCTGCATCCAGTTTTTCCTGTGAACGGCCGACGATGCCCAGGTTCGCCCCGACTGCGGCGAAGTTGCGGGCGATGCCCAGATTGATACCGCTGCTGCCGCCGGTGATGAAGACGGTCTTGCCCTGGAACAGATCTTTGGCGAAGTAGGAGGTGATGTTCATGCGTGCGCGCCTTGGGTTGGGGAAGGTCGATAGGTCGATCCAGCAAGACTAAGCAACCGCCGGGAAACGACCTAGCACGGTTTGGCTAACTTGTGAATATCCAGGCTGCTTGACCGCTCTTGTCCCCTTGTCGAGAATCGCGGGCTGGTATGGGTTCACTCCACATGGAGTTTGTCATGGCTGACTACGATTTACTGATCGTGGGCGCGGGTATCAGTGGCCTGAGCATGGCCCAGTATGCCGCCGGCGCCGGCTTGAAAGTGCGAGTGCTGGAACAGGAGCGCCGGGTTGGCGGATGCCTGCATTCGCAACGTTTCAGCGGGGCGCTGGATGGGTTTTGGCTGGAGCTGGGCGCGCACAGTTGCTTCAATTCCTATGGCAATCTGCTGGCGCTGCTGGAGCGGGCGCAGGTGCTCGGGCAACTGCGCCCGCGTGCCCGGGTCGGTTTCCGGCTGTTCGCCGAGGGCGCGGCGCGTAGCATTCCGGGGCAATTGCATGTTCTGGAGCTGCTGCGTGCGCCGTGGCAACTGTCGCGGCTCCGCAAGGCCGGGCTGAGTGTCGCTGAGTATTACCGTGCCATCGTCGGGCCGCGCAATTATGCGGAGGTGTTCGGACCGGCGTTCGATGCGGTGATTTGTCAGCCGGCGGGCGATTTTCCCGCCGAGAGCCTGTTTGGCAAGCGTGCGCGCCGCAAGGATGTGCCACGCGGTTTTACCCTGCCCGGCGGTTTGCAAACCATCGCTGATGTACTGGCCGCGCAACCGGGCATGCACATCGAGCGTGAGTGTGCGGTGCGCACGATTCGCCGCGAAGGTGCGCTGTTCGTACTGGGCACCGATCATGGCGATTACCGCGCGCGCCATGTGTGCCTGGCGACGCCGGTGGCAGTGAGTGCGACCCTGTTGGCCGATGCCTTTCCGCATCTGGCGGAACTGCTGGCGGAAATCGCCACGGCTGCGGTGGAGACGGTTGCTGTGGCGGTGTCGCGTGCCCAGGTGCGCCTGCCTCCGCTGGCCGGGCTGATTGGCCGCGATGAGGCGTTTTTCTCGGTGGTGTCGCGCGATACGGTGCCAGATTCGACCTATCGGGGGTTTACGTTCCATTTTCGCCCCGGCGTGCTCGATGATGCCGGCAAGCTGGAACGGATCAGTCAGGTGCTGGGTGTGCCGCGCGTGGCGTTCAGCGCTGACGATGTCGCTTTCAAGCGCAACCAGTTGCCGGCGCTGCGGGTGGGGCATGGAACGCGGGTCGAGAGGATTGACCGGGCGCTGGCGGGTACCGGGCTGGCGCTGGCCGGCAATTATTTCACCGGCGTGGCGATCGAGGATTGCGTGACGCGCGCCCGACTTGAATTCGAGCGTCTGCAGCGGGAGCAGGGGTCAGGCGGATAAGTCCGCAGCGGGTCCGTGCCAGGCATCCGGTTGGCGGGACCCGTCTGCGGCAATGGATCAAAAGCAGGGATAAAGGGTGGTGGTCTCGCCGAGCGCCGCCGACAGGTTATCGCCTGCCGACCAGCTTTCATCATTGACCAGGAACTTGAACGCCAGATCTTCATCGGCGATTTCGCTGGTCGTCCACACCCAGACATCATTGCCGACATTTTCCATCAGAATGCCGGCTTCCCAGCTCAGCCCGGCGCCTTCACCGCGAATGTACAGGCTATTGCCAAAACCAACGTCATACTTGGCGACCACAACCGTAACGGTCGATTCCATACGCTTTTCTGTGGGTGCCGGAGCCGCGACGGGTTCGGCTACGACTTCCGCGACGGGTTCAGTGGCTGCGGGTTCAGCGACAACGGGTTCGGCTACAGCTTCCGTGACGGGTTCGGCTACAGCTTTAACGGCTGCGGGTTCAGCGACAACGGGCTCGGCTACGGCTACGGTTTCTGTGACGGGTTCGGCTTTAACCACGGCGGCTGGGGTTACAGTTTCGACGGCTGCCGGTGTCTCAACAACAGGCGCGCTTTTCCGAGCCGCAGGTTTGCGGTTGGTCTTCTTGGTCGTGCTATCAGTCGATCCTGCTTTCTTTGGCATGCGTCAGTCCTCTGAATTACTTGATGAATTTTGCAGTTCGGTCGGTGCCTGCGGCACGGTTGCATTTTGAGTCTAACCTAAGCGTGAAGTGCTCTCCAAGCCAAAAACGACATAAACACCTGGAATAATCACTCTGTCGCTCAATTCTAGACGCCAATCACGCCCATGTTTCGTCACGATTACCCGTTTGATCCGGCTTATGCTTATGACCTGAATGCCCTGCTGCGCATTGCCGCGCCCACACCGGAACCGGCGGATTTCGCGGCTTTCTGGCGTGAACTGCATGCGCGTGCGCGTGCGGTGCCGGTTGCGCCGGTATTGCGCGAAGTGTCCAGTCCACAGCCGCGCGTTCGCGTCTTCACGGTTGAATTCACCTCGCTGGATGGCGTGCGCATTGGCGGCTGGCTGACCCGGCCGCGTGATGCCCCGGTTGAACGCGCTGTGGTGATCAGTCACGGCTACGGTGGACGCGAGCAGCCGGACTTTCATCTGTTCCTGCCCCGGGCGGCGATCCTGTTTCCCTGTGCGCGCGGCATTTCCCGCAGTGCCGGCGGCGGGATTTCCAGCAACCCGGATGAGCATGTTCTGCACGGCATCGACCGGCGCGAACACTATGTGCAGGGCGCCTGTGCCGCTGACACGGTGTGGTGCGCGGCCTCGGCAGTGCTGGACCTGTTTCCGATGGCGGCGCGGCACCTGCAATACCTGGGTATTAGCTTTGGCGGTGGCATTGGTGCGCTGGCCTTGCCCTGGGATGAGCGTTTTCACCGCGCCCATTTGAATGTTCCCAGTTTCGGCCACCATCCGCTGCGCCTGGCCCTGCCCTGCATCGGCAGCGGCGAAGCGGTGCGTCGGTATCAGCAGCGCACCGGCCGGGCACTGGATACGCTGCGCTATTTCGATGCAGCGAGCGCGGCGCGTTACCTGCGTATTCCGGTGCATGTCGCCGCCGCCTGTTTTGATCCAGTTGTGCCACCGCCCGGCCAGTTCGCGATTTACAACGCCCTGGCCGGTCCCCGGGAACTGTTCGTATTGCAGGCCGGGCATTTCGAGCACGCCGGAACCGCTGCCGAGAATGCGCGCCTGCTGGATGCACTGGCCTACTTTTGCAACTGTGCATGAGTCGCCCGCAGCGCCTTGTCATACGCCTGTCAAGAAGATGCCGTAAGTTTTAAGCAATTCAATTGCTTGATCAAAACGGCACGCGATGAACCGCGATTATCACAAATGGTATAGCCCCCGACTGGGCCGGGATATGGAACTGCTGGTGTTCGGTCATGCCGGGGCCAAGGTGCTGGTGTTTCCAACCCGCTGCGGCCGGTTTTACGAATACGAGCACATGGGCCTGATCGAAGCGCAGCGCCACAAGATCGAGCAGGGTCACCTGCAGTTCTATTGCGTGGATAGCATCGATGAGGAGAGCTTCTATTGCTTCTGGTCGCGCCCCTGGGATCGCGTCCATCGCCACCAGCAGTATGAAGCCTATCTGCTCCACGAAGTGCTGCCGCTGATGTGGGCCCAGAATGGGCACCCGTGCGTGATCGCGCATGGCTGCAGCTTTGGTGCTTTCCATGCGCTCAATTTTGCCTTCCGCCATCCCTGGATATTCCGCAAACTGGTTGCGCTCAGTGGCCGCTACGATCTGACCCTGACGGTTGAGCATTTCCGCAACCTGTTCGATGGCCACTACGACGAACACGTTTATCACAACACGCCCAGTCACTTCGTACCGAATCTGTCCGATCCGGGCATTCTCGATCATCTGCGGCGCATGGAAGTGGTGCTGGCGGTCGGCGATCACGACCCGTTTCTGGACAATAACCGGCAGTTGAGCCAGTCGCTGTGGCACAAGGGCGTCTGGCATGCGCTGCATATCTGGCAGGGGCGGGCGCACAGTCCCCGCCATTGGCGGCGCATGGTGGATCTGTATGTCTGAACGGGCGGCTCAATAGCCGAGCAGGCGCGCGCCCTGATAGAACACAAAGCTGACCAGCCAGGCCACGCCCAGCGACCAGGCCACGCTGGCGCCGGTGAAGACCAGACTCCTGGACTCGCTGCGCAGCGTGGCCACCGTCGATAGGCAGGGCGTATAGAGCAGGATGAACAGCATCAGGCTGAAGACCTGCACAGTATCCATCTGCTGTGCCATCAACTGGGCCAGCGCCGTGCCGTCCATGCCATACACCACCGCCATCGCTCCAAGCACGATCTCCTTGGCGACGAAGCCAAACAGCAGCACCACCGCCATCTGCTGATCAATGCCAATCGGGCGCAGCAGCGGTTCCAGCCAGCTACCAAACAGCCCGGCCAGGGTCTCGGGACCGCCTACCGGCACGCCCGTCGGCACATGTGTCAGCAGCCAGATCATCACCACGCCGGCGATGATGAAGCGGGTGGCGCGGCTGAGGAAATGCTGTACTTCGTGCCAGCCGCGCAGCAGCACCTGTTGGAAAGTCGGCAGGCGATACGGCGGCAGTTCGATCAGCAGCGGCTCATGGCTGCCCAGCCTGCGCTTGAACAGCAGCGCACTGGCGAAGGCGGCCAGGAAACTCGCTACGTACAGCGTAAACAGTACCAGCGGCGCCTGGCTGGGTGTGAACAGCGCAGTGGTCAGGAAGACGAACACCTGCAGGCGCGCCGAACACAGCGAGAAGGGAATGATCAGCATGGTCAGCAGGCGCAGGCCGCGCGTGCGCATCACCCGCGTGCCCATCAGTGCCGGCACATTGCAGCCAAAGCCCATCAGCAGCATGACAAAGCCGCGCCCATCCAGACCCAGCCGCGCCATCAGCGCATCCATGAGAAAGGCAATGCGCGACAGGTAACCGCTGTCCTCGATCAGCGCCATGCCGAGGAAGAACAGCACGATCACCGGTACGAACGAAGCCACCGTGCCGACGCCATCGTAGACCCCTTCCACCAGCAGGCTATACAGCCAGCCCGGCAGCAGGGCCTGCAGGTGGATCAGCCCATGATCGCGCACGCCTTCCAGCAGCCAGGCCACGCCATCCTGCACCGGTGCGCCCAGGGTGTAGACGGCCTGGAACAGCAGATACAGGGCAAGGAAAAACAGCGGAATGCCCAGCAGTGGATGCAGAACGACGCGATCGATCCGTTCGCTCAGGCGTGGCTCCAGCAGGCGCGGCATGTGCACCGCCCGCGCCACCAGCTTTTCCGCCTCGTTCACCAAGGCTTCATCATCGGCCAGCTCGCTATCCAGAGCGGCACGATCGGTCGCTGGCAACAGGTGCAGGCTCTGGCGCAACTGCTCACGGCTTTCGTGAAAGCCGCGCCCATATTTGGCGCTGATGAAGCACACCGGATAGCCCAGTCCGGCAGCCAGCAGCGCCGCATCGATGCGCATGCCCAAGCGCTCAGCCTCATCGACCATGTTCAGAATCACCACCGCCGGCAGGCCAAGCTGGCGCAATTGCAGCACCAGGGGCAGTTGCTGATCAATCTGGGTGGCGTTGAGGATGATGCAGAGCAGATCGACCGGAGTGCCACGCAGGAAGCTGCGCACCACCTGTTCGTCCTCGGCGAAACCGTGCAAGTCATATAGACCTGGCAGGTCGATCACTTCGACGATATCGGCACCCAGCAGGATGCGCGCACCCAGCAAATCAACCGTGATGCCGGGCCAGTTGCCGATGCGCGCACTGGCGCCGGTCAGACGGTTGAAAAAGGTGGACTTGCCAGTGTTGGGCATGCCCAGCAGGGCAATGCGTTTCATCCTGATTTTCCGCGAGAAACCCCGGCGTTCAGGCCGGGGAGGGATAGCGG
>DAITNL010000099.1:9893-11376 GCA_036834665.1 Candidatus Competibacteraceae bacterium | reverse complement strand
CCGGGACATTTGCCCGCTGGCATTCAGCCGCTGGCCGCTGATCTGAGCGTGCCCGCAACGCTGCGCACATTGCCGCCAGCCCTGGATGCTGTGGTTTATAGCGCCGCCGCCAGCGGCTTCAGCGAAGCGCAGTATCAGGCCGCCTATGTCGATGGCGTCGGCAACCTGCTGCATGCGCTGAGCACCGCTGGCCAGCAGCCCCGCCGCCTGCTGTTCACCTCCAGCACCTCGGTCTATGACCAGCATCAGGGCGAATGGATCGATGAACGCTCACCGGCCACGGCTACGGCATTCAGCGGTCGCTGCATCCGCGCCGGCGAAGCGCTGTTCCAGGACAGTCCCTGGCCGGCGGTCGTGGTGCGCTTTGGCGGTATCTATGGACCCGGCCGCACCCGTCTGATCGACAGCGTGCGCGAGGGTTCCGCGACCTGTCCGGCGGGCCCGCCGCTGTATACCAATCGCATTCACCGCGATGACTGCGCCCGCGTGCTGGAGCATCTGCTATTTCTGGATAATCCCGCGCCGCTGTATATCGCCGTGGATGATGAACCGGCGCCCCTGGATGAGGTGCTGGATTGGTTGGCGAAGCGGCTGGGCGTAGCGCCGCCGCTCCGAACGGATCAGGCGATCAGCAAGCCCGGTGCTGAACAGCGCGCCGATCCGGCGTTGCGGATGCGCGCCAGCAAGCGCTGCAGCAATGCCCGCCTGCGTGCCAGCGGCTTTCAATTCCGCTATCCAACTTATCGCGAGGGCTATGCGGCGCTGCTGTGAGGAACAGGCGCGGGGCACAGGACTTGTCTTGCGCAAACCTTCAAAATGCCCCGCTACTGAAGTCGTAGCTCATTTCGCTGTAGGGATGCTGCAGGAAAAAGCCCTGGATCAGGTCCACGCCCAATGACCACAGCACCGGCATGGCCTGCACATCCTCGACGCCGCCGACGATAGTCGAGGCGCCCAGTGCATCCAGGTTCTGCACCAGTTCCTTAAGCTGGGCCTGCTTCTTGGCGTCCTTGGCCAGACCGTTGACGAAATACATGTCCAGCTTGACGTAATCGGCGCCGAGGTTCTTGAGCAGGCCCAGCGAATCCGCACCGCGGCCAAAGCGATCCAGACAGAATCCGCAACCGAGCAGCTTGATGCCGCCGAGAAAGCTGAACATGTCGCGCAGGCTGCGCTCTGCGGTAGATTCGGCCACGGCGAACACAATGTGCTGCGCCTCGACCCCGGCCTGTTCCAGGCGCTCGCGCAGCCAGGCGCTGAAGGTCTTGTCCTGCAAGGTTACCGGCAACACCTTGATGAACAGGGTGGTGGTCAAGTGCCGTTCCTGCAGCATTTCCAGAGCGTGCTCAATCACCCAGCGGTCCAGCTTCAAGCCCAGCGGCTGGTTATACGCCACACCAAACACGCTGCCCGGCACCATTTCCTGCCCTTCACGGTTACGCAGCCGCAGCAACACCTCATAGCGTTCGTTGGCATCACCGCG
>DAITNL010000099.1:0-9883 GCA_036834665.1 Candidatus Competibacteraceae bacterium | reverse complement strand
GAAGAAGCGCAGGAGATATTCGATCACGAGCGCATGTGGCTGCGCTTCTTCCATGACCCGCGCCCGCAGCGAAGCCTCGTGATCGCGCTTGGTCTCCGCGACGTTCTTCTGCAGATAAATACGCTCGCCCTTGCCTTCGCGCGCCAGACCACAGGCCGAATCAGCGCGCTGAATCAGCATCAGGTAATCCTCGCTGCGGTCAATGGCTACGGCAATACCGATACTGGTGCGCAGCAATAGAGCATGCTCGCCGACCTTGTAAAACCCGGTCTCCAGCACATCGCGCACCCGCTGCGCCAATTTGAGTAGGCCATCGCCAAGCAGGTTGGGCACCATGACGGTAAAAATGGCGTCACTGAAACGCGCCGCTGGCTGATCGGCATGCAGAATCTGCCGCAGGCGCCCGGCCGCCTGGCCGACCACCTCATCGGCGGTCGAAACCCCGGAGGAATCGCGAATTGCGCGCAGATTGTCGAGCATGATGAACAGCACCGCCACCGACTGCACGCGCAGACCCAGCGCTTCCAGCTCCCGCTCCAGCAGGGCGAGAAAGCGCCGCCGGTTGAACAGGCCGCTGACGGCGTCGCTGTCGGTAAGCACGCTGAGCTTGACACGCATCGCCCGCGCCCGGCGCAAACGCTGTTTCACTTCCCAGCACAGGTACTTGGTCGCCACCGGCTTGGTCAGCAGGCTGGCGCCTGGCACTTCCAGATTCATCAGGTAGTGCGCCAGATCCGCCGGAAAGCACATCAGGATCATCGGCAGAATCTCGCACTCGCGATTCTGGGCGATCACCCGCACCAGATCCGGGCCGGCGATTTCCTTGATGTCCAAATCAATCAGCAACAAATCGGGCCGGAAGCGATAGATGTCCTGCAGCACCTGCAAAGGCTGGATCAGCACCCGCGGTGTGATGCCCTGCTCTTCCAGGGCACCAGCGATTTCCCAGGCCTCGGTCGGCCGATCATTGACGATCAGCACCCGGTAGTAGCCCTGCGAAGTCTGCGGCAGCAGCAGTTCACGCAGCGCGGCAAGAATTTCCTCGTTCTCAAAAGGCTTGCTGAAATAGGCGGTGCTGCCGGCGCGCACCGCGTCCAGTCGCGCCGCCATGTCGTTACGCTCGGCCAGGCACACCACCGGTGCCCGCAGCACCCCTTCGGCACGCAGTCCGGTCAGCAGACCCAGCGCGGCATCAGGACCCTCGGGGAAATCCACATCGATCAGGATCAGGCCCGGCATGCGCTCATGCAGGCGATTCTCGGCGTCCTCCAGACTGGCAATTTGCCGTACCCGGTAGCCGGCATCCTGCAGCTTGGCGACCAGAGAGACTTGTTCATCCGGGGCGATAAAGATGATTTCCGGCAGCGGCGCCAGCAATGGCCGGGTGCGGGGTTCGTCATTGCTCAGGTCGCCGGTCAGCGCCGCCAGCAGACTGCGCAGGGCCTCGATCAGGGCGGTCAGCCGCTGGCGATCCGGTTCCGCTGGAATGCCCGCAGACGCAGCGCAGACGCGGATATGCTGCTCAAGCTGGGTCACCAGATTGAGCAGGCGCTCCTCCTTGCGACCCTGCACGTTCTGCACCATGTCCTGCGCGAGACGCGCCAGCATCGTGAACGACTTGGCGTTCCACTTGACGTAGTACAGCTTCTGCCACAGATCCTCGATCAGCTTCAGGTGGTTCACCAGCCTGAGCCGCTGACTGTCCTGCGCGTCACCCTGAGCCATGCACATCTCCTTTCGGTTTAAAAGGCCCGCGATTGGGTAAGCCGCCTGCACCGGATCAGGTCCGGGATCGACTCCCGATCCCCGCTCCGGCACATGGCCGTGCGGCCTGTTCAGCGCTCGATCTGGCTAACGTCGCGCACCGCGCCATGCGCGGCACTGGTGGTCATGGCGGCGTAGGCACGCAGTGCCGGCGAGACGCTGCGTTGCCGGTCCAGCGGCTTCCATGCCTGCACGCCACGGGCCTGCATCGCTGCGCGCCGCTGCTGCAACACCTCATCGCTGACCGCCAGATGGATGCGGCGCTGGGGAATGTCGATTTCGATGGGATCGCCTTCCTCAACCAGGGCAATCAACCCACCCTCGGCGGCTTCCGGCGAGACATGGCCGATGGACAAGCCCGACGTACCGCCGGAGAAACGGCCATCGGTGATCAGCGCGCAGACCTTGCCCAGGCCCTTGGATTTCAGATAACTGGTCGGATAGAGCATTTCCTGCATGCCCGGTCCACCCTTGGGCCCTTCGTAGCGGATCAGCACCACATCGCCCGGCTGGATATGCCCTTTCAGAATAGCCGCCACTGCGTCTTCCTGACTTTCCACCACTCGCGCCGGTCCGGCAAAGCGCCAGATGCTTTCGTCAACGCCAGCGGTCTTGACGATGCAGCCGTCGGCAGCCAGGTTGCCATAAAGCACCGCCAGCCCGCCTTCCTGGGAATAGGCGTGGGCCCGGTCGCGAATGCAGCCACTGTCGCGATCCAGATCCAAACTCGGCCAGCGGGTGCTCTGGCTGAACGCTTCCTGGGTGGGAATGCCGGCGGGACCGGCAGCATAACGCAGGCGGGCTGCATCAGTGGCACTGGCGCGGGCGATATCCCAGCGATCCAGCGCCTCGGCCAGGGTTTCGCTATGCACGGTGCGCGCGGCCCGATGCAGCAGCCCGGCGCGATCCAGTTCGCCGAGAATGGCGATGACGCCACCGGCACGATGCACGTCTTCCATGTGATAGTTCTGCGTTGCCGGCGCCACCTTGCACAGGTTCGGCACCTGCCGCGACAGCCGGTCGATATCGCGCATGGTAAAGTCCACGCCGCCCTCGCGTGCCGCCGCCAGCAGGTGCAGCACGGTGTTGGTGGAACCGCCCATGGCGATATCCAGGCTCATCGCATTCTCGAACGCGGCGAAGGTCGCGATGCCGCGCGGCAGCACCGATGCATCACCCTGTTCGTAATAGCGCTGGGCCAGGCCGACAATGCGCCGGCCCGCTTCCAGAAACAGTTCGCGACGGTCGGCATGGGTGGCGAGCAGAGAACCGTTGCCGGGCAGGCTTAAGCCCAGCGCTTCGGTGAGGCAGTTCATCGAATTGGCGGTGAACATGCCCGAGCAGGAGCCGCAGGTCGGGCAGGCGGAGCGTTCCACCTGGGCAACATCGGCATCGCTGATCCGGTCATCGGCGGCGCTGACCATGGCATCGACCAGATCAAGCTTGACCTCCTGACCGGCCAGACGGGTTTTGCCGGCTTCCATCGGCCCGCCGGAAACGAAGATCGCCGGGATGTTGAGGCGCAGGGCGGCCATCAGCATGCCGGGGGTGATCTTGTCGCAGTTGGAGATGCACACCAGCGCATCGGCGCAGTGGGCGTTGACCATGTATTCCACGCTATCGGCAATCAGTTCACGCGAGGGCAGTGAATAAAGCATGCCGCCATGGCCCATGGCGATACCGTCGTCAACGGCAATGGTATTGAATTCCTTGGCGATGCCGCCGGCGGCTTCGATCTCGCGCGCCACCAGTTGCCCAAGATCCTTAAGATGGACATGGCCGGGAACGAACTGGGTGAAGGAATTGACAACAGCGATGATCGGCTTGCCAAAATCGCCTTCCTTGACGCCGGTGGCCCGCCACAGGGCGCGGGCGCCCGCCATGTTGCGACCGTGGGTGGTGGTGCGGGAACGATAGTCAGGCATGGAGAGACTCCGCGAAACGGGAATAATGGAGATAGAGTTGGAACGATGGCAGGACCGTCCGGTTCGCGGAAATTTTAAGACAAATCGTTGCCTGCGTGGCGGGAATCAGCCTGCATCCGCCAAACGAGCACAGGCCGGCCGCAACAGTGAAGAGACGGCACACGTGTTCGGTAGCACTCTGAACCAGTGCGCGACAGGCCGCGCTGTTCAGGGTGGGAAGCAGGGCCAATCGTGAACTCAGGCCGTCTTCCAGGACGCGGTCATGTCGAACAGCAGCACTTCGGCAGCCTGGGCGCCATCCAGCCGCACAGGGCCCGGCTCATCAATTGCCACGCCATCGCCAGCCTGCAGCGGCTGAGCGTTGACCTGCAATGCCCCACGCGCCACCTGAATCCAGGCCAGTCGTCCGGCTGCCAGTTCAAAATCCACTGCATCCACGCCATCCAGCAGCGTGGCGTACAGATTCACATCCTGATGCAGCGATACCGAACCTTCGCGGCCATCGCCCGACGCTACCAGTTGCAGACGGCCACGCTTCCCGGCGGCATCAAAATAGGTCTGCTCATACGCGGGCGCATGGCCTTTGCGGTCCGGGACAATCCAGATTTGCAGGAAATGCAGCGGCTCATGCTGCGAATGATTGAACTCACTGTGCTGAATGCCGGTACCGGCGCTCATGCGTTGCACTTCGCCGGGCCGGATCACCGAACCAGTGCCCAGACTGTCGCGGTGCGCCAGCGCGCCCTCCAGGACATAGGAAATAATCTCCATGTCACGATGGCCGTGGGTGTCAAACCCGGCGCCGGGCGCTACACGGTCATCGTTGATCACCCGCAAAGGCCCAAAACCCATGTGCGCAGGATCGTGATAATCGGCAAAGGAAAAGCTGTGGGCACTGTCCAGCCAGCCGTAATTCGAGCGGCCGCGTTCGCGGGCGGCGCGTATTTTCATGGTCATGTTCACAACTCCCGTGGACGATATGGACCGTGCTCAGAATAGGCGCAACTCGCCCGCCAGGGCCGATACCTGCAGACGGCATGCGGGGATTGCGGCCAGGCAGCGGGGCGGGTACTGTTGCACCTCGATACAGAATCTGCACGAGGATGACACAATGTTGCGTTCGGTACTTCGGTCGCTGGTCACGCTTGGCATGGGCGTCGCCCTGGCCAGTACAGCACTCGCTGCGGGCGATCCCGCTGCCGGCAAGACCAAGTTCGCAAGCTGCGCCAGTTGTCACGCCGCTCCTGGCTATATCCAGAGCGGCAATCCACCCTATCACGCGCCGCGGCTCGCCGGTCAACATGCCGAGTATTTGCTAACGGCGCTAAACGCCTACCAGAACGGTGAGCGCCAGCACCCGGTCATGCACACCAATTCCTTTCCGCTGAACGCGCAGGACATGCAGGATGTGACCGCGTTTCTCGCCAGCCTGCGCGGCAGCGAGCCGCCCGGAGCAGTGCGCGGCAATGCCGCCGCCGGCAAGGCCAAGAGTGGCACCTGCACCGCCTGTCACGGTGTCGATGGCAATGGCCCGGTCACCACCTACCCGCGTCTGGCCGGTCAATACGAGGATTATCTGCGCAAGGCGCTTGCCGATTATCAGTCCGGGGCGCGCCGCAACGAAGTCATGAAAGGCATCGTGCTGTTCCTGTCACCGCGCGATCTGGACGATCTGGCGGCCTGGTTCGCCAGTCAGCCTAACGGCCTGAGCAGCGTGCCGCACAACTGAGCGGCTTTTATGAGCGGCTTTTAAACCGGGGCCGGCAACCAGCGGCGCAGCATCTGTTCAAATGTACTGAGCTTGATTGGCTTGAACAGGTAATCATCCATACCGCACGCCAGGCACCGCTCACGATCCTCATTGAGGGCATTGGCGGTCATGGCAATGACCGGCAGGCGCGGACGCCCCTCGTGCTGTTCACGTTCGCGCCACTGCCAGGTTGCGGTGTAGCCGTCCATTTCCGGCATCTGCACATCCATCAGCACCAGATCATAGCGCTCCTGCTCCAGTCGCTGCAGGGCTTCGCAGCCGTTACCCGCCACCGTAACCGTCAAACCCAGCTTTTTAAGCATACCGCAGGCGACCACCTGATTGACCCGGTTATCCTCGACCAGCAGCACATGGCCGGACAGTAGCAGCGCCGGCGTGTTCGGCGCGACAATCGCCAGCGGTGGTGCGGATACGCTATCCACGCTATCCACACTATCCACGCTGTCCACGTGATCCAATGCTTCCAGTGCCAACCGCAGGCTAAACCGGCTGCCCTGGCCGGGCTGGCTCTCAACCTGAATGACCCCACCCATGGCTTCGACCAGTTCCTTGCAGATCATCAGCCCCAGGCCGGTGCCGCCAAAGCGCCGGGTAGTCGATTCATCAGCCTGGACGAAGGGCGTAAACAAGCGCTGCACCGTCGCCGCATCCATACCGATGCCCGTATCGTGCACCGTGCAGCGCACCCCTGGACCCGGCGTGAGCGCCTCCACGCGCAGCCCGACCTCGCCACGCTCGGTAAACTTCAGGGCATTGCCAAGCAGGTTAATTAAAATCTGCTGCACCCGGGTCGGATCGCCGCGCCAGCGCGCCGGCAGGCCCGGATCAACCTCCACCCGTAGCGTAATGCCCCGGACGCGGGCCCGCTCGGCCACCATGCCGACCACGTCATCGATCAAGGCCCGCAGATCGAATTCGATGCGCTCCAGCGTTAGCCGGCCCGCTTCGATCTTGGCCAGATCCAGCACCTGATTGATCAGGTCCAGCAGATGCTGGCCAGCCTTATTGATCTCTTCGATATGCTCGGCCTGGACCGGATCCAGTCCACGGACGTCAAACAGTTGCGCCAGACCGAGAATCGCGTTCAGCGGCGTGCGCAGCTCATGACTCATACGCGAAACAAAATCCGACTTGGCACGACTGGCGCGCTCAGCCTCCTCCTTGGCAGCGCGCATTGCATCCCAGGCCCGGTGCAGCTTGCGGTTGGAGCGATTGATCTGCAGGGCGAACATGAAGCCAGTCAACATCACCAGCACCACCACCAGCACCGCCAGGGCCTGCTCCGTGGTGCGGTAGCGCTGACGCTGCTCGGCAAGCTGTACCTCCAGATCGGACAGACGATGCTGGCTTTCGAAGAACAGCCGGTTAGCGTTTTCATTCAGACGCACGAACAGCGGCGGCACGCGCTTCAGATAGCTCTTGATGCGCTGTTCGCTATCGAGCAGACCACTGTTGTCCTGGACGGCGCGAAACTGCTCGCGCTCAGCCAACATCGCCATCAATTCGGTAGTCTTGTTTTGAATCTGGTCAAGATAGGGTGCCAGCTCGATCAGTTCCATCACATAGCGCTCGCCGCCGGGCGGTGGTGTGTAGAAGACCTCGCGCAGCATTTGATCCTGACCTTCCAGATTGAGCTGTACCATGCGTTGCACCGTGCCACCTGCGCGCAACACCTGCAGATCGCCGCGCAGCTTGTCCAGACGCTGCATGATTTGCGCCTGGATACGCCGCTGTCCCATCACCCCAAGCGTGGTGACCATGCGGTACAGCTCCAGCTCGATGCCCTGGATGGATGCGGTAATTTCCTCACCAATGAACAGTCGGGCACGTTCGTTGGCGCTCTTTTGCCCGAGTTCGTCAATCAGACGCGAAAACAGATGATTCGAGCCGATAATCAACAGGAAACCAATGAAGAAACTGCCGAGCAAACCCAGGAACAGCCACGAGGATTCCGCTTCATAGCGCGGATGCGCTGCGTCGCGCGGCGACGAATCGGCGGAACCGGCACGGCGTATCATGATGGTTGCCGGGTTCAGTCGTTGGCAGGGCTGTGGCTGTTATCGAGAAATCCGTGCTTGCGAAAGATCGCCTGGCCCTCGGCCGAGGCAGCATAGTGCATGAAGCGACGCGCCAGATCCGGCTGCGTGGAGAAGGTCAGCAGGTTCAATAACAGCGGCTGTGGCTTGGCCAGGGCCGGGTCGAGATCCAGCACATCGATCACCTCGATGTTATCGGGGAAAAAGCCGGTCGCCCGCCAGTTCAGAATCAGATCGGCCTCGCCCTTGCGCAGGGCAGCGTTGAGCGTGCGTGAGTCGG
This sequence comes from Candidatus Competibacteraceae bacterium, assembly GCA_036834665.1. GTDB lineage: Bacteria > Pseudomonadota > Gammaproteobacteria > Competibacterales > Competibacteraceae > RXIX01. The sequence continues at coordinate 2,107 of DAITNL010000099.1, read as the reverse complement.
GGGCCAGAAAAGCGGCCACGTCCTGCACCTGGTCATCAAGGCCCACGAGATCCAGAATGCGCTTGGTTTCCTGACCGATGCTGCCGCTTTCCGGGCTGCCGATCACCACGGCCAGATCCTTGCGCAGCAATTCGCGCACATCGGCCTTGATCTGATGCGGGTTGCCCTTGCGCACCATCAGCGCCGCCTGGTTATAGCCAACCACTTTGAATTCGCCCAGCAGGCCTTCGGCAAGATGGCGGGCGCGATAATCGGGTTCGCCCGGCAGATACAAATCGCCAACCCGGCTCTTGCGCAGGCTCTGGTAAAGGTCCTCGGAACCGCCCTGGCTGATGGTGACGCGCACGGTCTCGCGCTGTTCAATCATCCGGGCAATCTCGGTCACCGGGCGCACCATGGTAATACCGCAGTACACCAGCAACTCCGGGCGCGAATCCTGCTGGGCCTGGACGCGACCAGCCGCCAGCAGCACCAGACAGCAGATGCCCAGCCAGATGATTTTCAGGCCCGCCACGCGGCCCCAAGCACCTGATCTCATCATTCTCTTTGCCTCGCAGTTTTTTTCATAAAGGCTATTGTGCAACGGTTTTGCACTCAGGATTAGAGAATATCAAGCCCGGTCTACACCCTGACCCCACGGCGGCGGGGCGCTTGTTAAAATGGAATAAACCAACACCTGCCGGCATTCCTCAGCTAGCCTAATTGCCGCGCCACCGCGAACGTTGAAACCATGTCCACGAATCCTGTTGTCCGCTGGCCTGTTCTGCTGCTCCTGCCGCTGATACTGCTGCTGATGCTGCTGGTGACGGGCTGCGCCACGCCCGCACCGGAAACACCGCCACAAGCAACCACCGACCCGCTTGGCATGAGCAATCCCCGCGCCGAATTCACGGTCACACTGCAGGAAAGTACGCCGCTGCCACTGCGCATCGGACAGCCGGTCACGCTCGATCTGAACAGCAGCGCCGACAGTTATCTGAACCTTTACACGATCGGCACTGCGGGCACTACCACGCAACTGCTGACCAATTACCCGGTGCGCGCCAACGAGGCGGTGAGCTTTCCGCCCATGACCAGCAAGCGTTTCCACTACCTGCCGGAACCGCCACCCGGCGAGGAAGCGTTTATTCTGGTCGCGACCCGCCAGCCGCTGCGCCTGATGGGACGCCATGATCTCAAGGAAACCCGCAAGCCACGCACACCAGTAGCCGCTCTCAAGCTGAGTGGGCCGCAACTGCTGGAACGACTGCGCGAAGCGTTGCGTCTGCGACCGCCCGGTCAGTGGAATGCCGTCAGTCTGCAACTGCCGCTGGCCGGACCGCACTGAACCAGCGGCGTTGTATAATAATCCGCATGGCTCATTTCAATGACATACCTGGATCCCACAGCCGTGCCCGCCACCGCCATGAAAGAACTCATCAAGGGCGCCAACGCGCCGCTGGCCAGCGCTGGCAAGCTGCGACTGCGCCTGTGCTGGAACCACGCCCCCGGTGATCTCGACCTGGCCTGTTTCGCGCTCGATGCCCAGGAGCGGGTGCTCAGCGATGACTGGTTCCTGTTCTATAACCAGCCGGCCAGTCCACGCGGCGCCATTCGTTTCGACCTGGCGCGCGCCGAATTCCTGATTCAGCTCGACAGCCTGCCCGATGAAATCCACAAGTGCGTCTTTACCGCCACGCTCGGCCAAGGGCATTTTGGCCTGCTCGGCGATGCGGCACTGACCGTGATCAGCCCCGGCGGCGGTGGTGCCATCTTCCGGCTGCACGAGCCGCCTGAAAGCCGCTCGCTACTGCTGGCCGAGCTGTATCGCTATCACGATCTGTGGAAGATTCGCGCCCGTGGCGAAGGACTGCGGCGGGATCTAGCGATGTTGGCGCAACAATTCGGCGTGAACATTATCGACGAGCGCCATCACGGTGAGCGCTCCACATCCAGTCCGCCGCCACCCAGGCCCGCGCCCATTCAGGCCGTGCCCGCGTCACCACCACCATTGCCAGTACCGCCCGCGCCCATTCAGGCTGCACCCGCGTCACCACCACCATTGCCAGTACCGCCCGCGCCCATTCAGGCCGTGCCCGCGTCACCACCACCATTGCCAGTACCGCCC
>DAITNL010000098.1:0-11387 GCA_036834665.1 Candidatus Competibacteraceae bacterium | reverse complement strand
CTGCGCTGGCTGCTCAGGGTCTGCGCCGGGCGCACGCTGATATCGGCATCATGGCGCAGGCTGAAGCCCTGTGGACCATCGACCTGCAACTGCAACTGCCCCGCGCCCGGCTGCTGGCCGCGCAGGGTGAAGACCTGGCGCATCGCGGCCGGGGCGCTGTCAGCGGCAACGCTGAAGGTGAATGCAGCCGGTGCATCGACCTGTACCGCGCCGCTGGCCTGCAGGCGCACCTGATAATCGCCGGGTGGCGCATTCAGGTTCTGCACGGTCACGGTAACGCGGCTTTCATCCTCCGGCGCCAGGATGCGCGGCAGATAGAGACGCGCCACCAGTGGATCGCGCACCAGCGGCGCAGCTTCGGCGCGGCCCAGACGATTGCGATCCCAGGCCACCGCCATCAACCGCAACTGGCCGTTGAAATCGGGCAGCGCCAGCGGGATGCGTGCCTGACCCTGGGCATCCAGCGCCACCGGTCCCGAGAACAGCGCCAGAGTCTTGACCGTGCGCAGCCCCGAGGCATCGAGCTGGCGGTTTTCGGCATCGCCACCGACCTTGAGCTGGCCGGGGCGGCCGTTGCTCTCGATCAGCTTGCCGTACAGGTCAAGCAGTTGTACGCCCAGGCGGCGCTTGCCGAGGAAATAGCTCACCGGGTCGGGGCTGTTGAAGTCGGTCAGTTGCAGAATGCCCTCATCGACGGCGGCCACGGTCAGATAGGCCGGCTGGCCGGCTTCCAGTCCACTGACCCGCACCGGCAGTTCGACGGTCTGGCGCGGCGTCCATTCAGCCGGCGCCTCAAGCGCCACGTTCAAGGTGCGCGCTGCCGGATCCAGTCCCAGCCAGGCAACACCAATCGCCCGCCCCGGGCCGCGCGGCGTGTTCGCAGTGGTCGCGGCCGGACGGAATGCAGTAGCGGCGATATACACGCCCGGTCCCCATTCAGCCGGAATCGGTAGATCCACCGTGGTCCCTTCGGCGGAGACGCTGACCGTGCGGCTCAGCCACAGCCGGTCACCGACCACGTTCAGCAGCACCTCGCCGGCGAACGGCGCGCGGATGAACACTCGGGCCGTGTCGCCGATCTGATAGCGCGGCTGATCCAGGGTCACCTTGAGCTGATCGGGGGTGTCATCATCACCGGGCTTATCGAACCAGCCGACGGTAAAGCGCAGGCTGGACGCCACGCCGCTGGCCGGATCGAGCACGTCAAGGCGATAGCGGCCCCAGTCCAGCCCGCGCTGGCTGATGGGCGTTGCCGCGCCGGCGCTCAGGTCCAGCGCCTGACTGCGCAGCGGCGCGCTGTCGCGGATCACCAGCTTGTAATTCCAGCGCCCTTCATCGTGGTACCAATAGTACTGATACTCCTCGCGCAGCAGTTCAGCGCGCAGCCCGCTGTGAGCCTGCGGCTGGCCAAAGGCATCCAGGGCCAGCACTTCAAAGGCGGCTTCCTGGCCGATGCGCACGCCTTCATCGCTGAAGCGCGGCTTGATGCCGATGGCGAATGGCCGTGGCCGATAGGGCAGGTCCAGGCTGCGCGTCACCGGTCGTCCGCCCGGCTCGAACAGCGACACGCGCAGTCGCGCCAGCAATGGCCGGGTGGTATCGGGGATTTCATTCAGGCTGATCTGAGCCTGCGCTTTGCCCTGGGCATCGGTGCCCGCCAGCGCCAGCGGAAAACGCTGCGCATTCCAGCGCTCCTGCGCCAGCCCAAAGCGATAGCCGGGGAAGGCCGGATAGGGGTTGGGATCCTCGCGCAGCACCACTTCCGCCTCGGCCTTGAGGCCGGCTGCCGGTGCGCCGTACAGAAAACGGCCATCGAGATCGACCAGGACCGGTTCACCGGGGCGCAGCAGGCTGGCGGCGGTCTTCAGCTCCAGCTTGAGCTGTTGCGGGATGAAATCTTCCACCTGGAACTCGACCTGACCGACCGGATCACCGGCCGGATCGGTATAGGCCTTGACGGTCCAGGTGCCGGTGCGCGCGTTCGCCGGCAGCGGCACTTGTGCCGGATAGCCGCCCAGCGCGGGCGTACCGGGACGCGGCGCGGCGATTTCCACCGTGTCGGGACGGAAGGCCTTCAGGCTCAGCGGCGTTTGCCCAGCGGCATAACCACGGCTGTCGCGCAGCAGCGCCATGAGCTGCACGGTCTCGCCGGGCCGGTAGATGCCGCGCTCGGTGTAGAGAAAGGCATCAGTCGCGCCGGGCGCAGCGCGGCCCTCGACGCCCCGGTCGCTCAGATCGAAAGCCGGCCGGGTCAGGTCGAGCATGTTGTAATCGTCCTTGCCAAAGGCCATCAGCGCCGCCGGTTCGCGGCCGCCCTCGCCACGCAGCAGACCCGGATCAAGGCGCGCATAGCCCTGGCGATCGGTGACCACCTTGCCCAGCTCGCTGTTGTTGTTCGCGTACAGGCGCAGCTCGATCCCGGCCAGCGGCTGGGCGCTGGCCAGCGAGCGGGCGAACACATGCAGGCCATCGCTGCCGCGCAGAGTGAACAGGCCAATGTCGGAGCCGATCAGCCACTGGGTGGCGCGGTTCTCATAATCATCCAGATCGGCTCCGGCGGGTGCGGCAGCGACGATGTAGATGCCCGGCTGCGGGCTGGGCAGGATCTGTTCGATGGGAATGCCGGTGGTGACCTCCTGATTGCGCGCGGCGCTGTTCAGGCTCAGCGTGCCGGTCCAGACCTGTTCGCCGGAACGCTTGGCGATGGCGTTCAGGTCATAGCCGTCGAGCAGATTGGTGATGCGACGCTTTTCGATCTCATGCAGCAGGTTGCGATCATTGATGCGCAGCACCCGCAGCCGCGCCGTCTCAACGTTGACGCTGGTCAACGGCAACTGCTGGCCGCCGCTGCGCGGCAGCACATAGGTGGCGCCGCGAAAGCCGAGGGTCGGCTCACGGTCCTCGACCTTGGCGGTGAACTCCTGGCCGGTGCGGGTCTGGTCGCCATTGGCAGCGGGAATGCCCGGCCGGGTGGTGAGGGTATAGCTCTGCCCATGCTGCACGCCTTCGATGCACAGCTTCTGCTCGCTGGCGCTGACTACGGCGCTGATCGCCGGCTGCACCAGCAGATAATCTTCGTAATGCACGCGCCGATCGCGGGACAGATCATCGGAGAAGTTCAGGCAGATTTTCGGCGTGGCGCTGTCTGAATCGACCTCGACGCCCTTGATCTGGAAGGCCAGCGCCGCGGCCAGTTCCTGATAGCGCTTGGCGATGCGCGGTTCATCCTCAAGATCGAGGCCCTCACGGAAAGCGGTCAGCGCCTGGCGGGAATTCTTGGCCTGGTCGTACAGTTCACCGAGCCGGAACAGGGCGCGGGCGCGTTCAAAGGGTGCGCGCGCCGCTTCCAGACCGTTCCAGGCCGCTTGCTGGGCGCGCTGCCGGGCCTGTTGCTGCGTGCTGTCGCTCGTGCTTTGCATGCGCCGCTGCCAGGCCTGGCTCAGATCCAGCCACAGCAGCGCCGGTGCCTGGCCGGTGGCCAGCGCCGTCTCATAGCGCTCGATGGCGGATGGCCAGTTCTGCTGCTGCGCCAGTTGCTCAGCCTGCTGGCGTAGAGCGGCCACGCTGCGTCCGGCCGGATCGCGGCTATCGCGGATCAGTTGCAGGTACTGGGTGGCAGCGATGGCTTGGGGTATATCGTCGAGGGCGTGGACGCGCCCGGATAACAGCAGGGCCAGCAGCAGAAGCGGATACAGCAGGGAACGGCGCATTGCGAACTCCTGGGGCGGAAGGGACGGGCAGCACGGCGGAGCGAATCCCGCGAGTCTGATGCGGAGAATTGTAAGCGGCTGGGGCCGGGATGGAAGGTTCCGGTGTGAATCGGCAGGGTCGCTTGCCGTGGGTGCGGCCCGCAGCAGGGTCCGCGCGGATTTCAGTGGCGCAATGCTTGACGGGTATGGAAAAATACGATGAACAATTCATTGCAAAAGATCGGTTGGCACCGTGATCGATTCGGAGGGTTACCGGCCTAACGTCGGCATCATTCTGTGCAACGCCGAAGGGCGCCTGTTCTGGGCGCGGCGGATTGGACAGTACTCCTGGCAGTTTCCCCAGGGTGGGATCCGGCCGGATGAGTCGCCCGAGCAGGCCATGTTTCGCGAACTGGCCGAAGAGGTGGGCCTGCGCCCGGAGCATGTCCAGGTGATTGGCTGCACCAAGGGCTGGCTGCGCTATCGTCTGCCCAAGCGTCTGGTGCGCCGGGGGGGCAAATCGCCCTGCATCGGCCAGAAACAGGTCTGGTTCCTGCTGCGCATGCTCGGTGGCGAGGATGCGGTGCGCCTGGACCTGACCGAACGCCCGGAATTTGACCATTGGCAATGGGTGGACTACTGGTATCCGCTGCGCGCCGTGGTATCGTTTAAGCGCCATGTCTACTGGCGGGCCCTGCACGAACTGGCGCCGCTGCTGTTTGTCAGTAGCCCGGCCTGCGCACCGGCCGCACCACAGGTGGAATCCCCCCAGGCCCATGTCGTGTGTAAGCAGGCTGTGGTGTTGCCGCTGCGCCGGCTGGATCTGGGCCAGCATCCGGTGATTACGCGCATGGTCATCTCGGCGCGACGTACCATCGTTGCGGATGATACGCTGGAGGTGCCGGTCGTGGCGCCACCGCGGGAAGAGCCGCAGTGTCCGCCGTGCCCATCCACGCCGCGTTCCCATCGCCTGTCGCGGCGCTGAGGTACTCCGTTTCGCAGTCTGTCGCCCTGCTTTGAGGACGGTTCCATGTTGGACATCCTGCGGCGCATCGTGCAGGACATCAACGCAACCCGCAATCTTGGCGAGGCGCTTAACGTGGTCGTCGCCGAGGTCAAGGCTGCCCTGCATACCGATGTTTGCTCGGTGTACATGACCGATCACGCCCGTGGCGAGCATGTGCTCATGGCCAGCGACGGTCTGCGTCCGGGCGCGGTCGGTAAGGTGCGCCTCAAAACCGGCCAGGGCCTGACGGGTCTGGCTGCCAGCCGCGCCGAACCGGTCAACGTCGAAAACGCCCCGGCCCATCCTGCCTTCCGCTACATTGCCGCCACGGGCGAGGCGCCCTTCCACGGCTTCATTGGCGTGCCGATCATCCGCCGCCGCAAGGTGCTCGGCGTGCTGGTGGCGCAGCAGCGCGAGCAGCGCAAGTACACCGCCGACGAGGAATCCTTTCTGGTGACGCTGGCGGCGCAACTGGCCGGCTGCATCAACCAGACCGAGATCCGTCAGGCTCTCGACCGCCTCGATGGTGACGCGCTCTCCGGTACCCTGTTCCTGGAAGGGGTGGCCAGCGCCCGCGGTCTGGCCATTGGCGAAGCGGTGGTGGTGTTTCCCAGCGCCGCCCTCGAACGGGTGCCGGACAAGGATATCGACGACGTCGATGCCGAAGCCTCGCGCTTTCGCCAGGCGGTTGCGGCCGAGCTGGCCGAGCTGCAGCGCCTGAGCGAACGGATGCGCCTGCTGCTGTCGGCCGGTGACCGCGCCCTGTTCGATGCCTACGCGCTGCTGCTGAGCAGCGACAGTCTGGTCAATGGCACCCTGGAGCGCATTTACACCGGCAACTGGGCGCCGGGCGCGCTGCGGGCTACGGTGCTCGAATACGCCAACATCTTCACCGAGATGGACGATCCCTATCTGCGCGAGCGTGCCGCCGATATCCTCGATCTCGGCCAGCGCCTGCTCAACCGCCTGCATGAAGAGCAGACCGTCGATCGTCAATATCCCGATAACGCTGTGCTGATGGGCGAGGAAATCAGCGTCTCGCAACTGCTGGACGTGCCGCCGGAGAAGCTCAAGGGTCTGGTATCAGTGCGCGGCACCGGCGCTTCGCATGTTGCCCTGCTGGCGCGGGGCCTGGGCGTGCCGGCGGTGTTCGGAGTCAGCAATCTGCCTCCGGGACGGCTGAATGGCCGTGAGGTGGTGGTCGACGGCTATACGGTGCGGGTATGTATCCAGCCCAGCCCGGCGCTGCGCCAGGAATACCTGAAGCTGATCACCGAGGAGGCGGAACTGTCGCAGGGCCTGCAGCACCTGCGCGACCTGCCCGCCGAAACCCTCGATGGCCATGGCCTGGAGCTGCATGCCAATTCCGGCCTGTTCGCTGACATCGCCGCAGCGCGCAACAGCGGCGTGCGCGGCGTGGGTCTGTACCGCTCGGAACTGCACTTTTTCCTGCGCGACCGCTTCCCCGGCGAGGAGGAGCAGACCACGCTGTATACCCGGGTATTGCGGATCATGGACCCGCATCCGGTGGTGCTGCGCACCCTCGACATCGGCGGCGATAAGCCGCTGCCGTATTTTCCAATCAGTGAACAGAATCCCTATCTGGGCTGGCGCGGTATCCGCATCAGTCTCGATCAGCCAGACCTGTTCAAGACCCAGTTGCGGGCGATGCTGCGCGCCGGCAGCAATTACGCCAACCTGTCGATTCTGTTGCCAATGATCGGCAGCGTCATGGAGTTGCGCGAGGCCCTGGCGCTGCTGGACAGTGCCCGCGCTGAACTGGAGGTCGAGGGTCTCGTGGTGCGCATGCCCCGGCTGGGCATCATGGTTGAAGTGCCCTCGGCGGTGTACCAGATCGATGCTTTGATCCGGCTGGTCGATTTCGCCTCGATCGGCAGCAACGACCTGACCCAGTATCTGCTGGCAGTGGATCGCAACAACGACCGGGTCGCCAAGCTCTACGATCCGCTGCACCCGGCGGTGCTGGCGGCGATTCGTCAGGTCGTCGAGCGGGTGCGCGCGGCCGGCAAGCCGGTCAGTGTCTGCGGCGAGATGGCCGGCGATCCGGCCGGCGCCCTGCTGCTGACCGCGATGGGCGTGGACAGTCTGAGCATGAACCTGGGCAGCCTGCTCAAGATCAAGTGGCTGATCCGCAGCATCCGCTATGAGGCCGCTCAGGCCCTGCTCGATGAGGTGCTGATCCTGGATAGCGCCGCCGCCATCCGCGACAGCGCCAACGCGTTCCTCGACCAGCACGGCCTGGGTGGGCTGCTGCGGATCGGCAAGTAGCGGCGGGGCGTACCGCACGCGCCACGCCCGTTCCGCAGCGCGCCCTATGCTGTATCATCGGCGCTTCCCGCCTGCCCGAGGAGAGTGCTCGCGATGCTGCGTTTCCGTGGAAGCCCCGCTCTGTCACCGTTTCGCCTGGAAAAACTGCTGGCCGTAGTCCGGCGGCAGGTCGCGGTCGTGACTGACCTTTACGCCGAATTCGTGCATTTCGTCGACGGGTCGCTGGACACCCACGAACGCGCGGTGCTGGAGCGGCTGCTGGAGTATGGCCCCAGCGCCGCGCGGCGCAGCCTGCCCGATGCGCTGAGCCTGCTGGTGATCCCGCGACCCGGCACCCTTTCGCCCTGGTCGTCCAAGGCCACCGACATCGCCCATAACTGCGGCCTGCATCACGTGCGGCGCATCGAACGCGGCATCACCTGGTCGGTGCAGGCTACGCGACCGCTGAGCATTGCCGAGCAGGCCGCCCTCAAGCCGCTGCTGCATGACCGCATGACCGAGGCGGTTTTAACGCCGGACGAGGATCCCGCCGTGCTGTTCGCCCAGGCCGAACCGGCGCTGCTGAACAGCGTGGACGTGCTGGGCGGTGGCCGCGCCGCCCTGGTCGCGGCCAACCATGAACTGGGCCTGGCGCTGTCCGAAGACGAAATCGACTACCTGCTCGACAGCTTTACCCGCCTGGCGCGCAACCCGACCGATGTCGAGCTGATGATGTTCGCCCAGGCCAATTCCGAGCATTGCCGGCACAAGATCTTCAACGCCGACTGGGTGATCGATGGCGTCGCCCAGGCGCAATCGCTGTTCGCGATGATCCGCCACACCCACGCCTGCCATCCCGATGACGTGCTCTCGGCCTATAGCGACAACGCCGCCGTGATGAGCGGTTTTTCTGCCGGGCGCTTCTTCCCCGATCCCGCCGATGGCGAGTACCGCTATCACCGGGAAGCGGTGCACATCCTGATGAAGGTCGAGACCCATAACCACCCGACCGCGATTTCGCCCTTTCCCGGCGCGGCCACCGGTTCCGGCGGCGAGATTCGCGATGAAGGCGCCACCGGGCGCGGCGCCAAACCCAAGGCCGGTCTGTGCGGCTTCTCGGTGTCCAATCTGCGCATTCCCGGCTTTATCCAGCCCTGGGAGCGCGACTACGGCAAGCCCGAACGCATCGCTGCGGCACTGGATATCATGCTGGACGGGCCACTCGGTGCAGCGGCATTCAACAACGAATTTGGCCGCCCCAATCTGGCCGGCTATTTCCGCAGCTTCGAGGGCGACGGCCCCGATGGTCAGCGGCGCGGCTACCACAAGCCGATCATGCTCGCCGGTGGCCTGGGCAATATCCGCGAAGCGCATGTGCATAAGGCTGAGCTGCCGCCGGGCACGGCCATCGTGGTGCTGGGCGGGCCGGCGATGCTGATTGGTCTTGGCGGCGGTGCGGCCTCCAGCATGGCGGCCGGCAGTTCCCACGAGGACCTCGACTTTGCCTCGGTGCAGCGCGGCAACCCGGAAATCCAGCGTCGCGCCCAGGAAGTGATCGACCGTTGCACCGCCCTGGGTGCGGACAATCCGATTTTGTCGGTGCACGATGTCGGCGCCGGTGGTCTGTCCAATGCCGTGCCGGAAATCGTGCATGGCGCTGGGCGCGGCGGCGATTTTGAACTGCGCGCGGTGCCCAACGCCGATCCGGGCATGTCGCCGATGCAGATCTGGTGCAATGAGGCCCAGGAGCGCTATGTGCTGGCGATTGCCGCCGAGGGTCTGGCCGCCTTCGAGGCACTGTGCGAACGGGAACGCTGCCCCTATGCGCTGATCGGTGTCGCTACCGGCGGCGACGCGCAACTGATGGTCAGCGATCGCCAGTTCGACAACCGGCCAGTGGATCTGCCGATGAGCGTGCTGTTTGGCAAGCCGCCGAGGATGCAGCGCGACGTGACCCGCGAGCCGGTTGCGCCCCGGCCACTGGACCTGAGCGGCCTTGAGCTGGGCGAGGCGGTGGTGCGGGTGCTGCGCCTGCCCGCCGTGGCCGACAAGAGTTTCCTGATCACCATTGGCGATCGCAGCGTTACCGGGCTGGTGTGTCGCGACCAGATGGTCGGGCCGTGGCAGGTGCCGGTCAGCGATGTTGCGGTGACTGCGACCAGCTTCGACACCGATAGCGGCGAGGCCATGGCGCTGGGCGAGCGCACGCCGCTGGCGGTGCTGGATGCACCAGCCTCGGGGCGCATGGCGATCGGCGAGGCGCTGACCAACATCGCGGCGGCGCGTATCGACACGCTCGGCGATGTCAAGCTGTCGGCCAACTGGATGGCGGCGGCTGGACATCCCGGCGAGGATGCGCGCCTGTTCGATACCGTGCGCGCGGTCGGTCTGGAGCTGTGCCCGGCGCTGGGTATCGCTATTCCGGTCGGCAAGGATTCGCTGTCGATGCGCACGGTCTGGGAGGCGGATGGTGCGCGCAAGAGTGTGGTCGCGCCGCTGTCGCTGATCGTCTCGGCCTTCGCGCCGGTGGTCGATCTGCGCCGCACCCTGACCCCGCAGTTGCGCAGCGATCGCGGCGATACCGATCTGATCCTGATCGATCTGGGGCGCGGCCGGAATCGTCTGGGCGGTTCGGCGCTGGCCCAGGTCTGCAACCAGCTCGGCGAGGCAGTGCCGGATGTCGATTCCGCTGCGGATCTGTGCGCCTTCTTTACCGCCATCCAGCAGCTCAACGCCCGCGGCCGCCTGCTGGCCTATCACGACCGCTCCGATGGCGGTCTGCTGGCGGTGCTGGTGGAGATGATGTTTGCCGGTGGCTGCGGCGTGACCGTGCTGCTCGACGATCTCGGCGAGGAACTGCTGCCGGCGCTGTTCGCCGAGGAACTGGGTGCGGTGGTGCAGGTACGGTCCAGCGATCGCGCGGCGGTGCTGGCAACGCTGGCCGCTGCCGGCCTGGGTGATTGCTGCCATGTGATTGGCGCGCCCAATGCCAGCGATGATCTGCGGCTGCGCTTCGCCGGGGAAACCGTGTTCACCGGCTCACGTGCCGAACTGCGCCGCGCCTGGTCGGAAACCAGCTATCGCCTGCAGGCCCTGCGCGATCATCCCGACTGTGCCCGCGAGGCTTTTGATGCAGCCTGCGATCCGGCCGATCCGGGCCTGAGCGTGCTGCTGAGTTTCGATCCGGCCGAGGATGTGGCCGCACCGTTCATCGCTAGCAGTGATGCACGGCCGCGGGTGGCGATCCTGCGCGAGCAGGGTGTCAACGGTCAGGTGGAAATGGCCGCCGCCTTTGATCGGGCCGGCTTCGCTGCGGTCGATGTGCACATGAGTGACCTGATCGCTGGGCGGGTATCGCTGGCCGATTTCCAGGGCCTGGCGGCCTGCGGCGGCTTTTCCTATGGCGACGTGCTCGGCGCCGGCGAGGGCTGGGCCAAGTCGATCCTGTTCAATCCGCGCGCCCGCGATGCATTCGCCGCGTTCTTTGCCCGTCCCGACAGCTTCGGTCTCGGGGTGTGCAACGGCTGCCAGATGTTCTCCAATCTGCATGAGCTGATCGCCGGCGCCGACCTGTGGCCGCGCTTCGTGCGCAATCGGGTCGAGCAGTTCGAGGCGCGCCTGAGCCTGGTCGAGGTGCTGCCGTCGCCATCGCTGTTCCTGCAGGGCATGGCTGGCTCGCGCCTGCCGATCACCGTGGCGCATGGCGAAGGTCGCGCCGAATTTCGTGATGCCGATGGGCCAGCGGCAGCGCGGGCGGCGGGCGTGGTGGCGCTGCGCTTTATCGACCATCACGGTCAGCCGGCGCGCACCTATCCGGCCAATCCGAACGGTTCGCCGGATGGCATCACCGGACTGTGCAGCCGCGATGGGCGCTTCACGCTGCTGATGCCGCATCCGGAACGGGTCTTCCGCACTGTGCAGCATTCCTGGCATCCCGATGGCTGGGGCGAGGATGGGCCGTGGCTGCGCCTGTTCCGCAATGCCCGGCGCTGGCTGGGCTAGCGGGCGTGCCCATGCACCCCTTGCTCCGTAGCGGGCTTGGGGTGCGGGCAGGGCATGCTGCCTTGAATTCCGTAAAACCACCCCTATTCACTAGGGAAATAACGTTTTTACGGGGAACGCACGCATGCGCATGGACAAATTGACCAGCAAGTTTCAACTGGCCCTGAGTGACGCCCAGAGTTTGGCGGTGGGCCGCGACCATCAATTCATCGAGCCGGTGCATGTGCTGGCAGCCCTGCTCGATCAGGACGGCGGTACGGTGCGGCCCCTGCTCGCCCAGGCCGATGTCAACGTCAATCTGCTGCGCTCCCAGCTTGGCGAAGCGCTCGACCGCCTGCCGCGCGTCGAGGGCGCCGGCGGCGATGTGCAGATTTCCAACGCCCTGTCGCGCCTGCTCAATCTCAGCGACAAACTCGCCCAGC